>JAZRVW010000080.1:0-10769 GCA_045599385.1 Oscillospiraceae bacterium | reverse complement strand
TTTTGGTGCGGGTAACAGGGGTCGAACCTGCACGCTCTCGCACAAGAACCTAAATCTTGCATGTCTGCCAATTCCATCATACCCGCGTGCGCTGATAATAATAGCACAGAAAACGAATTAATGTCAATCTTATTTATATACCGTTGACAATTCGTGCGTTAAAAACTATTATACTCTCGTTAGACACAGAAATGAGGTTTAAAATGAAAAACAAATATTCTCTGTTGGCCATAGGCGCGGGCATATTCTGGGGTACTATGGGCTTCTTCCGCAGAAGTCTTGACGGAATGGGTCTCTCCGCCATGGGAGTTATTACAATAAGATGCACCTTCGGCGCGCTTGTTTTTGCGGCGGTTATGCTTCTGACTGACCGCAATGCTTTCAAGGTAAAACTGAAGGACGCGTGGGTATTTCTCGGAAGCGGTGTAATATCCCTGCTCGTATTCGGCTGGTGCTACTTCAAGGCCATGGACTATATGAGCCTTTCTGCCGCGGCAATATTGCTTTATACCGCACCGTTTTTTGTCATCATAATGTCCGCACCGCTTTTCTCCGAAAAAATTACCGGTAGGAAAATTGCCGCTATGCTCATTGCCTTTGCGGGCTGCTGTCTTGTTTCGGGCATTGGAAGCGGCGACGGTCACATTACCCCCACGGGACTTGCCCTCGGAATCGGCTCGGGCATCTGCTACGCGCTGTACAGCATTTTCAGCCGCTTTGCGATTAATAGAGGATACTCCACATTTACCATAAACTTTTACTCCTGCGCCCTTGCGGCAATTGGCGCCGTTATAATTGACGGTGCGGAGAGTTATGCCGTTGCATTTTCCACGGGAACAAACCTGCTGTACGCAATCGGCACGGGCGTAATTACCTGCTTCATGCCATACCTGCTGTACACCAAAAGTCTTGAGGGACTTGAAAACGGCAAGGCCTCAATAATGGCCTCCATTGAGCCCGTTGTTGCAACCCTGCTCGGATTCCTTATTTATAATGAAATGCCGACACCGCTGAGCGTTGCGGGTATTGTCCTCGTTCTCTCGGCAATCGTGTTGCTGAATATAAAGAATAAAAAAGCTGAGATTTAATCTCAGCTTTTTTATACTTCAATTATTATCTGCTCATTTGTCATAAGGTCAATGTCGCAGATTCTGCCCATAAGCTCCGATGCGTTTCCAGTCAGAAGCTTTACCGCTTCTCCCACCTGATATGAGGCGCAGAGAGAGGGGATAAAGGACAGCATACTCTCCCCATGATAATCGGGGGAGGAGGATATTTTTTTAAACATTTCAGATTCGGGAGGAATGACTCCAAACTGAATGTGCCAGGGACCGATTGCGCCGAAAACCATTGGAATACCGAGCTTTTTGCAGGCAGCGTGAAGAGTACGCCGCGCATCCATGCTGTCAAGCGCGTCAAGCACGAGGTCGCAGCCGCTAATGAGCTGAACTGCGTTTTCTTCATTGAGAAATTCTTTAACTGCAATAATCTCAACTGCGGGATTAATAAGCGCGGAGCGTTCCTTTACGGCTTCCGCCTTGCTTTTGCCGAGGCTTTCGAGAGTGCAGGTGAGCTGGCGGTTAAGGTTTGACTCGTCAAAGCAATCGCCGTCAACAACGGTGATTTTCCCTACACCGAGCCTAATCAGAAGCTCTGCAATATATCCGCCGAGACCTCCGCAGCCCACTACGCAGACATGACTGCTTTTCAGCCTCAGACGCTCTTTTTCGTCAAGGGAGTTTTTGTAGTCCATCAGTTATGACCTTCTCCTGCAATCATTTTCAGCGCATGGTCGAGAGTGCCGATAATTGCGCTTAAGTTTTCGCGTGCCGCCTTTTCGCTGCCCGGGAGATTGATGATAAGTCCGTCATTTCTTACGCCTGCAACAGCCCTTGAAAGCATGGCACGGGGAGTGAACTGCAGACTGTAATAAAGCATGGTCTGGGGAATTGCGGGAATTTCATAGTCGATTACTGCCTTTGTTGCTTCGGGAGTTACATCGCGCTTTGACAGTCCTGTGCCGCCGGTGGTTATAATCAGGTCAGCATCGATTTCGTATTCGCATTTGATAATTTCGGAAGAAATAATACTGCGCTCATCGGGAACGATTGAGGTGTACTTAACCTCGAAGCCGGCCTCGGTGAGCATTTCCTTTACCGCGGGGCCGCTTGTGTCAACTCTCTCGCCGACGCTGCATTTATCGCTTACTGTTATAACTGCTGCTGTGTATGCCATGACAATTCTCCTTAAAATCTCTCTCTGACTTCACCGGGGTTTTCAAGGGTATAACCGCCCATTTCATTGAGGCGGTCTCTGAACGCCTCGGATTTCAATACCTCGATGAGCTTCTGAACTGCCTCGGTTTCCCACGCAAAATCGGGAATGATGAGGTCATACTGCTCAGTGCAGACGGGAACGAAGTCGAGTCCGTACATCTGCGCCGCGGAATAAATGCCGAGACCCGCATCAGCGCTGTCGGCTGCAATCTGCGCCGCAACGGAAGTGTGGGTCAGCTCCTCACGCTCATAGCCGTAGAGCTTCGACACGTCAAAGCCGTTCTTCCTGCACAGATAATCAAGCAGAACACGGGTGCCTGAACCTTTTTGGCGGTTTACATAACGCAAATTCCCTTTGAACAAATCTTCAATTCCGCTGATGCCGAGAGGGTTGCCCTTCTGCACCATGATGCCCTGCGTTCTGCCTACGCATTCAACAAGGCGCACACCGCCGTTGGCAAAATAGCGATGCAGGTAGGAGGTGTTATAGCTGCCGTCGGCTTCGTCGAGAAGGTGACAGCCTGCAGCGTGCGCCTCACCTCGACGGATTGCCATAATTCCGCCCATTGAGCCAACATGAGAGGAGCTCATGTAAAGCTCCTTGTCGGCGGCATGGAGCATATTGCCAAGCTCATCAAGCAGAGGGTCATGGCTTCCGATTACAACAACGCTGTTTTCAAGCTCGCTGAGAGGACGGAGAAGCTTGACTCTGACGGTTTCGCCTGCTTCAAAGCCCTCGGTACCCTGCGGAACTTCGAGAATGCCGTCGGCCTTCATGAAAGAGGAAACAACGCCTGCACCGCGGTTGAGGGGAGAGGCAACAAGCTTTCCGCCTACCGCGCCCATTCTGACACGGACAAATTCTTTATATTTTAGACCTGAAACTACGGGGCGTGAGAGGACTGCATCAACAAACTGTGAGCTGTCCTTCTGTTTGCCGCACATTATTTCAAGTATCGGTTTCAGAAATTCTTCTATTACTATAATGCCCGAAACTGGATAACCGGGGACACCGAGCACGGCCTTTTCACCTGCGCAGGCAAGAATTGCGGGCTTGCCCGGCTTTATTGCAATGCCGTGGTAGAGCACCTCGGCAAGCTCTCCGATAATGCTGACGGCATAGTCATCTCGTCCCGCGGAGGAACCCGCGTTTAACAGTACCGCGTCACATTCGGAAACGGCCTGCTTCAAGGTTGCGCGGAGAAGCTCGGGCTTGTCGGGAACTATGGGATAGGTCTTTGCAACTCCGCCCCATTTTTCCGTCATTGCGGAGAAAATGGAGGAGTTGAACTCAAGCACGTCACCGGGCTTGGGCTCGTCGGTGGGAGGAACGACCTCGTCACCCGTGGGAATAATGGCTATGACGGGCTTTTTCACAACCTCAATCTTAAGGCAGCCGCCTGCAATCATGGCACCGATTGCGGCAGGTGTTATCTCAACACCTGCGGGGAGAATCATTTCGCCCGCGCAAATATCCTCGCCAATCTGACGGATATGCTGCCAGGGTGCAGCGGCGGAGAAAAGACGAACGCTGCCGTCATCGTCATATATTACGTCCTCAATCATGATAACGGCGTCGCATTCCTCGGGAATTGGGTCGCCGGTATCGACCTGAATAAAGTCGGAGGGCTTCAGCACAACGGGAGTTGTTTCGCTTGCACCGAAGGTAAGGGAAGCCTTCAGCGCAATTCCGTCCATTGCGCTTGCGTGATAGTGGGGAGAGCAGATTTTTGCGTAAACCGGAGAAAATGTGATTCTGCCGCAGGAAGCCTGAACGGAGATTTCCTCGCCCTTTGCCTTCATGCCCTTTGCGGTCAATGCGGCGATATATTCGCTGCGTGCCTGCTCAAGAGGAATATTTGTCAGGTAATTGAATTTCATACGATAACCTCGATTTCCGTACCCTTTGCAAATCCCTCGCAGTCACGGGGGACGACAAAATAACCGTCGCAGCCTGCAAGAGTGCTTATCAGTCCCGATTTGCTGTGAACGGGCTTAACATAGGTGACACCGTTTTCCTCAAACAGAACCGCGCCGCTGAACTGCTCTCTGCCGTGATTTGCGGAAACGGCCTCGGTAAGCACGGCTTTTACCGCATAATTTCTGGTTGAACAGCCGAGCATTTGCTCGACAAGCGGCTTAACAAAAATTTTTGCCACAAAGTGTGCGGCAAGAGGGTGGCCCGGGAGACCGAAAACGGGCTTGCCGTCAACATTTCCGACAATTGTGGGTTTGCCGGGCTTCATGGCTATGCCGTGAAGAAGGAGCTTGCCGCGTTCATCGATTACGGCACAGGTGGAGTCCATCTGTCCTACAGAGCTGCCGCCGGAAATCAGAACCATATCGCAATCCACAAGGGCGGAGTTTAGTGCGCTGCGGAGCTTTACATAGCCGTCGCGTACTATGCCGAGGCATTTAGGTTCACCGCCGAAGCTCTGAACTGCGGCGGAAAGCATCGCGGAGTTTACATCGCGTACCTGACCGATCGCAGGCTTTTCGCTGATATCAACAAGCTCATCGCCCGTTGAAAGTATTCCCACGACTGGCTTCCTCACAACGCTGAGCTCACATATTCCGAGTGCGGCAAGAGCGCCGATATCTTCGGAACGGATTACACGCCCTTTTTTGAGAACGGTTTTGCCCGGGAAAACATCGTCACCTATATATACCACATTGTTGCCCGGAGCTACGGGTTTGAGTACACCTATTTCTCCGCCGCCGTAGCTCTCGGCGTATTCAATCATGACAACGGCGTCAGCTCCGTCGGGAATTGCTCCGCCCGTGGGCACATAGGCGCATTCACCCGGGGCAAGACTGAATTTTGCGGGCTCGCCCATGTTTACAACGCCGCGAAGCTTCAGTATTGCGGACATGGAGTCAGAACAGCCGAAGGTGTCGGCGGCTCTGACGGCATAGCCGTCAACGCTGCTGCGCGTGAAGCCGGGAACATTCTCCTCTGCGAGAATATCTTTGGCGAGAATCCGGCCTAATGAAGCGTGAAGAGGCAGTATCTCCTCTGTGGAGATACTGCCTTTAAAGTTTTCTTTTATAATGTTTAGTGCATCGGCGGGAGTTTTAACCTGCAGCATTGAGATCCTTCCTTTTTATCAGCTTGATTGCCCGAACGGGACAGCTTCTATAGCAATGACCGCAGCCTAAACAGTTTTCAGGGCTCATAAGCGCCGCAACTGAATAGGTGCGCGTTACTTTTATCATTCCAAGAGCGTATTCGGGGCAACTTTCCACGCAGAGCATGCAGCCGTTGCAGACATCAAGGTTGATTTCCGGAACGCTGCGTTCCTCCTCGGGAATGGGTTTGACTGTTTTCCCTTTGCCGTCAACTACTGCGCCTTCTTTACAGAACAGCGCACAGTGACCGCAGGAAACACAAAGGTCTGAATCTATTGTACAGTATTTTTTTGCCTCGTCAAGTACAGTTTTTATCGCACCGCCGGTGCAATGCCTGACGCAATCCTCACAGCCAATACACTTGTCTGTAATCCGATAGGCCATAATCAGTTCTTTGTTTCCTCAAACAGACCGTGCAGAGAGTCATGAATAGATTCAATCAGAGAAGCATGGTCGTGCTCGGGAACGGCTTCATTCTGGGCATCGTAATTTACGGGGATTACGGTATCCTCAATAACAGCTCGGCCCAGAGCAATTGCACCAACGGGGCAGCGCTTTGCACATTTTCCGCAGCCGATGCATCTTTCGGGATATTTAAGCTCGGCAAATACGTGAATGTTTCCGTGGAAACCGGGCTCGCTCAGCTCAAGTGCAAACTGAGGACAGTCCTCAACGCAGACACGGCAGCCGACACACATCGCACGGTCAATGATGGGGGTTTTCCAATCTTCACGGGCACGCATCTTTACGGGAGTGCCGAAGCCATCGACAATGGCACCGTTATCGCAGAGCTCGCCGCAGAGACCGCAGTTGTAGCAAATGTCGGGGTCAATTTTGTGCTTTTTGTACTGCTCGCCGCTGATTGCGCCTGCAGGGCAGGCCGTACGGCAGGCATCGCAGCCGTCACATATATCTTTGTTTATGGAGTATGCTGGCATCGAATCAACCTCCTGCTACTGCGGGCATGAGATAAACCACATCGCCGTCATTGAGTTTGTGCCTCAGGTTGACCTGTGTTCCGTTTACGGAAACAACGCAACCTTTGAAGTCAGCTTCGGTAAGGGCGGTGCAGGGGTCATGCTTTTTGATTTCTGTGATAATAAGGGGGTAAATGTCTTTTACTTTTTTGACATCCATCTCAATGGCGTCGTTGAGTCTGCTGTCAAGACGGAAGGTGCCGAACAGTTTAACAGTAACCATAGTTTTCTCCCTTCATCAATCAATAATCTTCATCTGCCGCAGCTTCTTTTCTGTAGGCAGACCGTTCTTATCCCAACCACGTGCTTTATAGTAAGTCTTCTTCATTGTTTCAAGAGGAACCTTGGTCTTGGGGTTGTTAGGATTCTGAGGAACATCGGTAAGACGTTTGGGCAAAGTGTCCATAGCTGCGGAAACACCGAATTTGGCGTTTACTGCACGCTCGACGTTGTAGCTTCTTTCACCAATCTGGATGAATTCGCCCAGGGTCATACCTTTCATGCCAACAGAATGCTTGAGCTCGGTGGTGTGAGGAATGAAGGGAAGGTTAAGGTGCATAATTCTGGGGAGCTTGTTCAGCATACGAACTGCCCAGCCTATGAAGGGGATAACCTTGTTTACTATCTTTGTGATTATGCTGTTAGGCTTGGAAATCAGGAAATCGGGGAATACGGCGTAGCTGGTGAACAGACACTGACCGCCGCAGGAAACAGACTCCATAAGGTCCTGCATGAACATACACAGGTCAGCCTTTGCGTGAGGAGTCTGGGTGTCGGTATAAAGACCCAGACCTTCAAGGATTACCAGATAACCGCCGTTGAGGTGGCAGCCGCCGCGGTTTGCAACTGCGTAGCCAAGACCCTGACCGACTGCACGGCGGGGTTCGTAGGCTGCAAGCTCAAGACCCTTGGACTGAATTGCAAATTCCTCGCCGCCGTACTTTTTGCTGAGCCAGCGTGAGCCTTCTGCAAGCTCATTGCCGATGCCGCGGCGATAGGCAATGTTTTCAAATGTCTTGGATATGTTGGCGGTCTTTCCGAATTCAAGGCCGTTTTTCCAAAGACCTTTTTCGTTTGCCTCCATTGCCCATGCGAGAGTGCTGGAAGCAGAGATGGTATCCATGCCCAGCTCGTCAAGCTCGTTGTTCCAACGGAGAATAAGCTCAAGATTATCGTTCATGATGCCGCCGCCGAGAAGACCGAGGGTTTCAAGCTCGGGACCCTTGACTTCCTTGCCGTTGACGCTTACGGTGCGGGCGCATTTCATGGGACAGGACATACAGCCCTTGTTTATGATATTGTATTCCTCGGCAAGCAACTCACCATTGACCTTTTCAAACTTGTCGAACTGGCCGTAGGCGTAGTTTCTGGTGGAGAGGATACCGCGCATCTGCATCTGTGATACCAGACCTGCGGTGCCCAGTCTGGGCAGCTGGTTGCCGGTAAGAGGGTGCTTTTTAAGGGCTTCAGCCCATTTTTGATGATGCTTAAGCGCCTTGTCGTAGTCATAGATAGGAACATTGTGGTTTCCGGTGGCAACAATGGCCTTCAGGTTCTTGGAACCGAATACGGCGCCTACGCCTGCACGGCCTGCCGCACGCTCACCGCTGATGACGGAAGCGTACTTGACCATGTTCTCACCGGCAGGACCGATGGAAACAATGCCGCACTTTACGCGTTCACAGCCGCGTGCAGCGGCAAGTCTGCTTTCAACTTCCTCCTGGGCCTCGGTGACCTTCATACCCCAAAGCTTACCGCATTCGTGGAAGATGAAAGTTCCGTTTTTGATTTCTAACCAACTGGGTTTTTCGCATTTGCCCTTGATGATAAGAGCATCAAGTCCGGCTTTCTTAAGGTAGTAGCCGAAGTTGCCGCCGCAGTTGGAAGAAGTGGTTATTCCGGTCTGAGGGGAAAGGGTTGAAAGGTTAAAGCGATTGGAACTGGGAGCGCCGGTGCCGGTAAGGGGACCTGTAGAAATGACAATCATGTTTTCGGGCCCCAGCGGATCTTCTTTGCCGGTGAAGTTATCAAACATGATTTTTGAAGCCATAGCTTTGCCGCCGAGATATAGCCTTCGCTCCTTATCAGTCCAGGGATATTCCGTTACGGAGTGAGTGCTAAGGTCGACCTGCATCACTTTGCCCATATAACCAGCGTATTTGGACATAGGTTACCTCCTGTATATAGAATTAGTTATTTTTTTACAAAACACCGATATTAATTTAATACATTTTGTCATTTTATAGAAGAGTGTAAAATGACGAATGTTATACATTATATATAAACTGGTATAATGCACAAGAAACAAACTGAATAATTGTGCAAAATGTAGTTTTATGTGCGTGTTTTATAGTGCTGTAATTAATTGTCAGCATTAAAATTAACAAAAAAGTAGAAAATCAGCTTTGAAATAGTTTGCAGAACTGCGTCTTGCGATTGTATACTGTGATAGCTTTGTGCATATAGCACAAAACAGCATGCGCAGAGGCACCGGAAGAGCATGAACTATGCCTTTCCGTTACACGTGAAGATACTGTTTCGGTATCTCTTATGCTGGTGAGGCACTGAGTATGATTTTTACCACCTGCATTATACACAATATAATGCGCCTCCCGATAAGGAGGCGTTTATTATTTTATGAATCTTACTTTTTGAAGCTGTCCTTAAGGGCGACGGCACGGTTGAATACAAGATGCTCGGGAGTTGAATCCTTGCTGTCAACGCAGAAGTAGCCCATGCGCAGAAACTGGAACTGTGCGGGAGCAACTGCGCTTTCAAGCATCTTTTCAAGCTTGCAGCCCTGAAGAATCTCGAGAGAATCGGGATTCATGCACTGAATGTAATCCTTGTCGGCGGCATCGGGTTCGGGATCAAGGAAGAGATTGTCATACATTCTGACTTCAGCATCAACGCAATTGTTGGCATCAACCCAGTGGACTGTTGCGCCTTTGACCTTGCGTCCGTCTGCGGGGTCGCCGCCGCGGCTTTCGGGGTCATAGGTTGCGAGGACCTCGACAACATTGCCGTTTTCGTCCTTGACACAGCCGGTGCATTTAATGAGATATGCGCCTTTCAGACGGCATTCGGGGCCTTCGGGATACAGCCTCTTATATTTGGGAACGGGAACCTCAAGGAAGTCCTCGGACTCGATCCACAGATTGCGTGAGAAGCTGACCTTGCGGGTGCCAGCTTCGGAGTCGTTGGGATTGTTTTCAACCTCAAGCTCCTCGGACTGACCCTCGGGATAGTTGGTGATAGTGAGCTTGATGGGGCGCAGAACTGCCATTGCGCGCTGTGCGTGCTCGTTGAGGTCATCGCGGAGGCAGTGCTCAAGAAATGCGTACTCAATGGTGCTGGGAACCTTGTTTACGCCGATGCGCTCACAGAAGCTGCGGATTGCGGTGGGGGTGTAGCCACGTCTGCGCAGACCGCAGAGAGTGGGCATACGGGGGTCATCCCAGCCGGAAACCATGCCCTCTTCAACAAGTCGGCGGAGCTTTCTCTTGCTCAGCACGGTGTAGTTAATGCCAAGACGGGCAAACTCAATCTGACGGGGCTTGGAGGGAACGGAAACGTTATTGATGACCCAGTTGTACAGAGGACGGTGGTCTTCATACTCAAGGGAGCAGAGGGAATGGGTGATGTGCTCAAGTGCGTCCTGAATGGGATGGGCGAAGTCGTACATGGGGAAGATGCACCACTTTGTGCCCTGACGGTGATGCTCAATATAGCGGATACGGTAAATGACGGGGTCACGCATATTGAAGTTGCCGGAGGCAAGGTCGATTTTTGCACGGAGGGTATACTTGCCCTCGGGAAATTCGCCGTTCTTCATGCGCTCAAAGAGGTCAAGGCTTTCCTCAATGGGACGGTCACGGTAGGGGGAGATTGCAGGCTTGGTGGTATCTCCGCGGTATTCCTTGAACTGCTCGGGAGTCAGCTCGCAGACGTAGGCGAGACCCTTCTTGATAAGCTCAATGGCATATTCATAGGTCTGCTCGAAATAGTCGGAGCCGTAGAAGAAACGGTCGTCCCAGTCGAAGCCGAGCCAGTGGGTATCCTCCTGAATCGCGTCGACAAACTCGGTGTCCTCCTTGGCGGGGTTGGTGTCGTCCATGCGGAGGTTGCACATTCCGCCGTACTTTTTGGCGGTTCCGAAGTCGATAAGCAGAGCCTTGCAGTGTCCGATATGCAGGTAGCCGTTAGGCTCCGGCGGGAAACGGGTGTGAACGTGGGTCACGTGTCCTTCAGCAAGGTCCTCATCGATAAAATCATGGATAAAATTGGAAGTTTTATTCTCGTCCATAGTAAATCTATCCTTTACTTTAAAGTTTCAAGCAAAGCGTTTACGCGCTCAAGAACCTTTTCGCGTCCCAGCACGCGCATA
>JAZRVW010000079.1:0-13817 GCA_045599385.1 Oscillospiraceae bacterium | reverse complement strand
AGGTGATTTATCACTTGAGCTCACTTACTTTCATTTTTCCCGCGGCAACGCTGCTGCTGATAATCCTCTTTTATCTGGGCACACCGTCGCTTCGAAGGGCATCGCTTGAGTCAAAAGACGCAAAAAGCTTCTGCCGAACGGACTGCCTTGTGCTTTCCCTTATTGTAATTTTATACTCAACCGCCGCATTTTATAATCTCGGCAGCACAAAAGCACCTCAGAGCTTCCGCCATTTTGAATACGGTGACAGCGTCACCGTGGATTTGGGTGAGGACACCGTTGTAAACGAAATTCTTTTTTACTCGGGACTTAACACGGGCAAGTGCTTTGTTGAATACTCCCACGACGGTGAATTTTTCTATACCGCAGGCAGTATGGACCAGAAATACTCCGCTCTGTTCAAGTGGAACAAAACGGAGTTTATGGGCGGTATGGAATGCGAAACCCGCTATATACGCATTACCTCGAATGCCGACCTCTACGTCGGCGAGCTTTCCATACGCACGGAAAAGGGCATTATCGCGGGCGAGGGTGAGCTTTTCGATGAGCAGAGCCTTGTTCCCGACTACATGACCTATCTCAACAGCACCTATTTTGATGAGATTTACCACGCCCGTACCGCCTATGAGCATATTGAGGGCATTTATCCCTATGAGGTTTCCCATCCTCCGCTTGGCAAGCTGATTATTGCCTGCGGCATTGAGCTGTTCGGCATGACGCCTTTCGGCTGGCGCTTTTCAGGCGCACTTTTCGGTGTGCTCATGCTGCCCCTGCTCTACGTTTTCCTTAAGAAAATGTTCGGCGGCACGGCTGTTCCCGCCTGCGGTACGGCAATTTTTGCCGCAGACTTCATGCACTTTACCCAGACACGCATCGCCACCATCGACACCTACGCGGTATTTTTCATTCTGCTGATGTATCTTTTCATGTACCTCTACGTCAGCAGCGGCAGGCTCAGGCATCTTGCGCTTTCGGGAGTGTTTTTCGGAATAGGCGCGGCTTGCAAATGGACCTGCTTCTATGCGGGTGCGGGACTTGCGGTAATCTGGCTTATTTACCAGCTCCGCAATTTTGAGCTTAAAAAGTTTCTTAAGAACTGTCTGTTCTGCGTCTGCTTCTTTGTGTTTATTCCCGCGGTAATTTACTATGTAAGCTACTTCCCCTACGGGCAGGCAAGCGGCATGCACGGCTTCGGAATGTTCTTCAAAAGGGAATACGCCGATATCGTCCTCGGCAACCAGCAGTTCATGTTCACCTACCACTCGGGAGTTCATGCCGAGCACCCCTACTCATCCCGCTGGTATCAGTGGTTGCTTAATATCCGCCCAATTCTGTACTATCTTCAGTACTACACCGACGGAAAGCGCTCCTCCTTCGGTGCCTTCCTCAATCCCGTGCTGTGCTGGGCGGGACTCATTGCCCTCATTATGAACATTTACCTCGCAATTTTCCGCAGGGACAGAACCGCGGAGTTCATCGCAATCGGCTATTTTGCCCAGCTCATTCCCTGGATTTTCATCACACGCACCACTTTTGAATATCACTACTTCCCTTCGGCTGTTTTTTTGCTTCTGGCAATCTGCAGAATCTTCGCGCTTATGAAAAGCAACCGGAAAGACTGGCGCATCAGCGTTTACGGGCTTACGGGCATGGCCGCAGTTCTGTTTCTGCTGTTCTATCCCGTTCTGTCGGGAATGCTTGTGGACGGAAACCTTGCAGGCAGTCTTCTCAAATGGCTCCCATCATGGCCGTTTTAGCACTTGATATAATCACCGATTCGTGAGATAATTAGTAGAAATATGTTTTTGGAGGATCATTCCCATGATTGCACTCGGTTCCGACCACGGCGGTTTTGCTCTCAAGCAGGAGGTTATTAAGCACCTCGAAAAAAGAGGTCTTGAATACAAGGATTTCGGCACTTACACCGAGGACAGCTGTGACTACCCCATCTACGGCAAGGCCGTTGCCCACGCGGTTGCAGACGGCGAATGCGAAAAAGGCATCATCATCTGCGGCACAGGCATAGGCATTTCCATCACCGCAAACAAGGTTCCCGGTATCCGCGCCGCACTCTGCGGCGACTGCTTCTCTGCCGAGGCTACGCGCCTGCACAACGATGCAAACATTCTCGCAATGGGCGCACGCGTTGTGGGTCCCGGTCTTGCGCTGAAGATTGTCGATACTTTCCTTGACACCCCCTTCTCTAACGACGAGCGCCATGTTCGCCGCATCAATCTTATTGAGGACTGATTTTTTTGGCAAAAAACGCTTCCGAATTTTATCCCGGAAAAAAGCAGAGGAAGGTCAAGCCCGCGTTTATCCTCTCTATCATCATTCTGTCGGTAATCGCACTGCTGCTTCTGCTTTTTTACGGTCTTCAAAAGTATATAGTCATCACAAATGACGGTCTGCATCTGGATATGCCCATTCTCACCGACGGCAATTCTCACATTGTGGTCGATGATGAGGGTAAATCGGTAAAGGTTTTTGACCCCGTCAGCATCGAGCTTGTCGTAGGCGATGCCGATTACGACAATGTCAAGGCAAGCGCAGGCGAAAACCTCAGCACAGCGGTCAAGGCAGACTACATTTCCGCAGGCTATGCTACCGCCGACAACATCAGGAACACCGTTGCCGCAATGGAGTTCGGCAACGCCCTTGTCATTGAGGTCAAACCCGCCTCGGGTATGCTGATTTATAATTCCCAGGTTGACTTTGCCCTTGCCTACGGCACCTCGGGAAATCTTGACCTTGCCTCTCTCGTCAGTGAGCTCAAGAGCGAAAACGAAGAGCTTTACCTTGTGGCTGAGCTTAGCTGCCTTACAGACAGCACGGTTCCCGACCGCAACCCCGGTGTTGCGCTCAAGAATTACGACAGCTCTAATTTCACCGACGGTGAAGGCGGTTGGATTGACCCCTACAGCGCCGAATACCGCAAGTATATCGTTGATTTGTGCAAGGAGCTTGCGGAAATGGGCTTTGATGAGATTTGTCTCAACGGTCTTAAGCACCCCGTTGCCGAGGGCAAAACTCTTCTGTACCCCGGCACGACCAATCCCCAGGTAACTCCCGTCACCGCCTGCTCGGGCTTTGCGCTCAGCATTACCCGAAGCCTGAAAAATCTTGACGTTAACCTTTCCGCAAGGCTCAACAGCGACACCGCCTTTGAAAGCGGCGAGGACACCGTTCTCGGTCAGAACGCGGAGCTGTTCTTCAAGATTTTTGACCGCGTTTACTACTATGTTGATGTTTCCGCAGCGGCTTCCGCCCTGGAAAGCGCGGCGCAGTATGTTGAGCTCGGCGATGTTAAGCTTCGCTTTGTTCCCGTGTGCTACGGCGGAACTCCCGAAACTGACTGCTGGGTATTCATGCAGGGCTGAGAAGTATAAAAAGGCTTTCTCCAAATGATTGGAGAAAGCCTTTTTTTATTATTCGTTTTACTGAAGTCCCAGCACCGAAACCAGCAGAGGAATCGTCACAACGGACATAAGTGTGGAAAGCAGAATACACTCGGAGGATTCAATGCCGTCGCGCCCGTATTCCATTCCGAGAATGGTGCAGATTACCGCCGTCGGTGTTGCCGCAAGAAGAACAATCGTGCCGAGCATTACGGGGTCAGTTACAATTCCCTTGAGCGCAAGCCACACAAGCACGGGACAAACCACCACGCGCATAAGGCTGACAATGTAAAGCCTCGGGTGGCAAAAGGCGTCCTTCAGGGCAACGCCTCCGAGCGCAAGACCCACGCACATCATGGAAAGCGGCACGGTGGCAGTTGCTATGTAATCAACCGTATCCGCAAGGAAGCCGGGAATATGAATGTCGAAGGCGAAAATCAGAACTGCGGCCAGAGTTGCGATAATTGGTGCGTTGATTGCGCGTTTTATGCTGAAGCTCGCTTCCTTTTCCCCGCTTTGCAGGATTGCAACGCCGACTGTATAGAGAATGAGGTTAAACGGAATGTTTGACAGCGAGGCAAAGAACAGCGCGTCTGCGCCGTAAACGGCGGTGACCAGCGGGAAGCCGATGAAGCCGTTGTTCATAAAGCCGACCATAAGGCTGTACATTCCCCTGTCGCCGTTTTTCATTCGGAACAGCCTCGGTGTAAGCCAGCCCACCGCAACGGTGATGACAAACATGAGACACCACATTCCCAGGCAGAACAGTATTTCCCCGCCCGTCATGTCAAGCTCCTTGTTGATGACAGAGGACAGGATCATGCCCACAAGGAAAAAGTTCATTATAAGCTTTGTCAGCCCCTTGTTGAACTCGGGGCTGACAATTTTAAATCTTGCAAAAACATAGCCTGCCGCAAGCAGAATAAGCAGCATTGCCATTTTTTCAAATATTACTGTCATATATGCAGGAACACCTTTGCCATTTCAAGATAGATAAGCAGGGATACAGCGTCGGTAATGGTGGAAATCAGCGGATTTGCCATTACGGCGGGATCAACGCCGATTTTTTCCGCCAGTATGGGCAGGGTCGAGCCCACCACCTTTGCGAACATAACGATGAACAGAATGGAGATGGAAACCGTTGCCGCAACGATAACGGTGACGGCGGGATTACCCAGCAGCATCTGGTCAACGAGAAGCATTTTAAAGAAGTTGACAATTGAAAGTGTTGCGCCGCAGAGCACGGAAACACGAAGCTCCTTCCAGATTACACTGAGCACGTCGGCGGGCTCCGTATCACCTATGGAAAGGCTTCGAATAACTGCCGTTGAGGACTGGGCGCCGGAGTTGCCGCCGGTACCCATAAGCATGGGAATAAAGCCGATGAGCACGGTCTGAACGGACAGCGCGTCCTCAAAGGAATTGAGAATCATACTGGTAAATGTGGCGGAAAGCATGAGGAACATGAGCCATGGCACGCGCAGCTTCCACATTTCGGCGGCACCCGTACGGGAATAGGGCTTATCCGAAGGCGTCATTGCCGCCATGATTTCGAAGTCCTCGGTGGTTTCCTGCTCCATGACGTCGATGACGTCGTCAACGGTTACAATGCCTACAAGACGGCCTTCCTTGTCCACAACGGGAATAGCCATAAGGTCGTAGTCGGAGATTTTTTCCGCAACTTCCTCCTGGTCGTCATGGGTCATGGCAAATACCACGTTGGTGTCCATGAGGTCTTCAATAACCGTTTCATCATCGCTGAGCAGCAGCTCCTTGACGGAAACAACGCCCTCAAGCTTTCTGTCGGCGGCAGTAACGAAGCAGGTGTAAATGGTCTCCTTGTCCTCGCCGATACGGCGGATTCGGGCAATGGATTCCTTGACGTTCATGTATTTTTTGAGGTCCACAAACTCTGCGGTCATGATGCTGCCTGCAGAGTTTTCCGGGTACTTCAGATACTGGTTGATGAGGTTGCGTGTTTCGGGGGTTGCGGTGCGCATGACACGCTTGACAACGTTTGCGGGAAGCTCCTCCATCATGTCAACCGCGTCGTCAACATAGAGCTCTTCAATGATGGCACCGAGCTCGGAGTCGGTGATGGAGTTGATGATAAGCTCCTGCTCGGGAACTTCAAAGTTTGCAAAAACGTCGGCGGCCATTCCCTTTGAAAGTAATCGGAAAACCATCGGCATAGTGCCTTCATCAAGCTCCGCGAGAAATTCCGCAACGTCAAATTCGTTCATTTCCTCGAGGACGGCCTTGATTTCACGCATTTTTCTGTTTTCAAGCAGCTCAAACAGTTCATCAAACTGTTTTTCGTGCATAGCCTCAAAGTCCATATTATCCATATTTTCCATAGGATACGGCCTCCTTTCAGACATATTCGCTACAAACTCCAACAAGTTATTTTACCACTCTTTTTTTTGCTCTGCAAGGAAATTTTCCAACGGTCTGTAATAAATAAAAATCCCCGACGGCTGCACCGTCGGGGACTTTCATTTATTTCTGTGCAAGCGCTCTTTCCAGCCATACGACTGCAACGTCCATTGCCTCCCAGAAGCCCGATTTCTCGCTCTTTTTTACAACGCGGTCACGGGATTTCAGGTTGGGATCGGTGAGCTGAAGCTGGATTGAAACCTTGGTTGCAACGTCCAGGTCCTTGACCTTTTTGGTTTCAAGAATCTGAAGCATGATGATGTATTTATCCGCCATGCTGCCATAGTAAACTATGTTGCCGGCTCTCTGCAGGGGGTGTCCCTTATATTCAAGCGCCTTATTTGCCATGTTAAGTCCTCCTTAATTATCCACGGGAATGGGGTCATCGGGCTCGGTTTCACCGCCGCCTTCTTCGCCTTCGCCGCCTTCTTCCTCTTCCTCTTCTTTTTCGCCGGTGTAGCGCTCCTGCAGCTCTTCCTGTGTGCCGAAAATTCCGGTGGGGCCGCCGCCATAGGACATTTCAAAATCCTTATACGGCAGGTCTGCGTGAATCAGCTCCATTACATCGTGCCAGATTGTAACTGCGGGGTTGCCGCTGAAGGACATATACTCGGGAGTATCATAGCCCGTCCATACCGCACAGGTGTAATAGGGAGTGTAGCCAACAAACCAGCGGTCGCAGTTGGAGGTGGTTGTGCCGGTCTTGCCTGCAACGGGCATGTTGTTCATGCGAGAGCCTGAGCCGGTGCCGTAGGTTGCGGCATTGTTGAGCATATAGGTCATTACCCTTGCGGTATTCTTGGAAAATGCCACCTGGGTTCTGGGCTGATTGTCAAGCACGACCTCGCCCTTTGCGTTTTTGACAAGAGTATAGGTGCGTGCCTGCGTGAGAACGCCATCGTTCGCGATTGCCGCAAAGCCCTGGGCCATCTCACGAACGGTTACGCCCCAGGTCTGCTGGCCCAGCGCAAGAGGCGCAAAGCCGCAGTCTTTTTCAACAAGCGAGGTGAAGTTCAGCCTGTTTGTGAGGAAATCGAAGGAAGCCGCAGGTGTCAGCTTATCCATAATCTGCGCCGATACCGTGTTCTTGGATTCCTGAAGCGCGGTGAGAATCGTGATTACACCGTCATAAGTGTTTGGTGAGTTTTTGGGGTACCAGCCCGCAGGTGCGTTCACAAGGCTTACCTTTTCCTCATCTGCGTCAAGCACCCATGTGCTCGGACTGATGAGTCCGTATTCCACCGCAGGTCCGTAAACCGCCAGGGGCTTTATGGAGGAGCCCGACGGACGTGTTGCCTGAGTTGCGCGGTCATATCCGAAATTTCGTGTTTTTTCACCGGTACCGCCAACCGTTGCGACAATGTCACCCGTGTACTGATCAATAATTACAATACCGCTCTGAAGCTGGGTTGAATTGCCGGAGGTGGACTGGGGAAGCTTTGAAAGGTCGGTGTAAATGGATTCAACCTGCTCCTGAATTTCCTTGTCCATGCAGCAGTAAATCTGATAACCGCCCGTGTACAGCAGATGCTCGGCAACCTGCTCGGAATAGCCCTTCTGCTCCACCAGGTCATTGACTACGTCTCTGATAACGTTTTCCGTGTAGTAGTTGTAAACCTGCGGCTCAACAGGCTCATTTTCGCCGCGGACAAACACAAGCACTTCCGCAAGAGCGTCCTTGTACTCCGCCTTGGTGATGTAGCCCTGATCGTACATACATTTGAGAACGCTTTCCTGACGATCTTTGTTCTGTTCAACGCTGTAGAAGGGGTCATAGTATGTCGGCAGGTTTGTAATGCCGACAATTGCCGCGCATTCCGCAAGGCTCAGCTCGCTGACGTCCTTGCCGAAGTAGGTCTGCGCCGCCGTCTGCACGCCGTAGCAGCCCTCGCCGAAGTAAACAACGTTCAGATACCATTCGAGGATATCGTCCTTGTCATACTTCTTTTCAAACTCAAGTGCCTGGAAAATCTCAAGAATCTTACGCTGAACGGTTACATCGTCCTGATGGGTGAGGTTCTTGATGAGCTGCTGGGTAATCGTGGAGCCGCCGAAGGTTCTGCTGCCCGTGAACATATTGATGGCAGCCTTGCCCGTGCGGAGCCAGTCAACACCGTTATGGGTGTAGAATCGCTTGTCCTCAATGGCGACCAGCGCGTGCGCCATATCTTCGGGTATTTCGTCAAGACTTACCCATTTACGCTTTTCGGTACCCGACAGCGTAACAAGCTCCTGCCACTCTCCGTTTTCGTCCTGATACCATATCGTGCTTGACTGGTTAAGATTGAAGTCGCCGAGGTCAAGCTCGCTGGTGGGAATGATGCAGGTTTTTACATAAACCGCAAAAACGCAGGTGAACAGCAGCGCTGTCAGTATACCAATCAGAACAATCGTTCCGAACACACGCCAGAAGGCACCGGAACGTTCTCTTTTTTCTTTTGCCATTTACGGTCACACCTCCTAAGGATAGTGCTTATATTAAAATGCAGATATAAAGCAGTTCTAATGGCATTTTATACTGAAATCACATTATAGCACGTTATGTCAAGTAATGATATACATTTTGTAAATTTTTTTACCGCAAAAGTCTTATTTTTTCGCGACAAGGGGATAATAAATGTTCAGAAGGAGTTGTTATTCATGAAAATCAAACCTAAAGTCGCCACTCTTGCGGTGCTCGCGGTGCTTTCCGCCACAGTCTGCGCCGCAGCACTGCGCACACCGGAAGCCGAAACCCAGCCGCCCACAGACAAGGTCTCCGAGGCGGCCGAATACTATCTCCGCGACTGCGGCGGCTTCATCGCCGTTTATCGCGGCGCCTCCTCAACGCCCATTGACGTCACGGACATCGAAACCGCAACCCTCAACGATACGGACGCAGAGCTTATTCAAAGCGGCATACCCGTCCAGAGCAGGAATGAATTACTGCTGCTTCTGGAGGACTTAGGCTCTTGATTTATATGCGCTCATGGTTTAAAATGTGCTTGAAACTTAGTATTGGAGGAAAACAAACATGAGCGAAGATTTCGGCAACGATTTTATCACTATCATAGACGATGACGGCAACGAGTTTGAGCTTGAGCTGCTGGACACCATGGATTACAACGGTGAAAGCTATGCAGCCTTCCTGCCCACCGATATTGCCGAGGACGATCCCGACTACGGTCTTATCATTCTCCGCATTGTTCCCGATGAAAACGGTGACGAGCTTTTCGAGAGCATCGACGACGACGATACGCTTGAAGACGTATTCGAAAAATTCAAGGTGCTTCTCTTCGACGATGAGGAGGAAGACGGGGAATAATTATGCCCCATTTCGCATAACACTTATTAAGAAACGAAATCCTGCGTTGTGCGTGGTGTCTCCTATGTGACTTAAGGCCCATTAAACCCACATCTCTTATAAGGGACGCCGATATGAGTCTGCGGATTGCAGGCCTCCCGGCTTTCGTCGGATGTTGGAAGCAGCGAAACAGAACTGAGGCGACCCACCTGCCTAACTGTGCAGGTTATAATTGGGCCCCAACGGCAATCGCGGGATTACCCCGGCAGTAAACTGCCGGGGTTTTTGTTTTATCCCTGAATTTTCATTTTGCTTTTGCCGATGTAGGTTAAAATTCACATAGAATAACGCTGATTTTTTCAGCTTTTTCAGCGGATTTTTAGTATTTTTGCGGTTGACAACGTACTTTTGTTTAGCTATAATGTTTAGGCGACTATGGAGGAGTAGGCTATGCTGCTTGATTTGAGAGAAATTATTGAAGTTCCCGGCGGTGAAGTTCCCTTTGAATGCGAGCTTTCTGTCGAGGGTCTTGAATTTGATTCGATAGTTGAGTACAAGTCCGCCCCCAAAGCCACGGGCAGAGTGTTTAATCAAGCCGGTATCCTGACACTCGAGGGTACTTTGCGCGCCGATATGACATGCGTTTGCGACCGATGCGGCACCGAGTTTGACAGCGTTAAGGTCCAGGAGCTGAATGCCTTTATCAGCGACGGCGAATGTGACGATCCCGAAGCTTTTGTTCTCGACGGAGACAAGCTGGATCTCGATGAAGCCCTCTCCACCCTCTTTGTTCTGGACATGGAGACAAAATTTCTCTGTGATCCCGATTGCAAAGGTCTCTGCTCCAGCTGCGGAGCAAATTTAAATCTCGGCCCCTGCGGTTGCAGGAAAGAAATAGATCCAAGACTTGCTGTTCTTGAGCAGCTTTTGGATAAATAAACGCTGCTCTTACAGCTATTATAATCAGGAGGTGTCAACATGGCAGTCCCCAAGGGAAAAGTATCAAGACAGAGAAGAGATAAGAGACGTTCATCTCACTGGAAGCTCACCGCTCCCGCACTTGCAAAGTGCCCCAACTGCGGCGCTTTCAAAATGCCTCACCGTGCATGCCCCGAATGCGGTATGTACAAAGGTCGTCAGGTTATCACCGTTGACGAGAAGTAATTGAAATGCTTTAGGGGGAAAAAGAGCTCTTCTTTTTCCCCCTTTTGCTATTTGTTCAAAGCATCTGCTCGGCAAAAATAATACCGTCATTCTGAACGCAGTGAAGAATCTCATATCCTTTAGGGGATTCTTCGTCGCTGCGCTCCTCAGAATGACAGTAGTTTTTACAATCCCCCGGTTGTCTGCGGCGACAGCCCCCTTTATGCAAGGGAGGCAAAGAGGTAGTTTGAATCCCTCCACCGCGTAAGCGCGGTCCCCCTCCCTTTAGACAAGGGAGGCAAAGAGGTAAAATTTATTGAAAAATATAATTTCCAAAATTGAAGATTACAGCCCTTTAAAGCACCGCGTGCATATAGGTGACGAGCTTATTTCCATAAACGGCAACGAGATTGTTGACGTTATGGATTACAAGTTCTTCTCCTATGACCCCGAGCTGAGCATCGTCATACGCAGTCCCGAGGGCAAGGAACGCACCGTTCATGTAAAAAAGTCCGAGGGCGAGGACCTCGGTCTTGAGTTTGAAACCTATCTTATGGACAAGCCCCGCTCCTGCGCAAACAACTGCGTTTTCTGCTTCATCGACCAGCTTCCCAAGGGTATGCGCAAGACCATGTACTTTAAGGACGATGACGCCCGTCTGAGCTTTCTTCTCGGAAACTACATCACCATGACAAACCTTTCCGAGCGTGAAATTCAGCGCATAACAGATTTGCACATAAGCCCCATAAACGTTTCAGTCCACACCACCGACCCCGAGCTCCGCGTTAAAATGCTCCGCAACCGCTTTGCCGGCAGATGTATGGAGATTATGAAGCGCTTTGCCGACGGCGGCATCACCATGAACTGCCAGATTGTCTGCTGTCCCGGGCTCAACGACGGAGATGCGCTTCAGCGCACCATGGAGGATCTGGAAAGTCTGTACCCCCACGTTCACAGCGTTTCAATCGTTCCCGTGGGACTTACAAAATTCCGCGAGGGTCTTTTTGAGCTTCAGCCCTTTACTCCCGAGCACAGCGCCGAAACCATTGCGCAGGTCAACGCCTTCGGTGAAAAATGCCTTGAAAAGCACGGCACGAGAATCTTTTTCTGCTCCGACGAAATGTACATCTGCGCAGGAAAAGAGCTTCCCCCCGACGAATTTTACGAGGAACACACACAGCTTGAAAACGGCGTTGGCATGATAAGACTTCTCGAAACGGAATTTAATTCCGCACTCAAATTGTCCGATAAACCCGACGGTGTTCCCTTTTCCATTGCAACGGGCGTATCCGTTGCGCCTTATTTCCAAAAACTTGTTTGCAAAGCGGCGGAAAAGTATGATAATATTAAAGGTAACGTTTACGCCATCGAAAATGATTTCTTCGGCCACAGCATAAATGTGACGGGACTTATCACAGGGCAGGATTTAATTAATCAGCTCAAGGGCAAGGAGTTGGGTGAAAGACTGTTCATTTCCCAGAACATGCTGCGCCGTGAGGAAATGGATTTTCTTGACGACGTAACGCTTGAGGAGGCCTCCGAGGCGCTGGGTGTTCCCATCTATCCCATCGAGCAGGACGGCTTCAATCTGTGGGACGCAATCAGCGGAGACTGTCTTCCCGAGCTGAAGCTCCCTGAGCGCAATCCCGACAGAGAAAAATTCTACAAATACAATCAGAACGGAGGTTGATTAGGAGTGGCAAAGCCCCTTGTTGCCATAGTTGGTCGCCCCAACGTAGGCAAATCAATGCTCTTTAACAAACTGGTGGGTCAGCGTCTTTCCATCGTCGAGGACACTCCCGGCGTAACCCGCGACAGACTTTATGCCGAATGCGAATGGCTCGGCAGAAAGTTCGACATCGTGGATACCGGCGGTATCGAGCCCACCACAGACAACGAAATACTCATGTTCATGCGCGAGCAGGCAAACATCGCCATAAACTCCGCAAACGTCATCGTGCTTGTCACCGATATCCGCACGGGCGTTACCGCCGCGGACAAGGACGTTGCAAATATGCTTCTGCGTTCCAAAAAGCCCTGTGTGCTTGCCGTCAACAAAATGGACTCCACAGGCGCGGTTGACCCCGGTATTTACGAGTTTTACGAGCTCGGCATGGGCGATCCCATTGCAGTTTCCGCAATCCACGGTCACGGTACCGGCGACCTGCTTGACGAGTGCATGAAATACTTCCCTCCCGAAGATGAGGAAGAAGAGGAGGACGACCGCATTCGCGTTGCCGTAATCGGAAAACCCAATGTGGGCAAATCCTCACTCATAAACCACATTCTCGGCGAGAAGCGCGTTATCGTTTCCAACGTTGCGGGTACAACCCGCGATGCCGTGGACTCCGAGTTTGAAAACAAGCACGGCAAGTACGTTTTCATCGACACCGCAGGCATACGCCGCAAGAGCAAGGTTGAGGAGCGCGTGGAGAAATTCTCTGTCATGCGCGCACAGATGGCAATCGAGCGCGCCGACGTCTGCCTTATCATGATTGACGCCCGCGAGGGTGTCACCGAGCAGGACACAAAGATTGCGGGTCTTGCACATGAAGCGGGCAAGGCCTCCATCATTGTCGTCAACAAGTGGGACCTCATCGACAAGGAAACGGGAACAATGGAGAAAATGCGCAAGGACGTCCTGCGCGACCTTTCCTTCATGAGCTATGCTCCCGTGCTGTTTATTTCAGCCATGACCGGTCAGCGCACCGACCGCATCTTTGAGCTCATAAACTTCGTCAACGACCAGAGCCACATGCGCATTACAACGGGTATGCTAAACAATGTTCTTGCCGACGCGCAGGCGCGTGTTCAGCCGCCCACGGACAAGGGCCGCCGTCTGAAGATTTACTACATGACTCAGACCGGCATCTGCCCTCCCAACTTTGTCATTTTCTGCAACACCAAGGAGCTGTTTCACTTCTCCTATCAGCGCTATATTGAAAATCAGATTCGCTCCGTTTTCGGTCTTGAGGGCACACCTGTCCGCATCGTAATTCGACAGAAGGGAGATAAGGACTGATGTTTCTGCTGGTACTTCTGCTTGTCATAATCGCCGCGTTTTCCTACTTCATGGGTAATCTCAACACCCTCATTCTCGCCTCCCACCTGATTTTCAAAAGAAATCTGCTGGTCTATGAGAAAACCAATCTGGGCATTACCCGCTTTCTGAAGGATTCCAACTTCAAGCAGCTTGTATGGCTTGCAGTCCTGACAATTGCGAAGTTCGGCTTTCCCGTGCTTCTCGGCGGCTGGCTGATGAGCATTTACGATATGCCCGAGGTGGGCCGCGCCTTTGCCATGCTCTGCACCCTGCTTGGCAACAATTTCCCTTATATCTACAAGTTCAAGGGTCAGTCAAGTCTTGCGGCTTTTGCCGTCTGCTCCTTATTTCTCAACTTTGAGCTCGGCTTCGCGGTTATCCTTATTTTTGCAGGCGTGTATTTCCTCAGCCGCTACATAAGCCTTTCCGCAATGATTGCCGCGCTGGTCTCATGGGTGCTTGCCATTGTTGTCATTGATGTTCCCATGGTAAGCCGCATTATGCTTGTATGCGC
>JAZRVW010000078.1:0-12162 GCA_045599385.1 Oscillospiraceae bacterium | reverse complement strand
CTTTGCACGAATTCTGATTATCCCAGAATATATAACCCGCCTGAAATCGTTGTGGTGGACTTAATACCCCGAACTTGAAAGTGATATTATCTATGACACAGGAAAAACTGTTTTTACTGGATGTGCTGAAAGGCTTTATCCGGGAGGAAAAACTGAATTTCGATACCGAGCTTGACTGGAACGAGCTTATGCGCCTTGCGCAGATACATTCCGTCACGGGTATTCTGGGCTACATGGCCATGCAGAGTCCCTGCGAGTGCACGGCGCAATATGCAGAATTACTTAAAAAACAGTGCTTTGCCAACATCGCGGTGTATGCTCAGCGCACGAAAAAGGCCGATGAGCTGTTTGAAAAGCTCACCGAGGCGGGCATTGACCACCTGCTGTTCAAAGGCTACGTTGTGCGCAACTACTATCCCGTGCCGGAGCTCCGCAGCTACGGCGATATTGACTTTCTTATTAAGAAGGAGGACCGCAAAAGGTGTCATGAGCTGATGCTGGAGCAGGGCTTTGAGGTAAAGGATGATTGGGAGCCCGTTTACAGCTATCATAACAATTTCGAGCTATACGAAATTCACACAGAGGTCATGGAAATAGATGTTTCCGACAAAGCTGATTACCGCGGCTTTTTCGGTACCGCCTGGGAGCATACCGATAAGGTCGGCGATCACTCCTGCAGACTGACACCCGAATTTCACTTCCTTTATTTGCTGACGCATATCGCAAAGCATATTCGAAGCTCCGGAGCGGGCATTCGTATGTATATGGATATTGCCGCTTTTATAAAGCATTTCGGCGACAGTATTGACTGGCAATATATCGACAGCAAGTTGTTCGAGCTCAAGCTCAAGGAGCTTGCCAATATGGCGCTGACGATTTCCGAAAAATGCTTTGGAGTTGAAAGCCCCATTGTACTCCGCGAAATAGAAGACGAAACCTTTGAGAGCTTTTTGGACTTCACCATGGACGGCGGTATATTCGGCCATGTGGGGCGCGACAAAGGCCTTAACACGCTGAAAAATGCGGGGGACAAGTCCCGCGCCGCAACGGTGATGGGGAGAGTTTTTCCCTCGGCTGAGACTATCGAAAGACGCTACACCTATCTGCAGGGCAGACATTGGCTGCTGCCTGTTGCATGGGTACACCGTGTATTCAAAAACCGTGATTTGTGGGGAAACCGTGCTGAAGAGATTAAGAGCATAGTGAATACCGACGAAAAAGAAATCGAAAAGCTCAAACAGATTCATAAGGAAATCGGACTGTGATTATTGTACTCATAATAGTGTGCGCTCTTGTTCTTGCGGCAATAATATCCGCTGTTGACTGTTCGCTGAATATCAATGTAACCGAATATGAAGAGATGATGGCGGGAATAAAAACCCCTGTAAAAATCGTCTGCATTTCCGACCTGCACGGCTGGAACTACGGTAAAGACAACGGTAAGCTTATAAAACTCATTGCCGCGCAAAAGCCCGATGCAATCGTTATTGCGGGAGATATGCTGACCCGCAGAGCATCGAAACGGTTGACCGAAAGAATGCTTGCGGTCATCGGAAAGCTGACGGATATCGCACCTGTGTACTGCGCTACGGGAAATCACGAAGCGGATTACATGGCCAAACACGGCATGGGCTGGCTGGACGAGGTGGCGCAAACGAGAGCGGTTATGCTGTACGACAGCTTTGTTGAAGCCCAATTCGGAGAAAGCACAATTCGCATCGGCGCGGCAGCAGGACGGTATTTTGACCACAGCAAGCAGGATGAAATCACTTATAAAATGCTCACGGAAATAGGCAGTAGCGGCGTTGCCTCCATTGCTGTAATCCATCAGCCGGAAAATCTTCTGTGGCGCGGCAACCATACAGAGTGGAGTGCCGACTTGTATCTGTGCGGACATAACCACGGCGGTGTGTGGCGTGTCCCCGGTGTTGGCGGCGTGATGTCGCCGGCAGAAGGTTTGTTCCCCAAATACGACAAGGGCAGATTTGAGACCGATGACAAAATTCCGTTTATAATTAACGGCGGTCTGTCGGGCTACTACTTCATCCCGAGAGTGTTTAACCGCCCCGAAATTTGCGTGATCGAATTAAAAAATAGAACCGACTTTATAAAATAAAGTCGGTTCTTGCTGTTTTTTTACTTGTAATTTACGCCGTATCGGTCAAGAATAGCCTTGATTTTTCCCACCTTGACAAGCTGTTTCTGCTGACCTTTGATGATGTTGTCCCACAGAACTTGCAATGCCTCACGGGTTTCATTTACGGCATTGTCGGTGCGCTGTATCAGTTCAGTTTTTCTCATACGCCAAACCTCCCAAGAGCTTCCTCATACTCCTCTGTGGTTGCTTCTTCGCCCTCGGACACAGGCACGATATACTCATCGACCTCTGCCCAATTGTCAACGCTGTCGTTCCTGCCCAGATACACAAGGGCAGAGCAGACCTCGCCGTTATAAAGCCATTTACCCTCATCAGGAGTAATCTTGTTTCCATCAATAATCATGCTATAGTCCACCCCTTTGCCTGTGTGATGAAGTTTTCAAGCGTGACCGTGCCGCTTGCAGATGCGGTGAAGAAATCATAAGTTACTTCATCGTCTGTGACCTGCGAAACAGTACCCTTGATTGTCTGACACTTGGTTTTCATATCGGTGTGCAGAGTGATAGTGTGCGCTCCGCTTTGCAGACCGTTGGCGATGGAAACCATTGTGTCATCGGTGAATTTAACGGTACTGATGCTTTGATTGACATAAAGGGTATTTGCCTTGTATTTGGCTTTTATTTCATTTGTCGGGACAAACGATGAGGTGCATTTTATCCATTCCGCATAGGTCGAATTTGTTACGCTTGAAAAATCCAGCGGAGTGCCTTTTAATTCCTTAAAATTAGCATGATTATAAATCATTGTGGCATATTCCGAGCAATTGCTTAAATCCGCATCAATCGTTACGGTTTCCAGCAGTGATGAGGCAGGGTTATAACCGTAAAACGCTTTTGTCATACTGCTGACAGACGCATCGCTTTTAACGGTGATGTTTTTATACGGAACGGAATTGCGATAATCAGTATAGAAGACGTTACTCCAGCTTTTTACAAGAGGACAATAAATGACGGGGTTTTCCGAAGGATACCTGTTGTCAAAACGCGGTGCTTCAGTTAAATATAACAGCGCGTCGATGCCGCCGCCGGAGGCTATACTTGCGATCGCGTTTGACATCTCCGCGGGCTTGAACACGCCGCTGACGCCTTTGCTTCTGATTGCATCGGCGATGTTGGTATAGTTCTGGTCGTTTGTTATTACGATTGCCATCAGTAGCTCACCTCGTCTCCGATGGGAAGTGCAGACATTAATATGTTGATAAATTCAGCTTTGTCGGCATCGGTGAAATAGTCTGTTCCCTTAACTGGCGTATGACCGTCAATACCGTCAATGCCGTCAGTACCGTCGATACCGTCAATGCCGTCGATACCGTCAATGCCATCAGCACCTTTGAGCGATTCAAGCCACTGCTCCTCGGAACCGGTGAAACCGTATTCACAGGCAATCTCATATGCGGATTTGCCGTCAACGCCGTCCCTGCCGTCTTCGCCGATGCCACCGCCGGATTTCAGCTCTGCAACATCGGCGAGGAGCGTGTCAAGCACTTCGGGTGTTACATTCTCTGCACTTACTACGGTAGAGGCGGCATCGCTTACTTCAACTCTGCCAAGAGACTCATTTCCAGTGCAAAGAACATACTCCCCGCTGTTTCCAACACCACGTGCGGAAACAAATAATTCTCCGGGGGTTTTGAGGACCTCCCAGGGTATTACGCATTCTTCGGAGCCGAGAGAAACAGAAACTTTAGTATCTCCGTTTCTGAACACTGCAATTCGGGCGAGGTTATTCCATTCAGGAGAGAAAGAGAATTTAATAAGAATTGAATTGACATTTCCCTCAACGAGAGACTCAAGATTAGACACCGTAATCCTGGTATGGTTAATATTCAGTTTTATCATGATAAAAACTCCTTTCATATATAGTCTCCTTTCGGGCAAAACTTGTACGTTTGAGTGCAACAAAAAACTAATTTACATTTACATCCGACTGTTGAGGTATTATAATAAATCATAATATTGTGTCTGACTATAATAGTTGGTGGAAAACTATGATTATTGAAAAGATTGAATACAAAACCTCACAGAAAATTTACCTCGGCTTCAAGCGCGTTATCGGTGCGCTTCTGGCGGCAATCGGACTTGTCGTTCTGTCCCCGCTGATGCTCATCACAGCTATCGCTGTGAAGTTGGATTCCAAAGGCCCGGTCTTCTTCAAGCAGATGCGTCTTGGAGTTGGTGGTGTGCCTTTTGAGATGTACAAGTTTCGCTCCATGTGCGTGGGCGCGGAGCACACGGGAAGCGGCGTATACTCCGACAACAACGACCCCCGCATAACGAAGGTCGGCAATATTCTCCGCAAGACAAGCATCGACGAGCTGCCCCAGATGATAAACATACTCAAGGGCGACATGGCATGGATAGGACCGCGTCCTGCTCTTACATATCATCCGTGGGAGTACTCTGAATACACCGAGCATCAGAAGCATATGTTCGACCTTCGTCCCGGTATCACAGGCTGGGCGCAGGTGAACGGGCGCAAGGAGGTGCCGTGGCCCGAGCGCATCGAGCTGAACGTCTGGTACGTGAAGAACGTGTCTCTCGGACTCGACCTGAAGATACTCTTCAAAACCGTGTTCAAGGTACTGACAAATGCAGACAATGAGAACGTGGGAGAGACCGCTCCTGCGGGAAACAAGGAAGATAAAAATGCTTAAACTAATGTTTATAACAAACGAACCCGTTATTGCTCTGGGAGCGGAAAAAGCGGGCGTTGACAGAATATTCGTTGACCTTGAAACCATAGGCAAGGCGGAGCGGCAGGGCGGCATGGACACGGTGCAGTCAAAGCACACCGTTGCCGACGTTGCCGAAATGCGAAAGATACTCACAAAGTCCGAGCTTTTTGTGAGGGTAAATCAGATTTATGAGGGCTCGGAAGCGGAGATAGATGCCGTTATCGAGGCGGGTGCGGACATGGTAATGCTGCCGTACTTCAAAACCGCCGCGCAGGTCAAAGCATTTCTTGACTGCGTGAAGGGCAGAGCGAAGACCTGTCTGCTGTTTGAAACTCCCGAATCCGTCGCCTGCGTTGATGAGATACTCGCCATCGACGGCATTGACGAGTGCTATGTGGGATTAAATGATATGCATCTCGGCTACGGACGCAAGTTTATGTTTGAGCTTGTGGCCGACGGCACCACGGATTATCTGTGCTACAAGTTCGCGCAGGCGGGAATTCCCTACGGCTTCGGCGGCATTGCGAGAATCGGCACGGGTATGCTGAGTGCAGATGTCATACTCGGCGAGCATGTTCGCCTCGGTTCAAGCATAGTAATTCTTTCTCGCGGCTTCTGCGACGTGCGTACGATTCCCGCGGAGGAATGCGGTGCAGTATTTGCCGAGGAAGTGCCGAAGCTGCGTGAAAAGGAAATTGAGTTAAGTCAGAAAGACGCACAGTTCCTTGCAGAAAACCATGCGGAGCTTCAGCGCATCGTTGCGCGGATTGTGGAGAGTAAATCATGAAAACGATTGTTACGGGCGCATTGCAGGCAACAAGTGAAGAGCTAAAGCAGCTTGAAGAGCTGGGCTTGGAAATCACGTTCCACCAGAACGAGCGGGACGAAGTCGAAAATCCCGAACAGTTCGAGGCGGCGATATGCAACGGACTGTTTCTGTACAATGACATTGAGAAGTTCACAAATCTCAAATACGTTCAGCTCACAAGTGCCGGTACGGACAGAGTTCCGACGGACTATGTGCGCAAGCACGGAATAGTCCTCAAAAACGCCGCTGGCGTGTATGCCGCGCCTATGGCAGAGTGGACGCTTATGCGCCTGCTGGAGCTGTTCAAGAACGCGAACAAGCTGTTTGCCAATATGGGCTGGCTTAAGGACAGAACATGGTGCGAGCTCGGCGGTAAGACCGCCTGCATTGTGGGTTTCGGTGCTTACGGAAACGAGGTTGCAAAGCGGCTGAAGGCATTCGATGTGCGCGTTTGCGTTGTGAACCGCAGCGTGAAGGACAGCCCGTTTGTCGATGAATTTTACACCATGGACAAGCTCGATGAGGCGCTTGCAAATGCCGACATTGTCATACTGGCAATCGCGCTGACAGACGAAACAAAGCATCTCATGAACGCGGAGCGCTTTTCCGCAATGAAGGACGGTGCGGTATTTCTCAATGCAACACGCGGAGGGCTTATGGATGAAATAGCACTCATTGATGCGCTTGAAAATAAGCTTGCGGGAGCAGCGCTCGATGTGTTCGAGACCGAGCCTCTGCCCGATGATAGCCCTATGTGGCAGCTGGAAAATCTGCTCATTTCTCCCCACAACAGCTTTGTGGGAGAAAATAACCACGCACGACTGATGCGCGTGGTAATGAAAAATCTTGAGGACAGGCGATGAAACAACAAACGCCGCACAGATAAACTCTGTGCGGCGTTTTTATTCATTCCTGTTCGGTTTCTTTGAAGGCGAAGAAGCGCTGACCGAAGTAGTTGAGCACAACGAACAGACACATACCCACCAGCATTGCCACATTTTCCTGAACGCTGACCGACATGCCGGAAAGAATACGTGCAGCCAGCGGCTTTGCAATGCCGTAAGCCAGCAGATAACAGACGGAGATGTTGGCGACAAACTTGATTATATATTTCCAGCTGCGTTTTTTGACCTTAAACGTATAGTACTTATTCAGAAAGTAGCTGACGATACTGCCGATGACGTAATTCGCGGCAGAGGAGACCCAGTAGCTGAAGCCCAGAAGATTGTAGCTTAAAAACATGACGGATGTGCCGACAATGGTGTTGATAACACCCACGAGTATGAATTTCAGGAATGTTTTATCAAAGAATTTCTTAATCATATTGTCCCTCAAATGCACAGTTTGATTATGTGCGCAGGATAAGTATTCAATAAATCTACGATATCAAATATTGCTGATAAATGCAATGCAAACCGTGAACAAGCTGCGAAAATGAGGGGATATAACGGATTTCAGAGGCCCATCCAATCGAGACCGTCAAAATCCAATGTTACTTCCTCAAAACGTTCCATCTGAAAAATAGCATAAAAAAGGTAGACAACGTGGTGGTTTTCCATGTGTCTACCTTTATCTTACAGCTTCACGCTGACGGTGTTTTTTATTCTTCTATAGTAAGATATCCGCTGCTATGCAGGCCCTTAAGATATCGCATAAACGACGGTCTTGCCGTCTCCTCGGGAATATCATAATCCCGCATGGCAGAGGCAACTATCTCGTCAATATCAAGGCCTTTTTCCATGAGTTGCCAGTAATATACGCCGGTTTCGTTCACTCCGCGCATGCTTTCAACTCCGTTCAGCTCTTGATTGACGGATATAAGCATGCTCTCATCCAGCACCGTCACCAGCACCACGTCGGGATTCAGTTCATATTTCATTTTACTTCCTCCTCCAATACGTCGTGGCAAAGCATTGCCGAGGCCTTATCTCCGCAATTTGAGAGTCTGAACACGGGCACGCTGCGAAGCATTTTGTCCTCAATTTCGCAGACAGCCTTCACGGTATCGCGGTCCGCAGTGAAGAGAAACTGGCGAAACAGCGGGAACACGGCCTCTTTTTCAAGTCTGACCATGCTGTTTTCTGCCGCCTGCTCAAGAATGATTATTCCCCCAAGTGCAGCCGAGCGCAGCTGACCCATATTTTCCTTACCGCGCCATGGAGAATGATGAACGCTGATACCGCCGTCGGTGCATTCCAGAATCGGCTTATCTCCGTTTATCATCTGCACCTCTTCGCCGTACAGCAGCTTCCAGAGCAGATACTGGGTGGTCTTCCCCGTGCCCGAGGGTGCCGTTAGTATCCATGCCTTTTCCTTCCACATGAATGCAGTGCCGTGGAAGAAAACGCGCCCGTGCTTCAGCAGCAGCGCAGAAACCTTCGGGCACAGCTCCATGTGTTCGACGTAAGCAGGGGTCTGACCATCATAGCGCAGCATGGCCGACGCAAGCTCACGCTCCGTCAGCGAAACCGTTCCGACGGGCATTTCGGAGCATATATACTTTTCAAAAACCGGAAGATAATCTCTGTGGGCAAGGTCAAGCTCCACGGGGACACCCGCCAGACAAATCGTAATTTTCATAATTTCAGAAAAACGGAGGGACTGAAAGGTCCCTCCGTTGTTTTTTTGTTATCAGCCGAAAGCGACTATCATGCCGTCACTGTCAACTAGCAGAACACTGCCGTCCTTAAGATAAACGTGTGCATACGGGTCGCCGAAAGGCTGAACTACGTAACCGGCTGACGGATTGATGTCAAAGATGTCGAAGTAGTCACCAATACTCCAGCTCAGAGGATCAGTATATGCCATAATTCATCATCCTTTCATAACCAGACCGTTGTAGGTCAGGGTTCTGGCAGTACCATAAACGGTGGTACCGTCGGCGGTCACCCAGTAAGGAGTAATGGTGACCTTGTCGTTTCTGCTGAGACCGTTGAGCTTATAATCAACGTTCATGAGAGGTGCGTCCTTTGCCGCACCGAAGAGCTGACCCGCGTTCTGCAGAGCGAACTTGGATGCGTAGCTGTTCACTACCACGGTGTCGGTGCCGTTCTTGGTCTCGATGACGAAGCCGGTCTCCGCATAGTCCTTGCTGTCAACTGCAGCGGTCAGGGAGATGGTCTTGTTCAGCAGAGTAAATACTGAGAGGTACTTGACCTGCAGATAATTGCCGTCAACGTACTTTGCGTAAACGCTGTCGCCGGCGGAAACGTTCTCAAGGTCTGCTGCGACGGTGAATGCCTCATCTGCAAACCAGCCACTGAAGAGCTTGCCGTCAACGCCTGCGGGCTGGATAAGGCCCTTGATGCTGTTATCGACAGCCTCAACGGTGTACTCCTTGCCTGCGTCAAAAACGGTGACGCTGTTGTTAGTCTCGATAACAACGGGGCTGGCCTGGCTTGCCATGAATCTGGGAGCTGCCATGAGAGGTGCCGCGAAGCTTACGGGTGCGGGTGCAAGGTTCAGAGTGGGATTGATCCAGGTGTCGGATACTATCTTGAGCATTCTGTGGCTGTTGCCTGCGCCGGGTCCCATGTACTGGAAGACTCTCTGTGCAGGGCCTGTTACCTTAACGCCGTCCAGGGTGATCCAGTAGGGAACCACGGTGACGTTGGTCTCGGTGGCGAAACCTGTGACCTCGAAGCAGGCGACCTTGGAATTCTGGGTGGTGTCCGCCATGGACAGATCATAGTAGGACTTGTAGGTGGTCTTGCCGCTCTGGGTGATGCCTACCTGATCATAGATTTCTTTGCTGGTGGAGTTGGCTGCAACGTAATCCCTACCGCTGTTGCTGCCCATTGCCACGTTGAAGCCGACCTGATTGTACAGGGTGCGGTCAACCGCGGTCATCAGATAGATATGGGTGATATCGTAATTGCCGCTGCCGGCGTTTGCCCAGACGCTTACGGTCATGGGATTCAGATGCTGACTGGAAACTTCATGTACGTAGTAGGTCTTGCCGATCTCGGGATAGATCTTCTTGGGACTGCCGTCGGTGTTGCCCTTAACGCCGTTGAAGTCGGCAACGGTGGTAAGGTCACTTTCGAAGGTGCCGCCGTAGAGATAGCCTTCGGTCACAACGGAGGTAATGTCGAAGGTGCTCTTGTACTTGTTGATGTAAGGCTCACCGCCGCTGGTTCTTACGTCAGCGTAGTCCTTGACGTTATATGCTTCGGTCTTGCCGGTGGAATCGTGATATACGTAGAAGACTACGTCCTTGACCGGTGTCCATTTTGCCTTGAGTTCAACGTTCTTGCCGGGGGTGTAGGTATCTCCGCCCATACCGACCAGAGTATTGCCGTCGTACCAACCATCGAAGATGTAACCGACTATGGAATCATCGTCTTCAGGCATTACGTCACGGTTGGGAGTGGGAAGCACAACGCTGCCCTTCTGCCACTGTGCCCACAGGGGAACAACGGCATCCTTTACGTCGGTCAGGTTCATGACTTCCTCACGGTCACCATATACCGCGCCGGAGCTTGCGCTGGTGCTCCAGCCGAGGAATTCGGAAGCGGCAACCGCGCTCTTTTCTGTGCATTCGCCGCCGTTGGCGTTATAAGTAACGTTGTATTCCTGAATGTACTTGTTGGCGCTCAGGGTATCGGCCACGTCAAACTCCATCTTCTGATTGTCCATCTGAACGTCAGTATTGGTGTTGCCGTTGCCGTCAAAGCTGATGAAGTAATCGGGATCGTTAACGTCGTTCTTCCACTGTGCAACAAGGTGCATATCAGCGGTGATGCCGTTATTCAGATCGGAGCCCGCAACGACCAGCTTTCCCAGCTCAACGCAGTACCAGCCGTCAAAAACCATGCCTTCCTTGCTGGGAACGTCGGAAATGACTCTGTGTTTCTGGGAGGTCTTTGCGGTACCGGTGGTCCAGCAGGGATACTGCAGAGTTCTGGTATCGCCGTTGAAGTTGCCGCCGTCAAGGTCGTAGTAAACATACTTTGCCTCAACAATGACCATGTAGTTCTGACCGAGGTCGCCGTAGTGTACACGGCGGTTGGTTTCGATTTCATGTGTCTTCAGGAAGTTGCCGAAGTGTTTGCTGTCGGTGCCGTTGGCACTCCACAGTATTGCAGAAGTACCGACATCCTTCGTAGTGTCGATTTTTACGGTTACATTCGCTGAACGGGTTCTGTTGCCGCCTGTCCAGATGAAGCAGTAGGGTCTGGGCATGAGCAGAGGCTTCATGAGGATGTATTCCTGACTGCGGGAGCTGTCCTTGGGAACAGGCTGGCTGTCGCCCATCAGACGACCATTTGCATCACCGTCATTGCGGTAAACAACGGTTGCGGTCCAGCCGTCAACGCCGGGCGTAGCAGTATTGTAGCCCGCCTGAGAATCGCTCTGACGCTGATTGAGAACGTCGCCGTCCTTGGCCCAGCGCCACCAGCGGTTAAGGTCGGTCTCCTTACCGGTGCCGGACTGAGTTCTGTGAATGTTGAACTCATACGCAGTACCACCGTTGCCCTGAGGGAACATATAAGTGGTCTCATAACCGTAGCCGGTATCAGTATAGCTTATCTCACTGCCAACCTTAACGGTATAGCGGTCCTGAGACAGAGTTAATATCGGCTGATTCAAAGTGTTTTTCGGGTCAACAAGCTTATACTCATCTGCCGCCATTGCAAATGTGGGCATGAGAGCCGCCACCATTACAACGCAGAGCAGCAGAGCGAGAATTCTTGTACTCTTCTTCATTTTCCTTCCTCCTGTATGTAAAACTTAAAATATTACACCTTGTTGATTTACATAATACCTTATATATATAATTCTACTATTTAATAGTGAAATTATAATCTTTTTGTAATCGTTTTTCAACCGTTATTATTGAAAATGTTAAATTTGACGAAAAATTTTTTTGCAGCAAATAGTTTTATACCAAAATTTAGCATTAATTATACGATTGCCGCGCTGAGTGTTTAAAACCGTGCTGTCTTTTCCATAAATTGCTACATTGTTTCGTCATTCTGCCAAAAGATGCGTCCGGCGGAGCTCTCCGTCCCATAAAGGTAGACAACATGGCGGCTTTCCATCTGTCACCTTTATCTACAGCTTAAACAGAAACATCTGTGCGGTGGTTCTGTATATTATTGTTTGGCATTTTTACCATTTTTCATAGGCGTTCTTTGTTCAAGCTGCATCAAAATCAGGCACAAATCCTTGAGCGATGACAATGCTGTAAGTGATGGGGCGCCCTCACGGATACGCATGGTGCGGCGGATTTCTTTGGGAATAACAATTCTGCCGAGGTCGTCAATTCTTCTGACAATACCTGTTGCTTTCATAAAAATTTCTCTCCTTGTGCGAAAAGTATAACTTTGCAAAATCAGGAAGAACAAAGCCGAAAAGTATAATAACGGCTAAGGCTCTTTTTCTGAGGCAATACTGCACAAAAAGCGTGTGACTTGACTGTGCTGTATTGCCTTAATTCCGCAAAGTTCTGATTGCCATGTTATTGTTTGTCATAAATTGCGGTTTATGCCGTGAGCAAATAAAAAAATTTATAAAAGA
>JAZRVW010000077.1:0-2948 GCA_045599385.1 Oscillospiraceae bacterium | reverse complement strand
AAAAAAGAAGTAACCCTTGACTGCAGGTCTTACAACACTCAACACAGCCAAGGGTTACTTCTCTGAAACCTTAGTATCTAACATCAATTTAACCTCTCTTTCTGCAGATTTCAATTATATTTTCATCGGGTATCACCCTTTCTGGTTATAATATAGCAAAGCTCACCATTACTTTCAAGAGCAAATACTTACAAACTTTAAATCGCTAAATTGTATAAAACAGAGAATGTGCAGTTTGTCCGACAAAGAGCGTTGACACCGCATTTCCCCCGCCGTATAATGATATTGTTGCGGGCCGAAATTTTCGGTCCGCTTTTGTTATGTACGTCCGCATGAAAAGTTATACAAAATCCGACGGCATACGGGCTGAATTTTTTACTTTCGATTTCTTATTTATAAATTGACTACCGGTGCATTTTGTGAGAAAATGTTTTAATAAAAATAATGGAGGTAAAGTAATGGCTTTTTACTACAACGAACCGTCAAGAACTTTCAGCGAGTATCTTCTCATACCCGGCTACACCAGCGAGGAATGCACTCCCGCAAACGTGAGTCTCCGTACTCCCCTCGTTAAGTTTAAGAAGGGCGAGCAGTCCGCTATCTATCTCAACACTCCCTTTGTTTCCGCAATCATGCAGTCAGTCTCCAACGACACCATGGCTATTGCTCTTGCAAAGGAAGGCGGCATGTCCTTCATCTACGGCGCCCAGAGCATCGAAAGCGAAGCGGCAATGGTCGCCCGTGTAAAAAGCTACAAAGCAGGTTTTGTTACCAGCGCCTCCAACGTAATGCCCGACCAGACTCTTGCCGATATCCTTGAGCTCAAGGAAAAGAACGGCTATTCCACCGTTGCAGTCACCGAGGACGGCACAGCAAACGGCAAGCTTCTCGGCATAGTATCCAGCCGCGACTACCGCGTAAGCCGCATGAGCATCGACACCCCCGTTTCCGAGTTTATGACTCCCCTTGAAAAGCTCGTAACCGCTCCCGAAGGCACCTCCCTCAAGGACGCAAACGACATCATCTGGGACCACAAGCTCAACTCCCTGCCCATAGTCGATGCCGAGGGCAAGCTCATGTACTTCGTATTCCGCAAGGACTACTCCGAGCACAAGGCAAATCCCAACGAAATCCTTGACGAGCACAAGCGCTACATGGTGGGTGCCGGCATCAACACCCGCGACTATGAGCAGCGCGTTCCCGCCCTTGTGGACGCAGGCGTTGACGTTCTCTGCCTTGACTCCTCCGACGGCTATTCCCACCGTCAGAAAAAGGCCATTGAGTTTATCCGCAGCAAGTACGGCGACAGCGTAAAGGTCGGCGCAGGCAACGTCGTTGACCGTGACGGCTTCCTCTTCCTTGCGGAAGCAGGCGCAGACTTCGTCAAGGTAGGTATCGGCGGCGGCTCCATCTGCATCACCCGTGAAACCAAGGGCATCGGCAGAGGTCAGGCCTCCGCACTTATAGATGTTGTTGCGGCACGCGATGAATACTTTGAGAAGACCGGCATCTACGTTCCCGTATGCTCCGACGGCGGTCTTGTCTATGATTATCACATGACACTCGCTCTCGCAATGGGCGCAGACTTTCTCATGATGGGCCGCTACTTTGCCCGCTTCGATGAAAGCCCCACTCAGAAGCTCATGATAAACGGCGTTTTCGTCAAGGAATACTGGGGCGAAGGCTCTAACCGCGCACGCAACTGGCAGCGCTACGACATGGGCGGCAAGGGCGGCAAGCTTTCCTTCGAGGAAGGCGTTGACTCCTACGTCACCTACGCAGGTCCCCTCCACGACAACGTTGAAATGAGCGTTTACAAGATTAAGTCCACCATGTGCAACTGCGGTGTCACCAATCTTGCGGACCTGAAGAAAAACGCAAGACTTACCCTCGTGTCCTCCGTCAGCATCGTTGAAGGCGGCAGCCACGACGTTATTCTCAAGAACAAATAATTGGAGGTTAATTCTATGGATTGCAATGTTCGTCCCGAATCTATGGTACGTATAACCACTCCCGAGCTGGCAAACGCCTTCATCGATGAGCAGGTAAAAATTCTCCGCGAGCAGATTGGCGACAAGAAGGTGCTTCTCGCACTCAGCGGCGGTGTTGACTCCTCCGTTGTTGCCGCACTTCTCATCAAGGCTGTGGGCAAGCAGCTTGTATGCGTTCACGTAAACCACGGTCTTCTCCGCAAGGGTGAGCCCGAGCAGGTCGTTGAGGTTTTCAGAAACCAGATGGACGCAAATCTCGTATATGTCGACGCAGTTGACCGCTTCCTTGATAAGCTGGCAGGGGTTGCAGACCCCGAAGCAAAGCGCAAAATCATCGGTGCGGAGTTTATCCGCGTATTTGAGGAAGAAGCACGCAAGCAGGACGGCATTGAATTTCTCGCTCAGGGCACCATTTATCCCGACATTCTCGAGAGCGACGGTGTAAAGGCACACCACAACGTCGGCGGTCTTCCCGAGGACCTGCAGTTTGAGCTGGTTGAGCCCGTCAAGCTTCTCTACAAGGACGAGGTCCGCGTTGTCGGCAAGGCTCTCGGCCTCCCCGACGGCATGGTTTACCGTCAGCCCTTCCCCGGTCCCGGTCTGGGCGTAAGATGCACCGGTGCCATCACCCGTGACCGCCTTGAAGCTGTCCGCGAGTCCGACGCAATTCTCCGCGAGGAGTTTGCAAATGCAGGACTGCAGGGTCAGATATGGCAGTACTTCACTTCCGTTCCCGACTTCCGCGCAACCGGTATCCGCGACGGCAAGCGCGCATACGACTGGCCCGTAATTATCCGTGCCGTCAACAGCGTAGACGCCACCACCGCCACCGTTCCCGAGGTTGAATGGGCGCTGCTCAAGAAGATTACCGACCGCATTCTCGCCGAGGTTCCCGGCGTATGCCGCGTGCTCTATGAGCTCAGCCCCAAGCCCATTTCCACCATAGAGTGGGAATAA
>JAZRVW010000076.1:0-3320 GCA_045599385.1 Oscillospiraceae bacterium | reverse complement strand
GGTGTTGTCGACTGCGACTATGTGCTTGCCAACATCAACCCCGATATCATCTACGGCAAAATGATGCCCAGGGAGCTCATTCCCGAGCGCGAAAAGAAGCTTTCCGCAGCCCGCGACAAGAAGTTCGGCGCACGCATGATGACCGCCTACTTCGGTCTTGACTGCACTCACGAGGAGCTGGGCTTCAATGACTACTCAATCTTCCTTGCAGGCAGCGCGGACTCGGAAAAGGAATACAGGAGCATGCAGGCGGGTATGGAGGAAAACAACTTCACCATCGCTCTGTGCCACAATGTTGCAAACCCGAAGTTCTCACCCGAAGGCACCTGTGTGCTGTTCTTCACCACCATGGCGTCCACAAATGACTGGAACGGCGTAACCGAGGATAATTACACCGAAAAGAAGAATGCCCATGCCGCAAAGATGGTAAGACTTCTCAAGGAGAAGACGGGCATTGATATTGAGCCGCACATTGAGGAAATGGTAGTTTCCTCGCCGTTGACCTTCGCGCGTTATCTGGGCGTTCCCGAAGGCAGCGTTTACGGCTACGAAACACGCGACTGGGACGGCATGATGGCACGTATGATGATGCTGGGCAGCGACTATCCCATCAAGGGTATGCGCCCCATCGGCACCTCGGGTCCCCGCGGTGACGGCTACAGCGCCAACATTATTTGCGGTCAGCTTATTGCAAACACCGCGCTTAAGGAAATGGCAGAAGGAGGAGCAAAATAATGGCTGATAAACTCAATGTAAAAGTCGGCGTCATCGGCGTCCTCGATATGCTGAAGTTCAAGAACATGGCAAAAACCCGTGAAAAAGTCATTCAGGCAGCTCCCGCAAAGGAGATTTCCGGCACCTTCCCAATTAACGAGGCTGCAAAGCGCTTCCGCCCCGAAACTCAGCTCATGGTCATTGAAAAAATCACCGAGCGCAAGGGTGCAAAGAGCTTCCTGCTTCGCCGCAAAGACGGAAAGAGCGCAGGCGTTATCCGCGCAGGTCAGTATATCTGCGTAAGCCTCGATATTGACGGCACCCACACGACCCGTCCCTACTCCGTATCCTCCTCTCCCAAGCAGGCAAAGAAAGGTCTTGTGGAGATAACCGTCAAGGAATATCCCGACGGCTTCGCGGCAAACTGGATTCTCGCCAACTGGAAGGTGGGCGACGAGGTCAGAATTTCCGGCGCTGAGGGCTTCATGTACTATGAGCCCATGCGTGACGGCAAGGACGTTGTTGCCATCGCAGGCGGCGTGGGCATCACCCCGTATATCGCAATGGCACGTGCCATCGCCGACGGTGTTGAGGACTTTAACCTCACCGTAATCTTCAACTCCCGCACCGAAGAGGACATTCTCTTCAAGGAGGAGTTTGACGAAATCGCCGCCAAGTGCGACAAGGTGAAAATCGTTCATGTCCTCTCCCGCGAGGAGAAGGAGGGCTATGAGCACGGCCACATCACCGCCGAAATCATCGAAAAGTACGCTCCCGAGCATTACGCGGTTTATGTCTGCGGTCCCGAGAATATGTACAGGGCCGTTCTTGAGGAGCTGGGCAAGCTCAGCGGTCACAAAAAGCCCCGCCATGAAGCAATGGGCGTGACCAAAACCGCCTGGGAAGAGGAAGGCTACCCCGCAGAGTGCAAGGATAAGGTGTTCGACGTAAAGGTAAAGAAGGGCGCCGAGGAGTTCGACATCAAGGCCTCCGCCAATGAAACCCTGCTGGTTGCCATTGAGCGCGCGGGCATCAAGGCTCCCTCCCGCTGCCGCGCAGGCGAATGCGGCTGGTGCCGCAGCAAGCTGCTGGCAGGCGGAGTGTTTGTCCCCGCCGACCGTGAATATCGCCGCTGGGCAGACAGGGAAAGCGGCTATATCCACCCCTGCTGCTCCTTCCCCGTATCCGACATCATCATCGAAGTACCCGGTGAATATCTGGGCTGATGTAAATCCCCGATAATGCTGTCATTCTGAGGAACGCAGTTCCGAAGAATCTCCTTTTCTGTGAGATTCTTCGCTGCGCTCAGAATGACAGTTTTTGATTTGCGGTAGATTCGGAACGGTCAAGACCGTTCCCTACAGAGAAAACCGCCGCTTGCACTACTGTAGGGAACAGGCTTGCCTGTTCCGTCTGCTGAACAGACACGGGGATTGACAAAATTTTGGCATAATGCACAAAATGACGCGACATATTTTGTCAAGCAATTAACGATGTTTTTCTTGTTGATGCCGCAGGTTTGGGGTAAACTAAAGCTGTGGTATGTCCACATTCGGATTGAAAATAAAATTTAAAATATGAAACGGAGGAAACGCACATGCCCAAATATGATGTGGTGGTTGTTGGCGCAGGTCTTGCAGGTCTGTCCGCATCCATCCAGACTGCTCTTGCAGGCAAGAAGACTCTGCTTATAGAGCAGCACAATCTTCCCGGCGGCTGCTCCACCAGCTTTGTGAGAGGACGCTTTGAGTTTGAGCCCTCTCTCCACGAGCTCTGCGACTACGGCCCCGCCGACAATCCCGGCGACGTCCGCAATATCCTTGATGCCTACGGCGTAAAGCTTGACTGGTACGAGGTACCCGACTGCTTCCGCGTTATCACCACCGGCTCTGACGGCAAGCCCATGGACGTTACAATGCCCACGGGTATTGACAACTTCAAGAAGGCACTCTGCAGGGAGGTTCCCGGCTGTGATAAAAAGGTTGACGAGCTGTTTGAACTCTTTGAGGAGGTTCTGGACGGCATCGCCTACATTACCGCCTCCAAGGGACACGCGGACTCGGGTGTCCTTAAGAAAAAGTACCCCAACCTTCTGCGTACGGGCGGCTATCCCACCAAGAAGGTATTCGACGCTCTGAAGCTGCCCATGAAGGCGCAGGATATTCTCTCGACCTACTGGGGCTATCTGGGCGTTGACCTGAACCACCTGAGCTTCATTCACTATGCGGCCATGGTTCACAAGTATGTTTCCCGCAGCGCCTACATTCCCGCACATACCTCTCACGAGCTGAGCTGTGCCATGCTGGAGCGCTTCCGTGAGCTTGGCGGTGATGTGTGGTTCAACTGCCGCGCCGAAGAATTTCTCTTTGACGGCGACCGCTGCTGCGGCGTGAAGACAACTCTCGGTCAGGTTGACTGCGACTATGTTCTCGCAAACATCAACCCCGATATCATCTACGGCACAATGATGCCCACAACTCTTGTTCCCGACAGAGAGAAAAAGCTTTCAGCCCCCCGTGACAGAAAGCTCGGTGCAAGAATGTTCACGGCATATTTCGGTCTTAATAAGACAGCAGAAGAGATAGGCATAAAGGATTACAGCATAT
>JAZRVW010000075.1:0-30554 GCA_045599385.1 Oscillospiraceae bacterium | reverse complement strand
GGCTATGCCGTGGCGCTTGTGCTTCATTACATCATCGCAGAGCTTTCCTACAACAACAACGGCGCGCAGTTTATCGCCTGCTTTGACGCGGAGCTTTTCGCGGGAAAATTCAAAAAGATTTTCACGTGGATCGCCTTCGTGCTTCTCGGCGTTTCCGTCATCGTCAACGTCAGCGCCTTTCTGACAGGTGCCGCCGCCGTATTCCGCAGCTGGTTCGGTCTGCCCGACATTGTCGGCATGCTGATTTTCTACATCATCGGCGCAGGTGTTGTTTTCGTGGGCATGAAGCTTGTGGGTATATGCGAAAAAATCGCCGTCACCTCCATGATAGGCGTTGTGGGAATCCTCTTTGTTGCAACTCTGCTTAAGGACACCGCGGCACTTCCATCGGGCTGGCGCGGCTTTAACAACGCACTTGCTCTTTTCGGCATGATAAGCTTTTCCCTTTCCGCCGTCATGAGCACTCCCCAGGTGGTAAAGGGGCTTAAGGGTGACGCAAAGCGTATACGTGCCGCCATCGCCGTAGGTCTTGCAATCAATGCCTGCCTCATTTTCGTCATCACGCTTATGACTCTGCTGGGTGCGGGCAAAAACGTAACCGAGGACGGCGCTCTTGTTGACCTTTCCCGTCATCTCGGCGGCTGGGTAAGCGTTGTGGGTTACATCTTCACCCTGCTGGCGCTGGCAACTTCCTTCTGGGCTAACACCTTAAACCTCCGTGACATCGTACATGAGCAGACAAACTGGAGCAAAAATCTCAGCTGGCTTGCGGCCTCCATTCCCTGCCTTGCCCTTGCCTTCTTCGGTCTTTCAAGCTTCGTGGGCTTTACCCGCTTTGCAAGCGTCATTCAGGTTGTAACGGGCATCGGCATAATCATCGCTTACAATCTTTCCCGCAAGCGCACGGGTGAGTCGCCCATCTGCAAAGCCCTCGGCACTCTGCCCTTCCAGATTCTCGTTGTGGGCTTCTCCCTGCTGTCCTCCGTGGGCGCTCTGCTTTCGGTGAGCTGATATGATTGCTTTAATCATTGTTCTTCTCATTGTTCTGTATATTCTCTGGGACATCTACCGCTACATTTTCCGCCGCAAACCTTCAAGGCTTATGACCGCCCTCCTCGACAAAAAAGGTCACGCGGAGGATTACTATATCCGCCGCGATAATGCCGCGGAGGAGCTCCGACTTTCTCCCTGTGAGCGCTGGGAAATCCGCTCTGACCGCGGTGAAAAGCTCTGCGGCTTCTACTATCCCTGCGGTGATGGAAAAAGCAAAAAGCTTGCCTTCATCGTTCACGGCTACCGCTCCGAGCACGCGGAAACCGCGGGCATGTTCAGAGAGATTTATCACAGCCGCGGCTTTGATATTTTTGCCCCCGACAACACCTGCTGCGGCGAAAGCGGCGGCAGCTGCTTCGGCTATGATGTTTTTGAAAGCGAGGACTGCCTCAAATGGCTGGACTTCCTTCGGGAAAAGCTGGGCAGCGATATTGAGATAATTCTTCACGGCTTTTCACTGGGCGGCGGAACGGTTATGAAAATGAGCGACCGTCTGCCCGACTGCGTAAAATTTGTTGTGGAGGACAGCGGCTTTATTGATGCGCGGGAAATTCTCAAATCCCAGACAGGCCCGCTCTACGCGCTCATGGCAGGTATGCACAAGCTGTTTTCGGGCTGCGATTTAAACAATTCGGCTGTTTTCGAGAACCTCGGAAGCACAAATAAGCCTTTCCTTTTTGTCCACGGTGAGCAGGACAAAATGGTACCCTTTTCCATGGCGCCGAGAGCCTATGAGGTCTGCCCTGCTGACAAGGATTTCCTCTTCACGCCCGATATAAAGCACATTGAAACCGTCCACTATAACAGAGAAGCATACGAGAAAAAGCTTGATGCTTTCATAGAAAAACACATAACATACTAACTGAAAAATCCGCCCTGACGGGCGGATTTTTCAGTATATTTCTGTTTCGGAAACGCATTCGTTTTTGAGCTTTCCCACAAGGAACTGCAGGGCGTCCACAACTCTCGGGCGGATATCGCCGCCGATGAGAACGTACATGATGTCGTCGCCCACCTTCAGCTTTCCCTCATTGAGCCAGACACGGACACATTTTATGCCCTCCATGCCCTCCGTTTCCTTTGCGGCGGCGGCAGCCTTTTCAGCATCGTATGAGAAAAGCATGCTCTTTACGGGCTTTGTGTTCTCCGCACCCTCACGCACCTTTGCCTTTGCGCTTTCGCGCACAACTCCGTTATGCACAAGAAACATTCCGCAGCCTGCGGCAGCGGCAGATGCCTTGGCCTCTTTCAGCCACATATCAACAGACGGAAGCTCTTTCATAGTCAGTCCTCTTTCAGCTTTGATGCGGCTATTGTATCACAGCCGTGGCTTTTCTTCAACACGGGCAGGCAAGTGTTTTTCGCTTGCTTTGTTCGTTTATTTCATTGATATTTTATTGCCAATTTCGGCTTTATCGTGTACAATGCAGATAGTTTGAACAAAACAGAATATATTTCGAAAGGACAAACGCCATGTCACTTGACAAACTCAACAGCCCGGTATTGTACCTGATAGTCGGCGTGATTATCTTCTTCGTCGCGGCTGTATGCGTTTTCTTCATGATTCGCGCATACAAGGCAGGTCTTGCCATCGGCATTGACAAAACAAAAATGAAACGCACCATAACCGCCAGCGCCACCTTTGCGGTCCTGCCCAGCGTGGGTATTCTGCTGGGCGTAATCGCTCTTGCGGGCAGCCTCGGCACTCCTCTGCCCTGGCTCCGCCTTTCCGTCATCGGCGCTCTGCACTATGAGACCACCGTTGCGGAGGCCGCAGCGGAGGCCGTAGGTCTTGAAAAGCTCTCCGTTGCCTTCATGACTCCCGAGGCCTTTGTCACCATTGCTCTCCTCATGACCGTGTGCATCATGTGGGGCATGGTGCTCTCCATCATTCTCACCAAGAAGTATTCCAAAAAGCTTCAGAACCCCGGCAAGAACGGCAAGCCTTCAAAGTTTGCCGGCTTCGGCGACGTTGCCATGACCGCCATGTTCATCGGTCTTGTTTCCGCCTACATCGGAAGCTATATCGGCTCCTTTGTTTCCGCAGAAGGTCTCTTCTCCTTCACGGGTGACTGGCTGCCTCTTGCGGTTGTTGCCGTCGCCGCCATTGTAATGGCAGGCTTTATCTGGCTCACCGAAAAGAAGAAGGCTGCATGGGTTGAAAGCTTTTCCATCGCAGGCAGTATGCTTATTGCCATGGCAGCAGCCGTAATAATAAACGGCTGGGTTAAATAAGGAGGTGCGGTAAAATGAACGAAAACGAAAGAAACGCATGGCTTGAAAAATTTGACGAGCGCACCCATCTCTACGGCCGCATCATCTGCTCCGTAGCACTGATTCTTCTCCTCGGCGCGCCCTTCGTCATGGGCATATATCTGGGCGCAATGCCTAACCTCGCCGCCTTCGGCAAGGGCTTCCTCGCCATCGGTCTTGTATGGCTTGTAAGCTGCATTGCCGAATACCTCATCTACGTTCCCATGCTGGGCGCAGGCGGCAGCTACCTCGCCTTTATCACCGGCAACCTCATCAACATGAAAATCCCCTGCGCCATCAACGCCCGTGACATCGTGGGCGCCAAGGCAGGCACACACGAAAATGAAATCATCTCCACTCTGTCCATCGCAACCTCCTCCCTCGTAACCATTCTCGTTCTCGCAGTGGGTGTTGCGGCAATGATTCCTCTTCAGCCCGTTCTGGAGAGCCCCGCACTGCAGCCCGCATTCGAGAATGTTGTTCCCGCTCTCTTCGGCGCAATGGCTTACAAGTACTACCGCAAGAACATGAAGATTGCCGTATGGCCGCTTGTAATAATGTCCGTTGTATTCATCGTTGTTCCCAGCCTTGTATCCTCCACCAGCTTCATGATTCTCCCCAGCGGCGCAATTGCAATTCTCATTGCGTACTTCATTTTTAAGAAGAGTAAGGAGCAGACCGCATGAACACCGCAGGTATAGTTTTTTCGGCAATCGGCGGAGCTATTGTGCTTCCGCTTTCCGCGGCTCTTATCCGCACATTGCTGACTCCCTCAAAAAAGGCTGAATATAAGCCCGCTCCCGACCCCAAGCGCACGGAGCTTTATGCTGAAAAGCTTTCAAAAATGGTTCAGTATGAAACCGTTTCCGAGCAGGGCAATCCCCAGACTCAAAAGTTTCTCGGCTTCCATAAGCTTCTTGAGGAGCTCTTCCCCCTGCTCCATGAGAAGCTTGAGAAAACCGAAATTGACGGCAACCTGCTGTTCTTCTGGAAGGGCAGAAGCAGCGCCAGACCCGTAATTCTCATGAGCCATCAGGACGTTGTTCCCGCAGAGGGCGAATGGCTTCACGGTCACTTCTCCGGCGACATTGCCGACGGCAAGGTATGGGGACGCGGCTCGGGCGATGTCAAGTGCGGCGTCATGTCCTTCATGCAGGCGGTTGAAGAGCTGCTTGCCGAGGGCTATGTTCCCGAAAACGACGTTTATCTCGCCTCCTCCTGCACGGAGGAATGGGGCGGCGACGGCGCACCGAAGATTATCGCCGAGCTTAAAAGACGCGGCGTAAAGCCCTATCTCGTCTGCGACGAAGGCGGCGGCATCATAAACGAGCCCATCGGCGGCGTACCCGGCAACTTTGCCATGATTGGTGTCTTTGAAAAAGGTCAGGGCAGACTCCGCTTCACCGCCCACAGCGACGGAGGTCATGCCAGCGCACCTCCCAGAAACAGCCCCATCGCACGTCTTGCGGCCTTTGAAAACCATGTTGAAAAGCACAACCCCTTCAAGCGCCTCATCTGCAGGGAGGTAAAGGCCATGTTCAAGGCCCTTGCCCCCTACGGCAGCTTCCCCATGAAGCTTCTCCTCGGCAACGTATGGCTCTTCGGCCCGATTATGAAGCTTGCCATGCCCGCGGTTTCCCCACAGGCAGCGGCAATGCTCCAGACCACAATCGCCTTCACCATGCAGTCGGGCAGCGATGCCTTCAACGTTCTGCCCTCTGAGGCAAGCGTCGGTGCAAACCTACGTTATATTCCCCATCAGGGCATGGAAGAAAGCAACGCAATCATCACAAAGCTTGCGAAAAAATTCGGACTTGAAACCGAGATCGTTTCCGCAGAGGATTTTTCCCCTCCCGTTGACATCACTGGTGAGGGCTGGAGGCTTATGACCGAGGTTATTGAAAAGACCTTCCCCGGTCTGCCTCAGAGTCCCTATGTCATGACCGGCGGCACCGACTGCCGCTTCTATCAGGAAATCTGCGACAACTGCTTCCGTTTTGCTCCCGTAATCTACGGTCCCGAACAGCTTAAGGGTATGCACGGCGTCAACGAAAACATTGAGGCCGACTGTCTCCCCGGCGCAGTTGATTTCTACAAAAACATCATCGACATGAACAAATAAGCAAAAAACCCCCGATTCTTTATGAATCGGGGGTTTTTATTTGTTGACATTATTCGCATAAGGTAATATAATCACAATGTTCAAATTTTAAGGTGTTCGCGCAATTTTTGAACACTGTTATTAATTTTTCGGAGCAGTATATGAGCACACTTACAAGAAAACAGTTTGATATTCTTTCAACTTTGGCTGAAAGCGGCACTTCCCTTTCCCAGCGTGACATTCAGGGCAAAACGGGCATGAGTCTCGGCACCGTCAACCGCGCCGCAAAGGAGCTTTGCGACCTGGGCTTTGTATGCGACGGCGCAATCACCTCATCGGGTCTTGAGGCGCTGGAGCCCTACCGTGTGAAGAGAGCGATTTTTATCGCCGCAGGCTTCGGTTCCCGCATGGTTCCCATCACGCTGAACACGCCCAAGCCTCTTGTTCGCGTAAACGGCAGGCGCATTATCGACACTCTGCTTGACGCCGTTGTCGCCGCAGGCATTGAGGAAATCTACATTGTACGCGGCTATCTCAAGGAAAACTTTGACCAGCTTCTGTACAAATACCCCAACATAAAGTTTATCGACAACAATATGTTTAACGAGGCAAACAACATTTCCTCCGCACTTCTCGCAAAGGATCTGCTGTGCAATGCCTATCTCTTCGAGGCGGATCTGCTGCTCAGCAATCCCGCGCTGATTAAAAAATACTGTTACAGATCCAACTTCCTTGCAATTCCCATGGAACGCTCGGACGACTGGTGCTTTGAGGTCAAAAACGGCATCATCACCGAGCTCAAGGTTGGCGGCATGAACTGCTGGCAGGAAGTCGGAATTTCCTACTGGGACGAGGAAGCGGGCAAAATGCTTGCCGAACACATTCCCGCCGCTTTTGAGGTTCCCGGCGGCAAAGAGCTTTACTGGGAGCAGGTTCCCCTTGTGAAGTTTAAGGGTGAATACAAGGTTGAGGTGCGCGAATGCACCCTTGAGGACATTGTTGAGATTGACAGCTTTAAGGAGCTTAAGGCAATAGACAAAGCTTATGACATTTGATAAAGATTACATTATGAGCCTTGACCCCGGGATTTTTGAGAACATCTGCGGAGTATTGGGCTGCAAAACCGAAGACATTTTAAATATTGAGGCCATGAAGGTGGGGCTTACCAACATCTCCTTCCGCTTCGACGTTAAGGGCAAGGGCTACATCTACCGTCACCCCGGAAAAGACACAAACCGGTTCATCAAGCGTGAGTGCGAAGCTTTCTCCGAAAAGCTTGCAAAGGAAATCGGGCTTGACGAAACACTCATTGTCATAGACGGGAAAAAGGGCTGGAAGATGAGCGGATTTCTTGAGGGCTGCCGGCACTTTGACCCCTACTCCCTTGAAGACCAAAAGCTTGCCATGGGTATGCTGCGCAGACTGCATGAGCAAAAAATTCTCTGTCCCTGGGACTATGACTACATGAACATGACGGGTGTATATGCCGCGCTTCTTGAGGAGCAGCAGCCCGGTGCCTTCATTCCCTATGAGAAGACACACGAGGACATGAGCCGCCTTTATGAAATGATGGAGGCGGAGGGCTGGGAAAAATGCCTCTGCCACAACGACGCGTGGCACTACAACATGCTTCACGGCGCTGACGGCAGCATTGCCCTTATTGACTGGGAATACAGCGGCAACGCCTATCCCCACGTGGACGTGGCCTATTTCACCGCAAGCCTTGATTTTGACGATGATGACTACATGGCGCTTGCGGAGCTTTACGAGGGACATGAGCTGTCTTTCAAGGAAAAGCGCTTTTACTTTGCCTGCCTTGCCATCTGTCTCTGGCACTGGTTTGTGTGGGCAATTTACAAGGAAGCCATCGGCACTAAGGTCGATGACAAGCAGATGTGGTACGACAAGGCGATTCATGCCTATGAAATCGCGCACGAAATGTTTGAAAAGGAGTAAGAAATGAAGCTCTATGTAAACGCCGCATTTTTAACCTGCGAAGAGGACAATAACGTATATAACGCCATGGTGGAGCACAAGGGCTTCATCAAATGGATAGGCAACGAGGAGGACCTTCCCCCTCAGTACGCAAAGGCGCAGAAAATTGACCTTAAGGGTGCAACCGTTACCCCCGCCTTTGGCGATACCCACATGCACTTCGGCTCCCTCTGCGTGTTCAAGAACACCTTCTTTGTCACGGATGCCTGCAATTTTGACGAGGCGGCGGCAGAGGTAAAGAAATACGCCGACAGCCACAAAAAAGCAAAAATCCTCATGGGCTACGGCACCACCGCCCACACCGTTGAGGAAAAGCGTCTTCCCGTTAAAGCAGACCTTGATAAATGGTCTGACCGCCCTCTCATCATCATGAAGTACGACGGTCATGCCGCAGTCTGCAACAGCGCCATGATGGCTCTGCTCTCCGACAAGGTGAAAGCCGACCCCGGATGTGACGCGGAAAACGGCTGGCTGTATCAGAACGCCTACTACGACGGTGTCAACGAGGCCACCGCGTTTATTCCCACCATGGACATAATCCGCGGTCTTTACGGCGGCGCAGACTATCTTGCATCTCAGGGCATCGGTCTTGTTCACACCGTTGAGGGCGTGGGCTTTGCAAACGATCTTGACGTTGACATGATTAAGCTTCTCGTTCCCGCGCTGCCCCAGGCCTTCCGTGTATTCTTTCAGACCATGGACCTTAAGGCCGTTAAAAAGCACGGCTTCAAGCGTGTCGGTGGCTGCTTCAAGCTTGCCCTCGACGGCTGCTTCGGCTCTGAGGACGCGGCCCTGCTTGAGCCATACACAAACAATCCCGAAAACAAGGGCGTTCTAAACTACACTCAGGAGCAGGTCAATGCCTTTGCCATCGGCGCAAACCGCGAGGGCTGGCAGATTACCATGCACGCCATCGGTGATGCCGCCGTTGAGCAGTGCATCACCGCCTATGAGGCGGCATACGCCGACAAGCCTTGGATTGATGCCCGTCACATCATGATTCACGTTTGCCTTGCAAGCAAAGAGCAGCTTGAGCGCGCGGCAAAGATAAAGCTCTGCATCGCCGCCCAGTCGCCCTTTATCTACTGGCGCGAGGAGCCCGACGAATATCTCTGCTCAATTCTGGGCCGCGAGCGCACGGATTCCCTCAACGCCCTCGGCACCATGCACAGACTCGGTCTTGTGGTGGGTGACGGCTCCGACGGCCCCTGCACTCTGCCCAAGCCTCTGCGCGGCATGCACTGCTCGGTTAATCACCCCAACCCCGCCGAGCGTCTTGACAGACTTCAGGCGCTTCGCATGATTACCGCAAATCCCGCCTACATGAGCCATGAGGAAAAGCTCCGCGGCACTCTCACCGCAGGCAAAATTGCCGACTTCGTTGTTCTTGCGGAAAATCCCCTTATCTCCCCTGACATCGAGAACATAGAAATAAAGGCGCTCTATCTCCACGGCAAGCAGTACAAGACCGAAAAGATGGGCGTTGCAAAGCTTCTTTTCAGAGCCGTTTCCAACAGAATATTCCTCAAAAAATTTATTTGAAGGTGCATTATGTCAGAAATTTCAGTTCCTGATTACACGGAAGAAATTGAATACACGAAGGCGGAAAAGCTTTATTACAAGCTCTTCGGAAACACCCCGTACTGCAAAAATTTCTGGCCCACCATGAGCAGTATGCGCACGCTGGGCGACAACATTTTTCTTTTGGATTACCGCTACGACTATGATTTGCCCGACCTCATGAAAAGGGGTGCTCCCTCTGCGGCCAAGCTTTTCGCCTACGCATCACGCCGTATTTTCAAAGGCAGATTCAAGTTTCAGCCTCCCAATGAAGGCTGTGCCTGCTCGGCCTTTGAAGCTTATAACGAAAAGGGCGAGCACTTCATGGGCCGTAACTTTGACTACATGGACGGTCCCTGCTATATTGTCTGGACTCACCCGAAAAACGCCTATGAAAGCATTTCCGTTGTTGACGCGAACTTTCTGCTGACCTTTGACCACTGCAAACCCAAATCGGTCATGGGTCGGAGAAGGACTCTGCTTGCTCCCTATTTCTGTCTTGACGGAATGAACGAAAAGGGACTCACAATGGCAGTCCTGCAGATTCACGAAAAGGGTACCAAGCAGGACACGGGCAAGGTCAAGATGTTCACCACCGCAATGGTGCGCTGCTGCCTTGACAACTGCGCAAGCGTTGAGGAAGCAATTGAGCTGTTCAAGTCCTTCGATATTCAGGACACGGTCATCTTCGGCTATTCCCTGGGCTGCTGCTTCCACTATATGCTCACCGACGCAAGCGGCGACGCGGCTGTCATTGAGTACGTCAACAACGAAATCCGCGTTGTACGCTCCGACAACCCCGAATTCAAGCGGCTGTTTGTGACCAATTTCTATCTCGCCGAAGACGGCGGTAAAGACAGCGAGGTCTACGGCCCCGAGGGTATGGAACGCTATGACATGATTTCCGAGACTCTGTCAAAAAACAAAAACGTTCTGACATTTGAGCAGAGCTTTGACCTGTTAAGCGACATTCATCTGAACTACCGCCATAACAACAATCTCTATAACGTAACAACACTCTGGAGCTGTGTTTACAACACGACGCAGAAAACGCTGTCGCTTGCCGCGCGTATGGACTACAGCAAAATATACACCTTCAGTCTTTCAAGGCCCACGCAGGTTGAGGCGCTGAGCTCCATTGAGCCGAGCACCTCCATAGAGGGCATCGGCTTGCGCTGAAAAAAACATAAAAAAAGTCCCCCGAACCGAAGGTCGGGGGGCTTTTTTGCTTGTGATTATTTGTTTGTGCTTAGTGGAGACCGATGCCTTCCCAGGGAGTCTTAACGTCGACGGAGTCGATGCTGTAAACGCGCATGGGATTGGTCACGCTGAAGGTATAGATACTGCTGTAATCCATACGTGCGGCAAGTGACATGGTCTGCTGATTGTTGTTGTACAGGCAGCTCCACAGAGTAGTGATGTCGTACAGGTTGTTATCGTGGCGGTAGTTCAGGTGAACGTCGCTGAGGAGGTCGAAGGCCTGGTCGAAGGACAGAACACCGTTATTCTCGGTAAGAGTGTTTGCAATGATGTCGTAACGCTCCATGCCCTCGGGGTCATAGGAATCCATGCCTACGCCGCCGTCGGGAGCAAGGTAGTAGTTGGTGACAAACAGCTGGTCATAGCCCTTGTCGCCTGCGCGGGTTACGCGGATTTCGTTGTTTACATACTCAATGACAGCCGCGTCACCGTTTGCGTCGGTGACCATGTAGTGGAAGCAGCAGCCCAGAGAGTAGCCGAGAGCAATGGTATCCTGAACGTCGAAGGACTTGAACAGCTCAATTGCTTCATCAACGGTTGCACACTTATCGAGGCAGCAGCGAATCATTGCGGTGGTGAACATATCGGTCTTGCCGGTGTCCTGCTTGGTGCCGTCGGCGTGAATCTGAAGGACAGAGATTGCAAAGCCTGTTTCGTTCATGCCGTCAAGGCAGAGGTACGGGGACAGAAGAGCCTGGAAACGTCCCATGGTGGAGGTGGGCTTGAGATGATCGAAGGTCAGCATGAAGGTGCCGTCAACCATGGAGATGCTGTCATAGCCGTCCTCGGGGTGAGTCCACACCACATAGCAGGGTGCGTCCATGTAGTCGAAGTTACGGCCCATGAAGTGATCGCCGTTTTCGTTATATGCCTCGTACGCGGAGCAGCCGGTGCCCCACTGGCCCATTTCAAACTCGAATGCGCCGCCCAGAATATGAGTGGAGGCGTAGGCGAGAAGGTCGACTGCGGAGGAAACGCCTTCTTCCATGAGGTCGTCGATATCGTAATCGTACTGGTAGTCAATGAGATAAATGTTGTTGCCAATTGTTCTGAGAGAGCTCATGGTGGGCCAGAGGTTCTCAAAGTAGGCGGCATCACCGAACACGTCGAGGAAGAACTTTTCAACGTCAGGAACGCTGGTGCTGTTGGAGCTCAGGTCAATCATATTTGCGATTGAAACCTTTGCGAGAGGTGCGAATGCAACGATGTTGCCATTTGCGTCATAGATGCCGGAGTTGTTCTCAGTTGCGGCATAGTTGCCAAAATCATTTACAACGTCCTTGACGGGAATCTTTACTATGAGCTTCTGACCGTTCTTTGCACCGTCACGGCAGGCGTGCTGTGCAAAGTCAAAGCCGGAAACGGATACGTTCTTTCCGTCAACCTCAACCTTTGCGTTAAAGGCGGTTTCTTCGCCGAAAGTGCCTGTTGCAGAATCGTAGTTTGCGGTGTAAACGGAAACCTTGCCGTTTACGGTAAAGTACTCGGAAATTACGTCCTTCAGAACAGCGGTGCTGTCGAGGCTGATTTCATCGTCCTTTGCCACGGTTGCGCTTGCAATTTCATCGAAAGCGCGGGTAAGTGCGGCGCTGTTGTCAGCGGCGAAGTAATAGCCGTTGTTGCGTCCGTCGTTATTATCGGTATATTCCTTCCAGGAGGTGCAGCTTGCATCATAGTCGCTGGACAGGAAGTGCATGAAGCCGTTCATGCTCTTTGCCGCACTGCGCCATACGGTCCAGATGATAGAGTTTTTATCGGTGGTGTAGCTTGCGGCGGGATTTGCATTTTCAAATGCGCCCACGGTATAGACGGTTGCGCCCATTTCCTTCAGCTTTGCGGAAGCCGCAACAGCCTTGTCAGCTTCTTTGGGGGTGTCGTAGAAATTGGAGAAGTAGTCGCCGATGGCATTGAGGGTGCCGGGATAGCCGTCGGTGAACACAACTACAACAACCTTGCGGTCAAGCTCACTGCCGTTTGCAAGGGGATAGGTGGTTTCGCTGCGGCCGGAGATGAGGTTGCCTGCCTGATCAAGTGCGTCGGCCATATAGGTTGCACCTGTGCATTTGCCAAGGCCGTTGACCTTTGCCTTTACTGCCTCAACACCGTTTGTGTCAGCCTCGGTCCAGCCGACGAGGGTGGAGGTCTTGTTGTTGAAGGTTACAACCGCAAGCTTATGTTTTGCGGTTTCGGAGTATTGCTCACCGACCTGGTCAACAAAGCTGCACACCGCCTTTTTCAGTGCTTCCTGACGGCTGCCCTGCTTGTCATACTTGTCGTTCATGGACTTGGACTGGTCAAGTACAAGGATTATATCGGTAGGAACGGATATCATCTCTTCAGATGAAACGGTATCAGATGTGACATAAGCTTCAAGAGTCAGCATATTTTTGGCATCGTTAATGGTCTGGTTAATTATGACCTCGCCGACGTCCCCTGCGGGTTCGGCAACGACGGAGGTGGGCATAATTGCCACCAGAAGCATTACCGCCAACAGCAGAGCAAGAATTTTTCTACTCTTCATACAGTTTTCTCCTTAATAAGAAAATTTTGTATATTTCGGTAATTTACATAATATAAGTTTGTCGTATGCTTGTCAAGAAAAAAACAATAAAAAGTTAGTGTTTTGTAACTTTTTATTGAAAATAAAGCACGGAAGTCAAAAGACTTCCGTGCTACTTTATATATTAAGCTCCTTAAAGCTTGTTACGGCTCTTCGGCAGGCGCCGTTTTCGCAGAGATACCAGCTTGTGCCCTGGGCCGGTACGGGATACTCTTCGGTGAAGGGCGCGCACCGTGCAAGGCGCTCTGCATTTTCATCGGATTTATACAGAACGTTAAAATCGTCCGTATTGAGCTTTTTAAGCTCAACCGGCAGCTCTGCGCCGCAGGCAATCAGCTCGCGGCTCGGTGACAGGGCCTTGCTTATTGCAAGCATGGCAAAGCAGAAGCCTGCGGGATATTCCTCCGCCTGACCCGCCATGAAGCGAAGCTGACGGTCGGCGGCCCTTCGCCACTTTATTTCCCCCGTAAGCTGAGCCAGAGTCTCCAAAACCATTGCGGCGGCTGAGTTTCCCGAGGGTATCGCGCCGTCATAGCTTTCCTTCGGGCGACTGATAAGCTGCTCTGCATCGTGGGCGGTTAAGAAAAATCCGCCGTTTTCGTCCTCGAAAAAATCCAGAAGCTGCTCTGCTCTGAAAATCGCGCTTTCAAGATATTCCACCTTGAACGTTGCTCTGTAAAGCGTCAGCAGCGCAAGCGCATATACCGCATAATCGTCAAGCTGACCGTCGTTTGCCGCTTCACCGTCGCGCCATCTGATATACAGGCGGTTATCGTCATCGGTCATTTTGTTTTCGATAAAGCTCTGTATTCTTTCCGCTTCCTCAAGGTAGCCGCATTTTACAAAGGCAATTGCCATCCATGCGTTCCACGACAGAAGTATTTTGTCATCGGTGTGCAGGCTTGTGCGGTTTTTTCGGTAATCGTACAGCGTCTGCAGGCGCGCTTTTTTCCAGGGAGTTGCCTTGGATTCAATGCGGTTCGGTATGCTTTCCTTTTCGCCTATGCCGTAAGCGCGGCAAAATTCCTCACCCTCACTTTCACCGAGAACGGACTTGATTTCCTCCGCGGTAAAGGTGTAGTATTTGCCCTCAACGCCTTCGCTGTCGGCGTCCTGACCGCAGAAGCAGCCGCCTTCGTCAGACATCAGCTCCCGAAGCACGTAATCCGCCGTGCGCTTTGCTATGTCCGCAAAAAATGCGCTGCGCAGCTTTTCACTTGCCTCGCTGTAGGCAATAATCAGCAGGGCATTGTCGTAGAGCATCTTCTCAAAATGGGGCTTAAGCCATTTATCATCGGTTGAGTAGCGCGAAAATCCTCCGCCAATCTGGTCAAAAATTCCGCCTCTTGCCATGGCGGTAAGTGTTTCCTCGACGGCTTCGTTTTCACCGCGGCTCAGCAGGAACAGCAGATTGTGGGGCGTGGGAAATTTTGGCGCCGTTCCGAAGCCTCCCCACAGAGTGTCAAAGCTTCGGAGCAGAATATTGACAGCCCTCTGTAAAAGGATATCGCCGGGCTCGCCGTTTTTTGTGCTATGCTGTCCAATTGCGGCGGTAATCTGCTCCCCCGATTTCAGCAGGCTTTCGCGGCTATTTTTCCATAGCTCTGCCACCCTCTGTAAAAGCTCTGTAAGCCCGAACTGTCCGAAACGGCGGTTTTTCGGAAAATAGGTTCCCGCGAAAAAAGGCTTTCGGTCTGGCGTGAGGAAAACCGTCATGGGCCAGCCGCCGCTTCCCGTCATGGCCTGGCAGGCGCGCATATACACAGCGTCCACATCGGGTCTTTCCTCCCGGTCAACCTTGATGCAGACAAAGTTATTATTGAGGATTTCAGCCACCTCCGCGTCCTCAAAGGACTCGTGCGCCATTACGTGACACCAATGGCATGTGGAATAGCCCACGCTGAGAAATATGGGTTTATCCTCGGTTTTTGCTTTTTCAAAGGCCTCTTCTCCCCAGGGATACCAGTCAACAGGATTATTACTGTGCTGCAGGAGGTAGGGTGATTTTTCACTGGCTAATCTGTTCATTTTCTCCTCCGTATTCGTATTCAAAGGACGCTTTGTCGGTTTCAAGCTCAAGCAGTATTTTGCCGTTTTTCTCAAAACGGTATGCGGCACGGCAGGACGTGCTTTCGCGCACTGTTCTGACCATACTGCCGCTGACGGGCGCTTTCAGAGCATGGGCGTGCATTTCAATAAGTCTTGCCGAAAAGGTATATCCTCCCTGACGGATTACCGCTCTGCCGTCCGCGATTTCAACCGCCTTCGCCCCGAGATATGTGGCAAGACGGTATTCCCTTCCGTGCAGCAGCACAGCAGCGATTACGCCCGTAAAATGTCTGCCCGCAAAGGGAATATCCGCAACGCTGAGCATAAGCGAGCCGCCCTCGAAAAAGCTCTGGGTCCACAGATATTTTGAAGGAAACGAGAAGCCTCTGTCGCCCTCAATGTAGCCCAGTCCATCGCTGAAAGAGTATTTTTCACCGTTAATAATAATTTCGCCGTCAACACGGTGACGCATACTAACTACGCTGTGGCGGCACTGCATGAAGGGCACGAATTTAAAGGGCCCCATGATATCGTTTTTAAGCGGGGAAAGACCGCTGAACCTCACCTCGCCCACCGCTGAGACTCCGTTTTCATACAGATTAAGTCTGAAGCCGTCGCTTCCGAAAAGGCAGTTTTCAAGGTTTTCGCTGAAGGTCCAGACACCGCTGTCCGTTATTATCTGCACCGACTGACTGCCGTCGTGGGTTGCAGGAATGACCGCCAGCGTCTGAGTATCCGATTGGCATTTATAATACCAGCCGCAGAAGTTTTTTCGCATTTTTCCGCTCCTTTATCCTCATAATAATCCCGAGGTGATACCGTGAAATCAGTATGGCAGGAAACTTCTCTCCCCTCTTTTCCGCGGCTTGAGGGCGACATCAAAACGGACGTTCTCATAATAGGCGGCGGCATGGCGGGAGTTCTTACGGCATATTTTTTGCAGCAAAAGGGCGTAAAATACGTTCTTGTTGAAAAAGGCCGCATCTGCGGCGGCAACACGCAGAACACAACGGCAAAAATTACCACGCAGCACGGGCTTATTTACCACAAGCTCCTTCAAGGCGGCGGAGCTTATACGGCGAAAAAATATCTTGAGGCAAACACAGCCGCCCTCCGAAAGTTCAGGGAAATGTGCGCCGGAATTGACTGCGATTTTGAGCTAAAGGACAACTATGTTTTTTCTGACAGCAGGAAAAAGCTTGAAAAGGAAATGGAAGCCCTGCGGAGAATTGACTATCCCGCAGAGCTTTGCGAAGAGCTGCCCCTGCCCGTCAAAACGGCAGGCGCAGTTAAGTTTTCAAATCAGGCGCAGTTTAATCCCTTGAAGTTCATTGCCGCCATAGCGCCGGAGCTGAACATTTTTGAGAACACCTTTGTGCGTGAGATGCTCGGCAACACCGCCCTTACGGATTTCGGCAAAATCTCCGCGGAGAAGGTCGTATGCGCAACGCATTTTCCGTTTTTAGACAAACACGGTGCCTACTGGCTCAAGCTTTATCAGCACCGTTCCTATGTCATCGCACTTGAAAACGCGCAATGTCCCGATGGAATGTTTGTTGACGAAAAGGACTCGGGCTTGTCCTTCAGAAGCTATAACGGGCTTCTGCTTCTGGGCGGAGGAGGAAGCCGCACGGGAAAGAAAAACGGAAACTGGGCAGAGCTTCGCCGCTTCGCAGAGGAGAATTACCCCGGTGCAGAGGAAAAATACTTTTGGGCGGCTCAGGACTGCATGAGTCTTGACCGAGTTCCCTACATCGGTCAGTACGCAAGGCGCACAAAGGATTTCTATGTGGAAACGGGCTTCAACAAGTGGGGCATGACGGGCTCCATGCTTTCTGCCATGATAGTTTCGGATATGCTTTCGGGAAGTTCAAACGACTTTGCGGATATTTTCAGCCCTTCGCGCAGTATTTTCAAGCCACAGCTTGCGGTAAACGCCGCCGAGTCTGTTGTAAATCTGCTTCTGCCCGCAAGGCGCAAGTGTTCACATCTGGGCTGCTCTCTCAAATGGAATCCTGCCGAGCATTCCTGGGACTGTCCCTGCCACGGCTCACGCTTTACCGAGGGGGGCAGACTTCTTGACAATCCCGCAAACGACGATATTTAAAAAGCATTCCGGGCTGCAGCCCGGAGTGCTGATTTACATTATTCTTTCAATGAAGCTTTTCAGTCCGCTGACGGCAGGTCTGTCCTGAAGGGGAAGGAAAACGTGGCCCGCCCCGTCAACTGTCATAAGCGTGCAGTTTTTATAAACCTTCTGCGCCCGCTCGGAATAACCGTAATCCACGATTTTGTCTCTGTTTCCGTGAGCAATGAAAACGGGGCCGTCATAGGCGGAAATCTCCCCGAACACGTCCATGTCAAGCAGCGTTGCGGGATATTTTCCCGAGAAGGTCAGAGGACCGCATTTAATTGTTTCGGGAATATTTTCGGGGTCAAAACTGGTATTGAAAAGCATATTGCCTGCTCTTGCGTCATCGGGTATGCTCAGGGCGGGGTAAAACAGCATAAGCCCCGATATCTCATCGCCAAGCTCGGCGGCAAGCAGCGCACTCACAAGTCCGCCCTGACTGCAGCCCATGAGATACACCCTTGAGCTGTCGGTTTCGGGCAGACTTTTTGCGTAGGCAATCACAGCCTTTAAATCTTCAATCTCCGTGAACACCGTCATGTCGGTGTGTTTTCCGCCGCTGCCTCCAAACGTTGTTCCGCCCGCGAAATCAAAGCAGAAAGCGGCAAACCCCCATTTTACAAAGCGGCGTGCGTAACGACGCGTTGTGTAGCTTCCCATAATAAACTCATGGCTCACGATGACAATGGGAAGCTTTTCGCCCTCGGGAATATACTGTCTGCCGCGAATTTCAAAACGGTCACGCCGGCAGCGGAACGGGGATTTTTTAATTTTCATACTGCACCTCTTGCTTTAGGATAGCATTATTATAGTTAAAAAAAACGTTATCCGCAACAGATTATTGCAAATTGACGCCATGTTGGCTATACTGTAGGTACGAAATTTGCTTTTCAGGCAGGATTTTACTATGAACATCTTTGACATTCTCGGTCCCGTAATGGTCGGACCCTCCAGCTCACACACCGCAGGCGCGGCACGCATCGGTCTTATTGCACGCCAGCTTCTCGGCGATACTCCCGAAAAGGCGGAAATTTTCTTCCACGGTTCCTTTGCCGATACGGGCAAGGGTCACGGCACCGACCGCGCAATCGTTGCAGGTCTTATGGGCATGGAACCCGACGACGACCGCATACCCGCAAGCTTCGACATTGCAAAGGAGCAGGGTATGGAATTCACCATTTCCGAAAAGGAACTCCGCGGCGCACATCCCAACACCGCACAGCTAATTCTCCGCGGAAGGAACGGGCGCGAGGTTAACGTTCAGGCTTCCTCTCTCGGCGGCGGCAGAATTCAGGTAAACAAGCTCGACGGCATGGAGGTTTCCTTCAGCGGTGAGAGCAACACCCTCATTATTTATAATGAAGACCGTCCCGGTCTTGTGGCGGACGTTTCCTCCCTGCTGGCCTCAGTTTCCGTCAACATCGGCACGCTTCAGCTTTTCCGCGACAAGCGCGGCGGCACGGCTGTCATGGTCTATGAAATCGACCACCCGCTGTCCCCCGCAATCGTTGAGGTGCTTGAGCAGTTTGACGGCATTCTCAAGGCAACCTACATAAACGTTAAGCTTTGAAAGGAGGAGCTCCAAGATGTCATTCCATTCAATAAACGAAATTCAGGAGCTTTGCGTTAAGCTCGACAAGCCCTTCTGGCAGGTGGTTCTTGACTGCGATGCCGAGGAGCAGAGCATCTCCTCCGAGGCTTCTCTCAAAAAAATGCAGACCGTATGGGCAGTCATGAAAAGCTCCATCGAGTCCTATGACCCCAATATGCTCTCCGCAAGCGGCTTTGTGGGCCGTGAAGGCGGTCTTATGGACGAGTACGTAAAGAAAGGCGACACGCTCTGCGGCCCCTTTGTTTCAAAGGTTGTTGCCCGCGCACTCATGATGGGCTGCTCCAACGCCTGCATGAGAAGAATTGTCGCCGCACCCACGGCAGGTGCCTGCGGCGTTCTTCCCGCGCTTCTCTACACCTGCTGGGAGACCTACGGTTATTCCGATGACGAGATAATCCACGCCCTGTACGTTTCCGCAGGTGTGGGTCAGGTCATCGCAAACCGTGCCTGCATAGCCGGTGCAGAGGGCGGCTGTCAGGCAGAGATAGGCTCCGCTTCCGGCATGGCGGCAGCGGCACTTGTTGCCCTTCGCGGCGGCAATCCCGAGCAGATGGCCGATGCCTGCGCCATGGCGCTTAAAAATCTTCTCGGTCTTGTCTGCGACCCAGTTGGCGGTCTTGTTGAAATTCCCTGCGTAAAGCGCAACGTAGTAGGCGCCGTAAACGCACTTTCCGCCGCAGATATGGCCCTTGCGGGCATCAAGAGCGCAATTCCCGCCGATCAGGTTATCGACACCATGCGTCAGGTCGGCGATGCCATGAGCACGCAACTCAAGGAAACCTCAAAGGGCGGTCTTGCCGTTTCCCCTAGAGGCAGGGAGCTTGCGCAGTCCCTTAAACAGAACTGAAATGATTGATTTTACATTAATCGGCACGGCGGCTACCATGCCGCTTCCCCACAGAGCACTGTCCTCCGCGGTTTTGCGCTGCGGAGGCAGAACTATATTATTCGACTGCGGCGAGGGTACGCAGGCGGCGGCACGCAAGGCCCGTGTCAGCCTAATGAAAACCGACCTCATCGCCCTTACGCACTATCACGGCGACCACATCTTCGGTCTCCCCGGACTTATGCAGAGCATGAACTGCCTCGGCAGAACCGACACTCTGTATATAACTGGTCCCGAGGCTATTGATGAGGAGCTCTCACCCATTCTTAAGCTTGCGGGGGATTTGCAGTATGAGGTGCAGCTCCTGACGGGGAATATTCAGATGTGCGACTTGAATACCGCATGGCCGAAGGGCGCAGAGCTTATCTCATTCCCCACAGAGCACAGAGCTTCAAGCTGCGGCTATGCTTTTTCTCTGTCGCGGCCTCCGAAGTTTCTTCCCGAAAAGGCAAAGGAGCTGGGCATTCCTCTTAAGCTCTGGGGAAAGCTCCAGAAGGGTGAAGCTGCGAGCTTTGACAGCCACACTTTCACTCCCGACATGGTGACGGGAGAAGAAAGAAAAGGTCTGAAAATCGTATTCAGCGGTGACACATCGCCCTGCGAAAGTCTTGAAAAGGCTTCGGAAAATGCGGATTTGCTCGTGTGTGACGCTACCTACGCCGAAAATGAGCAGGCAGATTTGGCGGACATTTACGGTCACAGCACCTTTGCCCAAGCTGCACAGCTTGCCGCAAAGGCAAATGTGCGCCGCCTTTGGCTGACGCATTACTCCCAGATGATTGCCTCGCCGGAGGACTGTCTCGAAAACGCAAGGCGCTTTTACTCCGATGCAGAATGCGGCTTTGACGGAAAATCGATGAAGCTCACTTTTGAATAAAAAGCCGCAGGCATGGACTGTATTGACAAAATAGTATATAATTATTGAGCTGTAAAGATGTGATTTTTGTAATTGATTCCTGAGGTAAACATCATGCGCAAAGTAGACACTTACGAATATGTTTCCGTACTCAAGGAGCTTGTTGAAGACGGAAAAGAGGTCAATATGCTCATCAGCGGAAACAGCATGTCACCGTTTCTTTGCCATGAGCGTGACACAGTATGCTTCAAAGCTCCCGACCGTGAGCTTCATGTCGGGGACATTATATTCTTTCAGCGCCGCAGCGGACAGTATGTTCTCCACCGTATTTGCCGCATAAAGAAAGACGGATACTATGTTGTCGGTGATGCCCAAGCTGATATTGAAGGGCCTATTTCCCGTGAGCAGATTTTCGCTATTGTAACAAAGGTCAATCGCAAGGGACAGTGGATAGTGCCCGGTGACTTCTGGTGGGAATTCTTTGAAAAGGTATGGCCCCGTGTAATTTTTCTTCGCCCCGCAATTAAAAGACTGTACGGCGTTATCAAATAAGCTTTATCATGGGGATTAATATGCTTTGAACGGCACTTTACTCCCGTATTTCATAAAAAACGGTGCTCCGAATTAATTCGGAGCACGGTTTTTTCATATCAATCCGATTTCTTTCAGTCTGCAGAGGAATTCCTCCACATCTGCTTTTGCCGTTTCGTAATCAACATCATATTCTTCAAGAACTGCATCTAATACTTCCTTCTCGTCCGATGCCTCCGGCAGCTTGTCCCAAATGAAAGCTCCGACATCGGTCATGGCGAAAAGTCCGCTGTATTTATGAGCCGCTTCACCTACGGGAACCAGATAGGTTTCACCTGCGATTTCGCGCTTTATCATTTCATACTTAATCTTCATTTTCTTCTCCCGTGATTCCTGCAATCCTGAATATTTCCTGCGTTTTTGCTTTTGTCATCGCGCAAACGTATTCCGGTTTGATGTTAAATTCGCCTGTTTCGCATTTGCATATGCTTGCGCAAATTCCGCAATGCTTATTATTGCCGCATACCGCGCACTCAGCGGGAAGGCGGATTTTTGACGTGCGCAGCATTGTGTCGCGCCATGCCTGCTCAAATCCGCATTCAACAACATCGGTGCTCTCCACATTCATTGTTCCGCAAGGCATCATTTTGCCTTCCCATGTAATCCAGAACGAGCTTCTTCCCGCACGGCACCGAACTCCGCTTCCTTCTGTATCGGCGCAATTATCATCGGGCTCGGTGTTTTGTCCCTCCATGATTGCACGGGCACGGTTTTGGAACTCTTCCCGACTGTCACGTAGGCTGTACCATTCCGCAATTGCTTTTCCCGCTTCCTCAGGGCTGAATCTGGCGGCATTTTCACCGATGCTTCCATCAACTCTTGCGGGAGGGTACATATATGCCGAAGCTTTTGCCTGGAGGCCGAGCTCCTTTGAAATCGCGTCTATGCGCTCCATATCACAGGCATTATAGGGTGTAAGCGAAACATTCAGTCTGACCTGCAGACCTTCGGCCTTCATACGCTTCAGATTATTCACAACCCGCTCAAACGACGGATTTCCGCAAAGCTTTGAATAGGTTTCCTCGCTTCCGCCGTACAATGTTACGTTTATTCTTGAGGGCGGATATTTTCTGAAAAGCTCGCTGATTTTATCATTGTAAAGTGATGCGTTCGTATTAATCGATACAACAAAGCCCAGCTTTATCAGCTGCTCATAAAGATACGGAAAGTCCTCCCTCAGCAGAGGTTCGCCGCCCGTAAGCAGCAGGAACATAAGTCCCATTTCCTTGGCTTTTCGGGCAATTTCCAGCCACTGCTCCGCAGTCAGTTCCCTCTTTTTAAGCTGCGCAGCATCATTTTTCAGATGAACATAGCACATGCGGCAGTTAAAGTTACACCTGGCCGTGAGTTCAAATGTTCCGTTAATGGGCAAACCCATTTTACAGCCCAGAGCATTCAGATGGGTGGCTGTAACCGGTTCTGACTTCATAACGCTTGTCATTTCAGTTCTCCATCATAAAATCATTCAGTGCCATAACCGCCGATTTGTCGGGAAGACAATCCAGCTTGTAAAAGCTTATTTCCGACACAAGCTTTCCGACTATTTCAAAGCACTTTTCGCTTTCGGCTCTGTTCCAGAGATTGTAGCTTGCGCCCGACATCATTGCGGCAACGGCTTCCCTTGTATTTGCTTTGCGGACACGGTTTTCCGGAGCTTGCCCCAATATTACAATTGCGGCTATGGGCGCCGACTTATTTTTGCATATTCTGCTCGTTCCGGTATAGGGTGAGCCGAAGGCTGTCCACACTCCGCCGACCTTGCGAATGAGTGCTCTGTCTCCGTTTACTATCTCTGCCGCCATGTGTTTTTCCCACAGCGCTGCCTGTGTGGATTTTCCCACCTGTTTATCGGCAGTAAACAGAATAGCCTTTTCATCATTAATAATACAGCTTGAATGCAGGAAAAGCGCATCAAATTCATACATGAGTTCAGGCAGCTTTATGGCTTCCATAATAGCGTGGGTGCCAAAATAGTCAGGGTGCACGGCATCAAATTCAACCTCATAATGCTTTCCGCAGCCTGACGTTTTCAGTAATATGCTGTCATCGGAGCTTTTCAGTGTATACTCATTTGTTTTACCGTCGGAATACCAGGTTTCACCGATACCCTTATGAGCAACAGGAAGCTCAGGCTCTGAAATTCCGTGCTTAAAGCTTATATCAAAGCTTACATCGGCAGCTTTGCTGTCGTTTCTGAAAACAGCAAAATAATCTGCTTCAGAAAACTCCGGAGCAGATATATTCAGCTGCACATCTCCGATGCGGTAACCGCGCTGCACTCTGTCAATCATAGGTAATGAATATGCACCTGCTTGTGCTGTCGTCAAAGTGAGCTGTGCTTACCTCTGCGGATTCACCTGCCTCAAGATAGGGTATTGAAATTCTGTAGGTTATACCCCCCGAGATAATTTCACCGTTATAGTTCTTATAGCATATACATATATTGCTATGTGCCACAACGTCATCGTTGATTACGGTTACGGTATTTCCGTTAATTAGCAGTGCAAAAATATCCGAGTGCAAATCGGGCACGGAAACAAACTCCGCAACATTTTCTAATTTTGCAGTTTCAAAGCCCATATCGGACTTATACTCAGTGCGGTTTTCCTCCAGAACTGTCATGGTTTCACCGCGCAAAAGACAGGTGATTTTGAAGGAATACACATTCCCCTCTTTATCTGTAACGCGGAGATAGGCAAATTCAATATCGTTTTCACCGTTGTTTGAAACCGTAGCCTGCATTACGCCGGAAACGCTTTCGTCGCTGCCGTCCTCTAAAAACGGGCCGTCATAGGATGAAATACTCTTCAGCTCAATTCCGTCACCGCAGTCAATCGCCTCGAATTGCTTGTCAGAACTGTCGTTATTACTCATTCTTATAAGCACAAAGGCCAATATTACACAGACAGCCGCAACAGCAGCCGTAATAATAATTTTTGTTTTCTTTTTCATAATCTGCCTCTGAAAACAATCCCCCGCCCCATAGGGCAGGGGATTTATCATTTCATGAACTGAAAAGGTTGTATGCTTCCGCAGGAACGTGATAGCAGATGCCTGCGTATGTGTCATCTTGGGAAGTCCACTCGCATACGCCTGCAACAAATATGGTCATACCAGATTCCTCATCATACCATCCGCAGACCTCTTTTACCACGTTGCTTATGATTTCGCAACGTGCAATGGACTGGGAAAGCTCAAAGCTGTCAAATACAATCTGAGGTTTTGTATAGGTTTTTTTCATATAAACCTCCTTATCAGCGTCCGATGAGTTTGCCGAAGATGCTCTTTACCACATTTACGACCTTAGCAACAAAGGATGCAATCGGGCTGGGTTCTTCAGGCTCGTCAGGCTCGTCGGGAACAACAGGTGCAGCCTCGACGTTTACGCTTGCGGTCTGAACCGCTTCCGCTGCTTCGCCGTCAGCATTGTATGCTGCTACCTCAATGGTCATTTTGCCTTCTGCTTCAGCAGTTACGGTGTATGTCCATACGAAGTTTGCATCGTGATTTTCAACCTTCTCGCCGTTTACGGTGATGTATGCAACATCGTCGCTGGTGCTTACCTTAACGGTAACTTCATCACCAACAGTTGCCTTTTCGGCTACGTCGATGCTTACAACGGGCTCGAAGGGTGCCTCTTCTACAGGGGCGCTTGCCATCATGACGCTTCTTACCATTGCCTTGGACTGCAGTACAACACCGTCGTTTACAGTAGGTGCTGCCATGACGCTTGTTACGCTGTGGGTAATCTTCAGCGTGGTAAGTGCCACAAGGTTGCTGCCATTATTCGTAATGGTCACAACTCCGTCTTTTCCGACGTACCCGGTTATATCGCGGTACATATCGGTTGCAGAGCTGGTGGTGAAGGTCTTGCTGCCGTTTACATTTACGGACACTTCACCGTCAATAGCCTTGAAGCCTACCTGAATGCTTGCAACATTTGCACTCTTATTGATTTTAAAGGCAATTGCCTCACCGGGCTTCAGATATGCTTCGTTGTTCGGACCGTACGCGCTGTAATCTCCGATGGTTCCGTCTTCTGTTATACCGTCGATAAATGCGATGCCTGTCAGGTCCTCGCCGGCCTTGTATGCATTCTGGTCAAGCAGATAGGAACGGATATTGTAGATATAAGGATCTGCCTCATTAGCCTCAACATAGGCTGTGTTGTTGCGCAGGGTTCCGTATACGCGGATCGCGTCAAGGCTGAAGGAGTAATGACCGTCCTTATTCATATCAAATGCAGAGCTGAAGGTCGGGGTTATGGTTACGGTGTAGGTGCCGTAGGGAAGGTCTGTAACCTTCATGGAGGGAATCTGATACAGAGTATTGTTGCTTGTAGCAGCTTTCCATGTGTAGTTGGTTTCGTAGGTAACGAAGGTATCGCCATTTTCAGGCTTCGTAGGTCTTTCCTGACCGTATTCGCTAATGTAGGCGTCCAGTTCACTCTGTGTTGCGGGAATGCCGTTGTTAAGCTCAGCGCTGGCATTCTCATGGTGCATTAAATGCCATCCGTATACGCTGTATTCCCAGATATATGCGATATAAGGATGTTCTGTATCATTGCTGCAGGTGTAGCCGTAATACTCGTTGACTGTCAGGTTCTTGGTGATGCCATTGCCCTCAACCTTTACCTTAATAACGCCGGTATCGGTATCGGATACGCTGATGATGTCAAAGCCGGTGCCGGTGAAGCTGAAGCTTGCGGTAGGCCATTCGCCGGGATTCGCGGTGCCGCTGTACTTTGTGTTGGGGTTATTGATTGCGCTAACGGTAACCTTATGTGCGGCGCCCATACTGTAGGTGGTGCAGTTTTCATAAGCTGCATCATAGCCGTAAATCTCATTTCCAAGGCTCTGAATAGCTGTTGCACTCATGTCGGTGCCAACAACGTTCCATGTGCCGTTCTGGCTTCCGCTTGTTACTACACCGTCAATTTTACCGTTTGTGTAGTTAATGCTGCCGATGCTGTCTTCATAGTAAACTGCGGTTGCGGGGATGATATCCACATGGCTGCACTTATAAGCATTTCCTGCGGAAGAAACAACCTGGTAGTAAACAGTATCGATGCTGCCGTTGTTGATCTTCAGAGGCTTGTAGGTCATAACGCTCTCTGCCAGAGAAGCCTGATAGTTTTCGGTGCCGATGGCGGTCTGGGTGTACTGGCGTTCGGTATAGTAGCTATTCTCGGTAACACCCTTGCTCTCGGCGCTGATTGCGTCAACAGTTCTGCCGCCGCAGAGTGTTGAAAGGTCAACTTCCACGGGAAGCGCGAAGTCAACTATTACGGTATCGCTCTTTGCTTCATATATGCCGATGTTAACGGTGATAAAGTCATAGGCATGCTTTACGCCGCCGTCGTTATATGTGGCGTCCAGCAGCACGTAGACGGTGCCTCCGCCGTTCACCGTGAGCATGGCGTTTTCGCCGCTGCCCGCAACGGATACGACGCTGGTGTCATTTGCTGTTCCGTCGAGGCCGTAAACCGTCCAAGTGTAACCCGTAAAGTTCTGATTGCCGGAGGTCTTAAATGCCTTGAGGGCAATGGTATCGCCGATATCGGAATTGTTGTTTGCGTATGTATCTTCAAATACGGGGTTGCCATTGCCGTCAACATTTCCGTTTATCTGAATATCAGCGGTCAGGGGCTTTTCGTGGGTGGTGATGGCAACGGAGCTTGTGATCTGATGTCCGTCAAACATTACGGGCTGGTTGTCGGTGCCGTAATAGGTTGCGGTAACGGTTGCGGTGCCGCTGGTGCCGTTATAGTTAATGGTTGCGTACTCGCCGTCTGAAGTCAGGGAGCCGATGCTGTTGTTGCTGATGCTCCATACCCAGTGGCCTTCGGGGTAGGCTGCGGTTTCGGGGTTGATGATCTTAACCGCTTCCAGAGTTGAGCTCATTCCGCTGACAACGTCATTGAGCTCATAGGTGTCGACCAGATTGTTGTCAACGAGGATATCGCCGCTCATTTCGGTGATGTTCTTTATCTCTACCTCGGACTTGAGCCAATGGTAATTAGTGTGGATATACTTGTTGTTGTCGACCTGTACCCACTTTTCGCCGTCGGCCTTGTTGTTGGCACGGTTGGCCTCGTACTGCTCCTTGGTGCAGGTTTCCATGAAGAAGTGGCTGTCGTTTTCGGTCTTGTTCTGGCTGTAATCGTATTCCTTCCAGAAGAAGTTCAGAGTTACCAGAGTTTCGCCGGGATTGCCGGTCATCTGGACAAGGCCGCCGCTGTTTGCCAGAGTGCCGGAGGAAGAGGCGGAAACCTGATTTACGTCCATGGTGGCAACGTCGGTGTTGCTGCTCATCCAGAACGCTTCCTGACCGTAGCCGAAGGTGTAGCCGGTGAAGGGGCCTACGGGGTTGTTGCCGTTGGTGTTGGTGGCTGCGTAGCTGTAGTGCGTGGTGCCGGCCAGATCGTCTTCCAGTGCGTAGAACAGTCTGAAGCTGTCGCTGCGGTTCTGGAGAGTTACGAGGTCTGATTTATTAACATTGTTCTCGGTGCTGGTTCCCGTGGCGTTCTGAACGTCGATGTCCAGTCGGCAGTCGATGGAGGTCTCGCCCTGGTTGTTGAAGAACACAAGGGATTCTGTACGGCGGCGGTGGTCAGCACTCATCCACATACTGTTGCCGTTGGTCATCCACTTGCCGTCATTGTCAGACCATGTGAAGCACTTATCAGCCAGACCTGTGTACATAAGGAAGCTGCCGTAGCTGCCGTCGTCGTCCTTTTCGTAAATGCCGTCTACATCGGTCTTAATACTGTCAAACGTGTACCAGTCATGTTTCGTGCCTGATGTTTTGGGCTGTGAATCTCTTGTACCGGTGGCATACTTGTCGTTATTGCCGTCATAGTACCATGCGAGGTATCTGCCGGTCTGGGAGTTTGCCCACAGGTAGCTGCTGCCGGACTTATATACGGTCCATTTTGCCATACCGGGTACACTGGCGGAAACGATATAAGGTCTGTCGCCGGTGCCGCGCTGTACCACAACGTTGGTCGTGGTAATTTCATTGACGTCTTCACCGGTACCGGTAACATTGCTATCCTTTGCGGTTGCTGTCTGGGCTGTATACTCCTGGCTCTTGCTCAGGTCGCCTGCGGGGCTGTTGGCAAGATAGTCAAGGTCGTTTACGATGAGGTATTCCTTGCCGTCGACAAGGGCTGCGCCGCGGTTTGTTGCGCAGTAAACATTGTGTATCTGGACAAGTTCGCCTTCGGTGTTGACCTCAACGTCCTCGGTCTTCCAGAATATGCTGTTGGGAGTGAGGTTTGCGACCTTGGACTGACCTGCGGGGCTGTAGTGGATACCGTCTGTGGTAAACATGCTCTTAAGAGCATTGCCGTTGTTCATTTCATCAAGGGGAATGTAACCGAAGGAGTCAAAGGGCTGCGCGTGGTCGTACGCATAGTGTCTGTCCTGACTGTAGGTGTTGGTGGGGCTGTTCTTATACTTGAGGTCGCAGCTCTGTTTGAAGGAGTTGGAGCCGTAGTTGTCGCCCAAAGTTACAACGCCGGAGTTGAGTTCATCGGTGTAGCAGTCAACATCGATGGGGTCATATTCGGTGCCGTACTTGGCAAGCCATGCGTTTACCTGCTGACGAACAGCGTCAACATTAGGATCAAAGGTCAGGAAGCCGTTGCGGGTATAGCCGTTCCAGGGGGAGAGCTCATAGAAATAAACCTCGATGCCCTTTGCATGGGCAAGGTCGATGAATTCCTTATATGCGGCAATGATTTCTCTTGCCGCGGTATAGTGGTTGAAGTCACCCTGCATATTGGTGCAGTAAGGATGCAGGATATCGTTGATACCCAGCTTGACGATGACCTTCTTAACGCCGGGAAGATTAAGCGCATCCTTATAGGCGCGGTTAAGTCCGGACTCCGCCATGGCGGGACCGTTCTTGTCGTCATCGGAAACGGAGCTCTGTCCGTTGAGTATAAACTCGTTGCCCTTTACGGCAGACCATACGACTGAAACACCGTCGATCTTGCTTGCCTGCAGCTTGCTTTCAAGCAGCAGAGGAATATTGTTTGCAACGGTGGAGTCGCCGAAGATAACGGTGGCATAGGCGTCGGCAGGCTTCGTAACGCCGTTGAGGCTTGCGCGCTGAACATCGATCTCCTTCAGGAAGGGGATGATGTTGTAATCGCCGGTATCATCGGAGTTGGAAAGCGAAACGGGCTGAACAAGACCCTCGCCGCCCATGTTTGCGGCATGGGTGTGGTTATAGGTGCCGCCGCCCAGGCTCAGACCGAGGTAATTGGTCTGACCGCCGATAAGGCCGCCGGTGATACCTGCGCTGTGCTTGTTCATATTGGTGACATAGGTGGAAACGGTGACATAGGACATCGCTTCAAGTCCAAGGCTTGAAACGTCAATGGGGCCGGTGGTATAGGTTTCGCCGGCAGGTACCGTGAATCCGCTCAGGGCCACCATCTTGCTCGTGTCAATCTTGTTGACGTTGGAGGCATCGCCCACGGCAATAGTAACCTCACCGATATTCAGGGGAGCGGTGCCGTACTCGTTGGAGTAGGTAAGGCGAACAACATCGCCGCCCATGGTGGTCTGGATGCGGGTACGGAAGGTACGCTGCGGGAGGGTCGACAGAACGCCGACCGCAGTGCTGATGTTGGAGCTTGAATCTGCATTCAGCCACATCATACTGGTGTGCCATGCGCAGACCCATTCTGTACCGCCCGCGGGGTTCGTGTTGCTGGTTGCGGCTTCGGCTTCGGTGCTGAGATCTGCCACGGGGATGATGGGCATACCTGCGAACAGGGACACCATCAGCACAAGGCAGAGCACGAAGCTGAGCACTCTCTTCATTTTACTCATATTCCGATACCTCCGGATAAGGACCGTTAACGGCCAAATTTTACTGAATTAAACTGAAAATGTGTATAAAGGCACACTATACATATTATTAGTATTATATTATACCGATAAGCACTCTGATTGTCAACGAATTGTTACCGGCAATCTGACGAAAATACTATATATTTTTATCAATTTTATGGTGATTACCGGCAATGTCTACAAATGCGCCGAAAATTCGCAAAAAACCACGTTTAAACATAAAATGTTGAAAAATAAAGATTTTTGAAAGTTCAAATTCAAAAATACCCGTCAAATATGTTTTATCATCTTTTGTTCGAGGGAAGCCGGATTTTCAGCTAAATGTCGGCACAATGCGGCTGTGCAGCTCGCCCGCCTTGTCCTTATAGGTGCTTGTCATACATAAGAATTTTGAAAGCCGATTATCGCACACTTTTCCACGGTTGGCAACAAGCTTTCATAAGCCTCAGATTCAGATAAGCAATTAAAAATGCTGAATTGCTCACATATAAATACACGTCATGTGCTGTATTTGCTCTTTTACGAATTTTTTGCCAAAAAATGTAATTCTCTCTCCGCATAATATTCCACCCAATGCAGACAACAGAAAAGCAAACAAATTACACAAGGAGAAAGATATATGAAAGCTACTGGTATAGTCCGAAGAATTGACGACCTCGGCAGAGTTGTAATCCCCAAAGAAATCCGCCGCACCATGCGTATCCGTGAGGGCGCCCCATCACTTACAGCATTGTCATCGCTCAAGGATTTGTGCCTGATTTTGATGCAGCTTGAACAAAG
>JAZRVW010000074.1:0-15437 GCA_045599385.1 Oscillospiraceae bacterium | reverse complement strand
ATTATTTCCATTGCCTTTTTAATAAGGTCGCGGAAGATGAAGAGGGAAGCAATGCACACAAGCACGGCAAAGCCGATATTCAGCCACACATTGTTTGTCATATAAACCCAGCTTGCCGCCGCAAAGACGATAAGCGCGCCGATTAAAAACACAAAGTCAACACGGATATGCACGGTTTTGCGGAGCATATAATTGCGGATAATGACATTCACGGTGAAGCCGAGAAGCAGGGCAACGTTTGCCGCCTGAATGCCGAGCCCTCCCACAAGCAGATGGAAGCAGAGCACGTTGCACACGGCGGCGGTGAAGGTGGAAAGAAAAATCGTTCCGGTTTTCTTCTCCGCCCCGAAGATATTTCCCTGGAAAGTGCTGAAAATGCTTACACCCGTTGCGAGAATGTAAAGGGGAATAAGCCCGAAGCAGTCGCGGTAGTCGCCCCTTATGAAGAAGGGGAACACAAGCTGTATTGCTGGGAGAAACAGAATACTTCCGACTGCAAGGAACTTGATGTAGTAGTTTGAGGCGGTGGAATAAAGCTCCGACTTGCTTTCGTCGTTGCCCTTGGAATAGGCAAGCTCCTGCCATGCCATGTTGAAGCAGATTGAAACGAGCGTCAGGGCGTAGGTGAATTTGCCTGCCGCGGCATAAAGTCCGTTTGCCTCAAGACCGAGAACGTTTGTGACGGCAACGCGGTTATAGCCCGACAGAAACCAGAAGCTTGCGGAGTTGAGGCAGAGAGGCAGGGAAAACTTCACCATGCTCTTTACAATCGCGCTGTCGTAAAGGCTGAATTTCAGCTTTCTGAAAAGATGGATCCTGCTTTCCATGATGACTATCTGCACCGCAAAGCCGATTATCATGGCAAGGTACAGAGAGTCAATAGTCATGCCGAAGCAGAGAATCATGACAATGTTCGACAGAGAGTTTACAAGACTTCCTATAATGCCCGATACCGCAAACACGGTGTTGAAGCCCAGTGCGCGCGAGATGTAGGAGTAGATGTTCTGCAGCATGGTGAACAGGCCGTAGAAGTAGATAAACAGCAGATAGCTGATATCCGAGAATACCCCGAGCCCCACGAAAATCAGGGTGTACAGCACGAAGGACGCGGTGAAGATGACCATGCCGTTAAAGACTGCCTTGTACTTGCCCTCTTCGTCCTTGTAGTCGAAGATATAGCGCATGATGCCCGACCATATTTCCATGCAGATGACGGGTACGATGATGTTCAGGTAGGACACGGAGGTGTCGTAATAACCCATCTCACCCGTGGCAATCCTTGCAGTATATATGGGCAGCAGGAAAAACGATATTACTTTTGTAAGCACGTTACCGGCAAAATATATTGCCGACGACTTAAGAAAGCGTTTTGCTGAATCCATTATTTTTCCTCTTCGGGTTCAAAGCCGTCGCGCCACCATGCGTCAAAGGGGTGGATTTCGCGCTTGTCCTCAGGAGGAGGAGTCATGTAGTCGCCGTAGATGCTGGTGAGAATTTCGTCATAGTTGGAGGGCGCGGGGAACCTGTAGCCCTCAAAATCCATGAGAATGGAGTTGTCATAGCCCTCTCTGGAGGAAATCGTCTTGGGAACGTTGATAGAGAAGGTGAGGAAGCCTACGCGCTCAGCCTCTTCGTAGGGGACGCGCATGGCGATTTCCTCAATCTCCGCGCAGACCTTGTGCACGTCCATCTTGCTGTAGCGCTTGTTGATATACCAGCGCTTTGCAAGACGCAGAGGGTCATAGGTGAAAACAAAGGGACGGGTGGTGAGGCTCAGCAGATGAATGAGCTCTTTAAGGCGGGGATAGCTCTTTTCAAGCTTCGGCTCATCGGCGGGAACGCCGTCGAGCGGGAAGATGTCAATCCAGACGGCAGTTTCAAACTCGTCACGCTTGTCGGTTTCATGGCCTGCGGTGCGTGCGTCCTGAAGCTTGATGAAGGGGCAGATGCAGCTTTTTACATCGCGGTAGGTAATGGCGTAAAGATGCTCGGCAACGGGCTCCTCCTTGCACATGGCGTAGAAACGCTCATAATCGGGACGGGGCATGCAGATGTCAATGTCGTCGTCCCAGGGTATAAAGCCCTTGTGGCGTGCCGCGCCTATGAGCGTGCCGTAGGCGAGATAATAGCGCAGACCGTGCTTTTTGCAGTATTCATCAAACAGAACGAGCATGTCCAGCTCAATCTTTTTCAGTTCTTCAAATTCTATCTTTTTCATTGCAGTGCCTCCAGAACAGCCTTTGCGCGGCTGTACCATGTGTTTTCGCGTGCTTCCTGCCTGAGAAGCGCCATGTATTCATCGGAGCTTCGCTCAATAAGCGCAAGCTGAGCAAGCGCGGTAAAGCTTTCCGCGTCCTTATATATGTGAACGGAGCGGTAATTGCGGCATTCGTTCATATCCGAGGTGATAATGGGCTTGCCGCTTGCCATATACTCAAACAGCTTTACGGGTGAAGTTGCCTCCGTAATCTCGTTGAGGACAAAGGGAATTGTCATTATATCGCAGCAGGCGATATAGGAAGGCAACTCCTTATAGGGAACAGCGGGAACATAAATAACGTTGGGCAGCTTTTCTATCTTTGAGCGCTCCATGTCGTTGTCAATCTTTTTGCCGATGAGCAGCCACACCCAGTCGCTATGGGCTTCCGCAACGGCACGGACAATGTCATAGTCAAACCATGAGGCGAGTGCGCCGTAGTAGCCGAGAACGCAGGAGTACTTATGCTGCAGGTTGGCAAACTCGTGATTCTTTTCCGCCTTTGCGGAGAAAAATTCATAGTCTGCGGCGTTGGGGGAGAAAATGACCTTTCTGCACTTTAGCTGCGCTTCGTCATAAAGCTTCTTCGCGGTTGCGACCACAAGGTCGGCGCTGTGCATTATCTCCTCATGCACCTTTACGGCGGCATCAAGGTCATCAGCGCCCGAAACGGTGACGGAGATGTCGTCAACGTATTCGTATTCCAGAAGGTCGGAGTGATACTGTTTGGAAACGGGAATACCCGCAATGTTGTAAACGCAGGTGACAACCTTTTCGGCATCGGCGCATATACTGTCAACTCTGCCGGCGAGGTTCTCGTTCACAAGGAAAACGTTTTCCTTCACCTCTTTTATGCCGATGAAGCTGTCATACTGGCGCTGTGTCGTGAGGAAGATGACAGACGCACCCTGCTGAGCGTAGCTGCTTGCCATCTGCTGCGCGCGCTGGAAAAGGAAAAACCACTCAACCGACGGTGTGAACACCATGACGGTTTTTCCCGCGCATTTTTCCGCCGCGGCCTTGATTTTTCTCCGCGAAAACAGCTTTGCGCAGGTTTTAAACCAGACATAGCGTAGCTTTGCCCATATAAACGAGAACACCAGCTTCAGAGTCTGGCGAAGACCCGATTTTTTCAGATAATAGGCGAATTTCTTAATGCTGCTCAAGGGCTTTGCCTCCTTTTGACTCCTTTATATTCAGGAGCATTCTGCCGAGGAACAGACCCATGACCACCGTGGTGAACAGAACATCAAGGCAGTTGCCAGTGACGTAGCCCACAAGCAGAAGCACATCAAGCGCCATGGCAAGACTCAGGTTTTCAAAAATGTTCTCCCAGTTGCGCTTGAACAGCGAGCGCAGGGAATACCACATGGCGAAGACAACATAGGGCGCCATGAAAAGAACAACGCCGACTGCACCCAGAGAGTAATACTGGGAAAGATAATCGTGCTCAAGCTTGCAGATGTTTGTCTGTCGTGTTGCGGAAATGCCGAAGAGCTTGTCCGTGGGGTCATTGTTGGTTTCTATAACAGTGTTCAGAATGTTGGATTCAAGGAAACGGAAGTCAAAGCGGCTGTCAATAGGCGCCTGCATTATTCCGTACCAGAAGTCCGGGTCATAGTCCAGAGGATATGCCTCCTTGCAGTAGCTCCACTGGAGAGAATATTTCTCGAAGTTGTCATTCATATATTCAACACGCTCGTCAAAGGGGAGCAGGTAATAGGCGTCTATTTCCTTATCCGTGAGCTTGTGCTCGGTCTTTTCACGATCCTGATGGAGTCTTGCGGTTGCAAGGGCCTTGCCAACAACGGGGGAGCTGGGGATAATCGCAATCACGACTACCGTTATGGCAAGCAGAACGGCAACGGGTGCGGCAAATTTTTTGATGCCTGCCTTGTTGAGATTTTTGGTAAGAATGCCCGAAAACAGTATAACGGCAATGAACACCACAAGCTCAAGCATAACACCGTAGGAGGCGGCCTGAGTGCCGAGCATCAGCATGGATATGGCGTGCATGAAGGCAATTACCGCGCGCCAGATGCTGAACTTTGCAACCATGCGGTAAAGAATAACGGGGTAAAGGAACATGAGCAGCGCCGCTGTCTGATTTGCGTAGCAGAAAAAGCCCTTGGAGGTGAGCTCCTTGGCATCGAAATTATCCGCCGCAGAGGTGAACCATGCAAAAATGTTTGCGGAAATCGGCTTGTTGGTGTAGGAGGAAAGGGAAACGCACAGCAGATTGGAAACAATTATGACACCTGCAACAACAACGCTGACAAACTCGATGCAGCGGTAAAACTCTTCCTTTGTGATGCACAGCTCATAGGTCAGGAACAAAACAAAGAAGGGCATCAGCATTCGGACAATGTAGTATGCCTCGTGCACCATGCTGTAGCCGTAATCATCGGGACCTACGGACACAAAATCGGTGTTCGTGAGGTGATGGATAACAAAGTAAACCGCAGTCAGCGCAAGGTAAATGAGCAGAATGACTGAGCTTTTCCTGCGCAGGCTGCCCTTTAAATCGCAAACGAAGAAGAAAAGCAACATCGCCCCAACCCACAGCACCGACAGAAGCGGCGGAATTGTGAAGCCGATGACGGAGGAAAGGGATTCTGTATAGAAATAGTAGCAGTCAAAAAACGGCTGCACCAATATGAACGCAATAAGCGACAGCTTCAGCAGCTTTGCGCTTTTACTTTCGGAAAAGGATTTTCTGTCTGACAATGTCAAGGTTGTGCCTCCAAAAATACATAATAACTCAACTTACATATTACAATATAATATTTAATTTTGCAAGGGCAAAGCGGCTTTCATAATGGATTGACTTTAAACTGGATTACTTGTATAATTATTAAGTTAAGAGGTGCTCATTATGAATATTAAGAAAACAAACAGAGAACTTCATAAACGCTTCGGAGCTTGTGTGAACGCAGCCCTTGAGAATAACTGCATCGTGCTGCGCGGTGAGCTCAACGAATGGAGCGAGGTTGTTGAAGCGGGTAGAATTGCGGCAATCCCCAAGGGGAAAATCCACGTTGTGAATGACATCGTCTGCAAAAACTCCGAACCCCAGGAAATGCATTTGCCGTCACTTGACGATAATGCCCTTGAGGGCGAAAAGCCCGACGTGCTTATCATCGGCGGCGGTGTTTCGGGCTGCTCCATCGCAAGAGAGCTTATGCGCTGGAAGCTGAATGTTCTGCTGGTTGAAAAGGTGGCAGACCTTGCACTCGGCGCATCCGGCAGAAACGACGGCGAGGTTCACCCGGGCGTTGACCTGGGCAAAGGCTCGTTAAAGCACAAATATGTCCGCCGCGGCAATGCCATGTACGATGAGCTCTGCCGTGAGCTTTCCGTACCCTTCAAACGCGTTGGACAGTATGCCTGCTTTGCTGACGGAAGGCTGAAGCCTTTTGTGTGGTGCTATGCAAAGTACCGCAAAATTCACGACGGCATCAGCGACACATATATTGCTTCCTCAAAGGAAATCAAGGAGAAGGCGCCGAGACTTAATCAGGACTTCGCCTTTGCAATTTCCAATCCCGTTTCCGGCTCTGTAAGCCCCTATAACCTTACCATTGCCTACGCGGACAACGCCGTTGAAAACGGCGCGAGAATTTCCCTCAATACCGCGGTGCTGGGCATGAAATGCGAAAACGGAAAAATCCTCTCCGTCACCACCAACAGAGGCACGATATATCCGAAAATCGTAATCAATGCCGCTGGCGTATGGTCGGATAAGGTCGCAGAGATGGCGGGTGACCGCTTCTTCAGTATCCATCCCCGCCGCGGCACCAACTCAATTCTCGATAAAAAAAGCGGCGACAGCTTTGCCACCATCGCCTCCATTGTGGGTCTGAAGACCGCAGCCGGCAAGACTCACACCAAGGGCGGCGGCATTGTCCACACCGCACACGATAATCTGCTTGTGGGTCCCGATGCCGTTGAAACCTACGAGCGTGAGAATACGGAAACAACCGCTGAGAGCATTGAGCGTGTTTTTGCAAAGCAGAAGGTAACCATGCCCACTCTGTCCGAGCGGGAGATTATTACATACTTTACGGGTGTCCGCGCACCCACATACGAAGAGGACTTCATAATCGAGTGGGGCAGAAAGACGGAAAATATCTTCCATGTGGCAGGCATTCAGTCACCGGGCCTTACCACAGCTCCTGCGGTTGCCGTTGATGTTTCGGGCTGGATCGCGGAAAAGCTGGGCGCGGAGAAAAACGAAGGCTTCAACCCCGTGCGCAAGGCGATCCCCGTTCTCAGCGAAATGAGCGATGAGGAAAGGGAAGCACTCATAAAGGAAAACTCCGACTACGGCATCATCATCTGCCGCTGTGAAGAGATAAGCAAGGGCGAAATTCTCGATGCCCTGCGCTCACCCGTATGTGTACCCACCCTCGACGGTGTTAAAAAGCGTGTGCGCCCCGGTATGGGACGCTGTCAGGGCGGCTTCTGCTCACCCCTTGTAACAAAGATTATTGCCGAGGAGCTCGGCATTCCCGTCACGGAGGTTAAAAAATCCTCCGCTGACGCTCCCATTGTTTTTGAAAGCAGAAAGGGGGAGAAGGCATGAACTGTGATGTAATCGTCATCGGCGGCGGCCCTGCAGGTCTTGCGGCGGCGGTATCCGCCCATGATAACGGCGCGAAGGTGCTCATTGTCGAGCGCGAGGAGCGCCTGGGCGGTATGCTCAAGCAGTGCATTCACGACGGCTTCGGTCTTACCACCTTCGGCGAAAAGCTGGCAGGACCCGAATATGTGGAGCGATATATGGATATGGTGCGTGAGCGAAACATCGAGTACTCACTCCAAACCTTTGTAACCCGCATTGAAAAGACGGAAAAGGGCTTTGACGTTGTAACCGTTTCCGCAGAAGGTATAAAGCACAACGAGGCAAAAAGCCTTGTCCTCGCAACCGGCTGCCGCGAGAGAACCGCTAAGCAGGTTTTTATCCACGGCACCCGTCCCGCAGGTGTTTTCACGGCGGGAACTGCGCAGCATTATGTTAACCGACTTGGCGTAATGCCCACGCAGAAATGCGTCATTCTCGGCAGCGGCGATATTGGTCTTATCATGGCTCGCCGCCTCACCCTTGAGGGCGCGGAGGTGCTGGGTGTTTATGAGATAAATCCCACTCCCTCGGGACTTACGCGAAACATTCACCAGTGCCTTATTGACTATGACATTCCTCTGCATCTGAGCCACACCGTCACAAAGGTATACGGCAAAGACAGACTTGAGGCGGTTGAGGTCTGCAGGGTTGATGGGCAGCTTAAGCCCATTCCCGAAACCGCGGAGAAAATCGAGTGCGATGCGCTCATCGTATCCGTTGGACTTATACCCGAAAATGAGCTTGCGGAGAGTATAGGAGTTACCCTCGACAAGCACACAAAGGGACCGCTTGCCGACGCACAGCTTATGACAAGTGTGGAGGGTGTTTTCTCCTGCGGCAACGCCCTGCACGTCAATGACCTTGTGGACTTTGTTTCTGCATCAGGTGCGGAAGCGGGCAGAAATGCTGCGCTTTTCGCAGGAAAAGCCAGAAAAACGGTACAAATGAGCATCGGAAGCGAATTTCAGTACATGGTACCCCAGCAGCTTGATTTAAACTCCGACAACTCAAAGGTCACCTTCTGGTTCCGCTCAGCCCGCGTTCAGAAAAAGTCCGTTCTGCGTCTTAAGGTGAACGGGGAAGAGGTATGGAAGAAGAACTACATATCTCTGCGTCCTCCCGAGATGCAGGAGATTAAAATGGACATGACGAAGTACGCAATTGACGAAAATTCCAAGGTCGTGTGGGAAATTGAGGAGGTGCAGGAATGAAGGAATTTAACTGCATCGGCTGCCCCAGAGGCTGCCTTCTCCATGTTGAAGAGGTAAACGGCGAATTTGAGGTTACGGGCAACACCTGCATAAGAGGTCATGACTTTGCAATCAGCGAAATGACCTGCCCCAAGCGCACAATATGCTCCTCGGTGAAGACCGTTTTCCGTGACGTGCCCGTGCTTCCCGTAAGGGTTTCCGCCGACATTCCCAAGGATAGAATCTTTGATGTCATGGCGGAGATAAACAAAGTTATGTTAACCGAGCGCATAGGCCGCGGCGATGTTATTATCCCCGATGTGCTGGGACTCGGCGTTGACGTTATTTCCACAAGCGACATACTTGTCAGAGAAGAAATTGAAATTAAAATATAAACGGAAATTTATGGAGGGAAAATTATGAGCAAGCCTTTGGTACTTACCTATGACGTAGGCACCCAGAGTACCCGCGCCGCCCTTGTTGACAAAGAGGGCAACATCGTTGATAAGGTTCAGATAAAGTACAAGGAGCCTTATATCAGACGTAATCCCGGCTGGGCAGAACAGAAAACCGATTTCTACTTTGCCCATATGTGCGCCTGCAGTAAGGTGCTTATTGATCGCAACAAGGACAAGGTGGAGGACATCATTGCAGCTGCCATCACCGTTATCCGTGACACTCTGGTATTCCTCGACGAGTACAACCGTCCCACCCGTGACATCATTCACTGGCTGGACGCAAGAAAGTGCGATTTCGACAATCCCTTCCCCGCATGGAAATCCGCAGCCTTCAAGCTGGTAGGCATGGACAAGGGCTCCAAGGTGGGCTACCGCACCTCCAAGGTCAACTGGGTTCGCCTCAATCAGCCTGATGTGTGGGAAAAGACCAAGAAAATCGTCTGCCTGCCCGCATACCTTAACTTCCGAATGACCGGAAAACTTGTTGACTCTCCCGCAAACACCGTTGCACATATTCCCATGGACTTCAAGAAAAAGACATGGATGGGTGAAAACGACCTTACCCGCTGCCTCTACGATGTTCCCCAGGAAAAGCTCTATGACCTTATTCCTTCGGGCGAGGTGCTGGGCAATATCACCGCCGAAGCCGCAGAGCTTTCGGGCGCTCCCGAAGGCCTGCCCGTAATTGCAACGGGCGCCGACAAGGCCTGCGAAACCCTGGGCCTTTCCGTCGCAAGCGATGAAAAGGCGGCAATTTCCTTCGGCACCAGCTCCACCATTGAGATGTACACCGAAAAATACTTCGAACCTCAGCAGTTCCTGCCCTCCTATCCCTCCGTCATCAACAAGGCATGGAACCCCGAAATCCAGGTTTTCCGCGGCTTCTGGATGCTGAGCTGGTTCATCAAGGAATTCGGCGACAAGGATAAGGAGGTTGCAGAAGCTCACGGCATGAGCGCAGAGGAATTCCTCAATGACCGCGCCGCAGAAATCCCCGCAGGCTGCCAGGGACTTATGCTTCAGCCCTACTGGACTCCCGACGTGCTGAAGCCCGACTCCTACGGCGCAATCATCGGCTTCTCCGATTACCACACACGCTACCACGTTTACCGCGCAATTATTGAGGGCATCTGCCTTGAGCTTTACATGTCCATGAAGGCAATGGAAAAGCGCGGCAAGAAGAACATAAAAGAGCTTTACGTCGGCGGCGGCGGCTCCAAGAGCGACCTTGCCTGCCAGATTCTCGCCGATACCTTCGGTCTTCCCGTAAAGCGCATTCATACCCACGAGGCATGCTCCATCGGCGCGGCAATGGTAACCTTCGTTTCCAAGGGCGAGTTCAAGGACTTTGACGAGGGCATCAAGAGCATGGTTCACGTCAAGGACGTTTTCACTCCCCGAGAGAGCAACCATGAAGTTTATATGAATATGTACAACAAGGTATACAAGAAGATTTACAAAAACGTAAGACCTCTGTATGCCACTATGAATAACCTCAAAGAAAGGAATATGCTTTAATGAGCCACAAACCTTACGAGGGCTTTGAGCCCAAATGGGTCATGGAGCCCGCACCTGCTGACAGCTACCGTTCAATCTTCCGCTGGGGTGACCCCAACTTCTTCAAGGTTCCCAAGGAATCCCTCTACAAGATGATGAAGGAAGTCTTCAAGATGACCGACGAGGACTTCAAGGAATATTCCGATGACATCGGCTGGGACAAGGTCGACCTTTCCGACCACCCCGTTCAGCTTGCCAAGGAGCACATCGATGCTCTGAAGGAAATTGTGGGCGAAGAGGGTATCTCCACCGCAGACTATGACCGTCTGGCCGTTGCCTACGGCTTCACCGCCTACGATATTCTCCGCCTGCGCCACAAGATTATCGACTCCGTTCCCGATGTTGTCCTTTACCCCGACACCACCGAGCAGGTTGAGAAAATCGTTGCCTATGCAGACAAGTACGATATTCCTCTGTACGTTTACGGCGGCGGCTCCTCCGTCACCCGCGGCGTTGAGCCCGTCAAGGGCGGTATCTCCCTTGATATGCGCAAGCGCTTCAACAAGGTTCTTTCCTTCAACGAGATTGACCAGACCATCACCGTTCAGGCAGGTATGTCCGGTCCCGACCTTGAAAAGACCCTGCAGAATGCTCCCGAGCTTTTCGGCGCAAAGCGTGCCTACACCTGCGGTCACTTCCCCCAGAGCTTTGAATACTCCTCCGTTGGCGGCTGGACCGTTACCCGCGGCGCAGGTCAGAACAGCACCTATTACGGCTGCATTGCCGACATCGTGCTGTCTCAGAAGTACGCAACCCCCATCGGCACCATCAAGACCAGCCACTATCCCCGTGAGGCCTGCGGTCCCGACCTTAACCAGATTATGATGGGCAGCGAAGGCACCTTCGGCGTTCTCACCGAGGTCACACTCAAGGTTCACCGCTGGATGCCCGAAAACCGTAAGCGCTTCAGCTACATCTTCAAGACCTGGGACGATGCTATGAAGGCAGCCCGCGAGATGATGCAGCATGAGTGCGGCTTCTCCTCCGTCTTCCGTCTTTCCGACCAGGAGGAAACCAACATGATGCTCCGTCTGTATAACGTTGACGATACTCCGCTGTATCCTCTGCTTGACAAGCTGGGCTACAAGGATATGGAGCGCTGCCTCTTCCTCGGCTTCACTGACGGCGAAAAGGGCTACTCCAAGAATGTTGCAAAGAATATCGCAAAGATTGCCCGCAAGCACGGCGGCTTCCCCCTGACAGGCTACGTCTGCAAGAGCTGGGAAAAGGGCCGCTTCAATGACCCTTATCTCCGCGACACTCTCATGGACTTCGGCATCACCACCGACACTCTCGAATGCACTGTCAACTGGTCCAACATGGAGCAGGTACATCTTGACGTTCGCAAGATCTGCCACGCCCTGCCTAACACCGTTGTCACCACCCACATGAGCCATTGCTACCCCCAGGGTGCAAACCTTTACTTCATCTTCCTCACTCGTATGCAGGACGAGAAGGCGTTCAAGGCATATCACTCCACCATTCTGGACGCAATCCAGCGCAGCGGCGCCTCCATCAGCCATCACCACGGCATCGGCAAGATGTTCGCTCCCTGGCTTGAGGGCTACATCGGTGAGAAGGAATACGGCGTATTCAAGGTGCTGAAGAACTACTTCGACCCCAAGTACAACATGAACCCCGGCGGCACCATCGGTCTTGACCTCAAGCCCGAGGAAAAGAAGTTTGACCGCCAGTACACCGAGTACGAAGAGCAGCAGAAAAAAGACTAATATGTTAAATAATAAAAAGCAGGTATTTTGTTAAATACCTGCTTTTTTTATGCCCGAAACCTGATACATCTTATTGTCTGAAATAATTATGTCAACTTCAAAATAAGGCTCAAACAGTTTTTTGAGTTCCTCCTCGTGCATAAGTCCATTGGTTACCTTATGGGCGGAAACGCTGTTGTGATGGCTGTCAATCTGCGCTCTGCTCATGCCGTGGGCAATGGAAAGGCGTCCGCCGTCTTTGAGCTTTTTCGCAAGAGCTTCAATGAGCCTTGCAGGCTCGGGGAAGTGGGGGAATGCGTTGTAAACCATTACAACATCAAACTTTTTATCAAACTGCGTTTCCTCAATATCGCCGCAGATCACGCTGATGTTTTTCCCGGGAAATTTCTCCGAGGCAAGTCTTGCCATTTCGGGAGAGATATCTATACCCGTGACGGAGGCAACCTTTCTTTTCAGGTAATCGCCGAAAAGAACACCCGTACCGCAGGCAACATCGAGAACGTCAATGCCTTCCTTAACACCGCTATTGTCAAGAATTATGTCAACTACACTGTCGTCGCGGATAAGCTCGGCGTCCCAATTTCCCGCACGCTTATCGAAAAACTCAATCACGTCGTTTTTGTCAATCATGTCAATCCTCCGATTTGGGATAGCGCTCGGGAATGAGATGCGCTTTCATAAGGGCAAATATAACCGTAGGAATAAATACAAGCTGAATGAGTATTCCGGGCCAGCTTATGAGCAGAGTGCCCGTTACCCATGCGCCGAGGGCAAAGCTGCCTCTTGCAAAAATGAGCGCCTTTGTGACGGCGGACATGGTTCTGCCGACGATGATTGCGATGACAAGGCAGATGTAAAGGTCGGCAAGGGTGTTCTTTGTGCGTATCACCTTCATGAGAAGACCGGTTACAACGCCGTAAACCGCAAGCTCAACCATCATGGCGGGAAGAATTGCGACGGCAGGCATTCCCGTCATTGCGGAGGATAGGGCGGGGCCGACTATGCCGCAGAGCAGACCGTACTGCCATCCGCAGACAAGGCCGCAGATGAAAACGGGAATGTGCATGGGGGTGAAGATGTTGCCGGCACCCTGTATTCCGTGGAACAGAAGAGGCAGAGCATAGCACAGCGCGATGCAGACCGCGGTGATTATTGACTTTTTGACTGTGGACATTCTGTACATTGGTTTCTCCTTAAGATTAATCAGTGCTTTCTTAAATGAACACTTCTGCGGTGCAGATTGCGGCGCACAGAAGCAGGGCAAGCCATGCCTTGCACGTCATGGGAACGGACTTCTTCTTTGTGCGGTTTTTAGCTCCGCGGTAGCCGCGGGCTTCCATTGCCATGGCAAGCTCATCGGCACGCTTGAAGGCGGAGAGAAAAATCGGAACAAGCAGGGGCAGAAATGCGGCAGCGCGTTCGCGGAGCTTTTTGCTTTCGAATTTTGCGCCACGGGCAATCTGCGCTTTTCTGATGGTGTCGGTTTCCTCAAGCAGCGTGGGGATAAACTGGATTGCAACGGAGATTATCATTGCAATGTCGTCTGCGGGAATGCGCAGTAGCTTCAGGGGCTTGAGCATAACCTGGATTGCCCCCGTAATTTCCATGGGTGGAGTGGTCAGAGTCAGAATATTTGCCAGCACCATGATGATGAGAATGCGGAACACAACGCTGAAGCCCTGAATGATGCCTGCCTTGGAGAGCGTTATTATCCACCAGTGCCAGATTGCGTTTTCGGTGGCGAAAAAGAAGGCGTTCATAATGAAAATTACAATGAACACGCTCCACAGTCTGCGCACCGAGGCAAAGGCGGTGCCTATGGGCATGCCGCACATGGCGGAAAGGGCTATTGTGACGGCAACGATGATTGCGTAGCCGACGGGCGTGTCTGCAAGTATGGTGGCGGCAACGAGAATGAGAAAGCCGAAAAACTTTGCCCTTGCGTCAAGGCGGTGCAGGGGAGAGTCGGCAGGGGCGTAAAGCCCCGTCATGTTGGCAAGCTTCATTCCTGCACACCGCCCTTCAAAAGCGCGGTTACCGCGGAGAAAAGCTCGTCATAGCGGCTGATTTTTTCCGTGATGTCAAGGCCTTTTTCGCTTAGCAGATGTGCTATGGCACGGCTCTGGCTGACGCCGATGTGGCGTGAGCGCATCTTCTCAATATCGCTGAAAACCTCGGAGGTCTTGCCGTTTTCCACAAGCTCGCCGTGGTCAAAAACAAGCACTCTGCCTGCGCATTCGCCGATGCTGTCGGCATTGTGGGAAACCATGACGATTGTTGTACCCTGCGCGTTAAGCTCCTTGAGAAGCTTCATGAAGGCCTCTCTGCCCAGAGGGTCAAGTCCCGCAATGGGCTCGTCAAGCAGAAGATATCTCGGCTTTGCGGCCAAAATTCCCGCGATTGCTATCCTGCGTTTTTCGCCGCCTGAGAAACCGAGAGGAGATTTCCTGCGAACCCTTTCATAGTCAAAGCCGACTGCCTCCAGCGCCCATTTTACGCGTTCGGCAACCTCGTCCTTTGAGAGCTTTGAGTGCTTCAGACCGAAGGCAACGTCCTTTTCCACCGTGGTTTCAAAGAGCTGGCACTCGGGATACTGGAACACATAGCCTACGGCGGTGCGGAGCCTGGCTCTGTCATAGCCGCGGTCGTTGATGTCTTCACCGTCGAGGAGAATTTTGCCCTCCGAGGACTTGATAAGTCCGTCAATAAGCTGGAGCATTGTGCTTTTTCCGCAGCCCGTATGTCCCATTACACCCACGAACTCACCGTCTTCAATTGTAAAGCTCACATTTTTCAGAGCCTGAGTTTCAAATGGTGTGCCTTCGCCGTAGGTCAGGGACACATTGTGGACTTCAATCGGCATATTTCCTCCGCCGCCTCATCATTGGTGAGGGGACAATGGTCAAGTTTGATTCCTGCGTCAAGCAGGTCATAGTAAAGCTTCACGGACAATGGCGCGTCAAGTCCCGTATCCGCAAGAAGCTGAGGGTTTGTAAGCATTTCACGTGGTGTGCCGTGGGCAAGCATGACGCCGTCGTGCATGAACCACACGGTGTCGGCAAAGCTTGCCTCCTCTATGTAGTGGGTAACCATGACAATGGTTTTTCCCGCCTCATGCAGACGCTTTACCGTGTTCAGCACCTCGGCTCTGCCCTGCGGGTCAAGCATTGAGGTGGCCTCGTCGAAAATCAGAATTTCGGGGTCGAGAGCAAGCACACCCGCAAGGGCAACTCTCTGCTTTTGACCGCCGGACAGCATGTGGGGCGAACGCTTTTCAAAGCCCTCCATGCCGACGGCCTTCAGCGCGGCGGAAACCCTTTCCGCAATTTCCTCCCGCGGCACCTCGTAGTTTTCAAGACCGAAGGCAACGTCCTCCTCCACAACGGAGGAAACGAACTGGTTGTCGGGGTTCTGGAACACAATCCCGACGCATCGGCGCAGCTTCCACACATCGTCGGGGTTTGAGGCGTCAATGCCGTTTACGGTAAGCTCACCGGACTGAAGCTCAAGCAAACCGTTCAGATGCTTCATAAGAGTGGACTTACCGCAGCCGTTGTGGCCGAGAATTACCGCAAGCTCACCCTTTTCCACATGGAAGGTGGCGCCGTTTAAGGAACGGTG
>JAZRVW010000073.1:0-16629 GCA_045599385.1 Oscillospiraceae bacterium | reverse complement strand
GTAGCCGGAGTCAATGAAAATGTCATGCAGACGGGTTGCCTTTTCCTGCGCTTTTTCATATTCCCTGATGGGCTCGTAGGCGGTGTCAAGCTCTGCCTTCTTCGCCTCAAGACGTGCGTTTTCGTCGGCGATGAGCTTTGCCGTTTCGACGAGTGCCTCACGGCTTCCGCCGAGACCGCTGCCAATAGCGTTGATTTCCGCGTTGCCGCTGTTAAGCTGTGCAAGGGCGCTGTTCATGGCACTTTCTGCTGCCTGAAGGGCGGCATAGCTGTCGGCCATCATTTTTTCACTCTCTGCCATCTGCTCTTCGGCTTCGGGCATCATGGCTTCCGCCATGTCAATGCCTGCTTTAGCCTCATCAAGACCCTTCTTGGTTTCCGCAAGACCGCTCTTCATGGCGGCAAGGGACTCGTCGGTGATTGCCGCGCCGAGCTGTGCGCTGACGGAGGCAAGAGCCGCCTCGTGACTCAGACCGTAGGCCTCAAGTGCGGAAACGGAAGCAAGGATTTCCTTGTACTGCTGCATACCGCCCTCGTACTGCATGAGTCCCGCCTCGTAAAGCTCTCTGCCGCTTTTATACTGTGCCATCTTGCTTTCAAACTCGGCCTTGCCTGCATCAAAGGCTTCCTTGCCCTGATAATAGGCTGCCCAGCCATCGTCAAGACCTTTGCGGCCCTGCTCATAAGCGGCTGTACCCGTACCCATGGCAGACTTGCCCACGCTGTACTGCATGAGCTTCTGGTTGTAGTCAACAACGTCAAGCTCATAATCCTTTACCATTGCGTCATAAGCTTCCGTGTCGGCATCGTATTGGGCCTGACCGGCATCAAACTCTGCCTTCTGAGCCTCGTAAGCTTCCTTGCCGCTGCTGACGGTATCGGCGGCGGCCTTGTATTCGTCTACCTGCTTTTGAAAATCGAGGTAGTCCTCCTCAACGGTTTTCACACCGTTAAAACCGCCTGCAATGCCTACGATTCCCGCGACAAACGCGAAAATACATATAAAAATCGTAATAACGGATATAATCTTTACAGAACCTTTGGCATTCATAAAATCACCCTTAATGTTATGCTTAAACTGATTATATAATAATATACTACAGTATAAATATTAACTCAATATGAAATTATTCAAAAAGTTACGGGCAATTTTTCATAACTGTGGAAAATTGCCGACAGATGTGCTACAATAATCAAAGTAATGTAAAAGGAGAAGTGTCTGCATGGACGCGGAAAAAATCAAAAGCTTTGCCGAGCTGATAGTAAGAGTGGGCGCAAATGTCCGTGAAGGGCAGGACGTTATCATTCAGGCTGAGCTGGATCAACCCGAATTTATTAAGCTTCTGGTTGAGGAATGCTATAAGGCAGGTGCGGCAGAGGTGAGAGTTGAGTGGAATTATCAGCCGCTTCAGCTTGTCAATGTTAAGTATCAGACTGTGGAGCGTCTGGGTGAGATAAAAAAGTGGGAGCGTGAAAAGCTCAATCACCGCAAGGAAACGCTTCCTGCAATGATTTACATTCTTTCCGAGGACCCCAACGGTCTTGACGGCATGGATCAGGAAAAATGGGGAAAGGCTGTTCAGATGCGCTGGAAGGTAATCAAGCCCGTCCGTGACGCAATGGACAACAAGTACCAGTGGTGCATAGCCGCCGTTCCGGGAAAGGCCTGGGCAAAAAAGGTGTTTCCCGATTTAAGCGAGACCGAAGCCGTTGAAAAGCTGTGGGAGGCAATTTTATATACCTCCAGAGCCGATGGCGATGCGGTGGAGGCATGGCGCGGGCATAATGCCGACCTCAAGCGCCGCTGTGATTACCTCAACGGACTGAAGCTCCGCGAGCTTCACTATAAAGCCCCCAACGGAACGGATTTCACCGTGGGCCTTATTCCCGAGGCAATGTTTCTCGCAGGCGCGGAGGAAACCCTCGGCAGCAATATCGTTTATAACCCCAACATTCCCAGTGAAGAGGTTTTCACAAGCCCCATGAAAGGCAGGGCGGAGGGCATTGTTTATTCCACAAAGCCTCTGTCCTACCGGGGAGTTATGATTGAAAACTTCTCAATCCGTTTTGAAGGCGGCAAGGTAGTTGAGGTTCACGCAGAGAAAAACGAGGACGCTCTGCGGACAATGGTGAATATGGACGAGGGCGCTTCAATGCTCGGCGAATGTGCGCTTGTTCCCTATGACAGCCCCATATCAAACAGCGGCATCATGTTCTACAACACCCTGTTCGACGAAAATGCTGCCTGCCATCTGGCATTGGGCGACGGATTTACAAATACAGTCCGAGATTATGAAAAATACAGCCTTGACGAGCTTCGTGAGATGGGCATTAACAGCTCCATGATTCATGAGGACTTCATGATAGGCTGCAAGGACCTTGACATAACCGGTATTACAGCCGGCGGTGACGAGGTGCAGATTTTCAGAAACGGAAACTGGGCATTCTGATATACTGCTATACTGAGAAAAAAGCGCGACTGCGCGGAGGAAGCTATGAATAAGATAAGATACGGCGTAGACAGCAAAAGCATACTCACAAAAGTCATTGCGGCGCTCATGGCGCTTTCGATACTGTTCCGCATTATTGGCTGCTGGGGCTTCTGGAATGATAATTTCCGACAGCACAATTTCGGCTATACCCAGATGCTCCTGCCAATACTCTGTGCTCTCATGTTTTCGGCCATCATTCTTTGGAAGGGCGAAAAATACTTTGCCCTTACCGTAATTCCCGTGGTTCTGGGCGCTGTTTTCTTCATCATAAAGGCCACAGATATGCACTTTTTCCCCATGCTTCTCTGCATCGCGGTCAGCCTTGCGGTCGCGGGTCTGTATATTGCGACTCTGTTCGGCTCCGTGACGAACAAGTGGCCCCTTGCCGCAGCCTTCGGTCTGCCCATACTGTATAAGATAGTTGACAGGAAGCTCTTAGCCGTCGGACATTATATTAATACCTTCGGAATGAAAAGCTATCTCGTTGAGCTGAGTCTGCTCTGCATTTTTGCGGCAATGCTTCTTGCCGTAATCACAATGAAGAAATATACCGATACTGAGCTTTCCTGCATCGACGCCGAAATCGTCGGCGACGACTACATAATCGAAGACGAAACCGAAGACGCAGCTGCCCTCTTAATTGAGGATAAGAAAACAAAATCCCGTCTGGAGAAGAAATAATGAGTAAATACACGGATAAAATTAAATCCGCAATAGAAGGCGACGCAACCGTTGTTGTTGATACCCATGACCTTGAGGAGCGAATCCGCGCCGAAAAGGAATCGGGCGCGTTAAACAACTCCGACGTTGTAATCTATCCCGACGGACTGGACCTGTCGGAGTTTATCTTCGACGATGATGACGTGACCGTTGCAGAAAGCCGACCTAAACCTCAGCCTAAACCTCAGCCTCAGCCGGTTTTTGAGAGCTATGCGCCCGAAAAGCGCCCCGAAAGCTCCGAAAAAGCAAAACGCATTGTCGCCGAAAAAACAAGAGAAAAGGAAAAAAAGGCAAGCCGCAAGCGCAGAATAATCGTCATTTCCCTTATTGTTCTGCTTGTAATGGGTCTTGTCATAGGCACTCTTGCTATCCGAAGTGCCGCACGGCATAAAGAGTACACCGAGAATTTCAATGCCGCGCAGAATTATTACTATGACGGTGAATATGACAAGGCGCTGGATTCCCTGCGCCTTGCAATGCAGGCAGAGAAGACGGACGAATGCCTGCTGCTCATGTCCGCCTGCTATGAGGCAAAGGGCGACTATGTGAATGCCATTGCCATTCTCGAAAGCTCAAACAGCGGAAGCGAGGCGATTTCGGAACGCATCGAAACGCTGAAAAAGGCAAAAGAGGAGTACGAAAACGGCAAAACCGTGCTGATTTGCGGCGAGCCCTACGCGGTTGACAGCACTATGCTTGATTTGTCGGGCAAAAGAATCCGCAGCAACAGACTTGATGACCTGAGCAAGCTCGAACAGCTTACAAGCCTGAAGCTCAACAACAATCTGATAATAAAGCTGGACTTCCTGAAACCGCTGAATAAGCTTGTTTCTCTTGACCTGAGCGACAACCAGATAAGCGACATTTCAGCGCTTGCTTATATGACGAATCTGCGTACCCTGCATCTTGACAATAACAGAATCAAGGACTTTACCCCGCTGTATAATCTTGATGCGCTCACAACGCTGACCATCGGCGGCATGGAAATAAGCGAAAGCCAGCTTGAAGAGCTGAAGGAAGCCCTGCCCGGCTGCATCATTTTCAGCGATGAGGCGGCGGAGGACGTTGTGGAAATCCGCATGGGCGGCAAAACCTTCAAGAGCGATGTTACGACGCTTGACCTCTCAAATTGCGGTCTCACGGATGTTTATGCCCTGAGCGTCTGCACAAAGCTCACAAGCCTCAATCTTTCGGGCAACTATATTCACGATCTGACTCCGCTTATGGATATGCCCAACCTCAAGGTGCTTGACCTCAGCAATAATAAAATAAGCAACATCGGCCCGCTTATGGGCCTAACAAAGCTCGATAAGCTTAACATTGAGGGCAACAGCGTAAGCAGTATTGCCGCGCTCAGCGACCTGACGCAGCTTACGGAGCTGTATCTGAAGTCCAATCCTCTCAAGAACGTGTCCGCGCTGTCAAAGCTCACCGCGCTTAAGTATCTCGGACTTCAGAACACGGGGATTGACGACAGCTCCCTTGCAAAGCTTTATAATCTCAAGAGCCTTAAATCCGCTGCTCTTGATGAAAACAGCGGTATAACCGAGGCGGGCGTTGCCGAGCTCCAGAAGAAGCTTCCGAACTGCAGAATTACATGGTCTGAGCCCAGCGGACAGATTGAAATCGGCGGCACAAAAATCAGCGTTGACGCCGAAACCGTAATGCTTTCCGGACTGGGAATAACGGATATTTCCGCCCTGTCGGCACTTACAAACGTCAGATTCCTTGACCTGAGCGATAACAGCATAACGGACTTCACGGCGCTCTACGGACTGCAGACTCTCACCGAGCTTGACATTTCGGGAAACGCAATAACTCCCGACCAGCTCAGCGCACTTGAGCAGGCTCTGCCCAACTGTACCGTAAATGCTATGTAAGTTGTGAACAAAACCGGCTGACGTTCTGTTAAAAATTGCGGCATTTTACACAAAATGCTCTTTAATTCAGCGATAATATATGGTATAATAAAACCAAAGCAGGATAAACCTGTTAACGCAGAAAGGAGCTGACACAAATGAAGTTCACATTTGCAGAAAAGAAGATGGATTCCTCCGAGGAGCTGAGAGCTTATGCCGAGCGTAAGATTTCAAAGCTTGACCGCCTCTTCCGCAACGAAGCCGAGGCTTTTGTAACCTTCAGCATTGAGCGCGGCAGACACAGAGCGGAAATTACCATCAAAAACAACGGTATGTTCTACCGTGCAAACGAACTTACAAACGACATGTATGCTTCCGTTGACTCGGGTGTTGCCGCCATTGAGCGTCAGATTCGCAAGAATAAAACCCGCCTTGAGAAGCGCCTTAGGGAAGGAGCCCTGGAGCGTGAGGTCAAACCCACCTTTGTGCCTGCGGAAGATGCCCCCGATGAATTTGAAATCGTCCGCAGCAAGCGGTTCTCCATCAAGCCCATGTCACCCGAGGAAGCAATTTTGCAGATGAATCTTCTGGAGCACGAATTTTTCGTATTCAGAAACGACGAGGAAGGCGGCGCAATCTCAGTAGTTTATGCACGCAAAAACGGCGGTTACGGTCTTATCTGCGATACAGAAGAAGAGTAAAATTTCACAGCCCCGACTTGTGTCGGGGCTGTTTTTAAGGAAGATAGCATGAGATATACAGAAGTAATAATCGAAACACCGGAAAATGAAATTGACGCACGCTGCGAAAAGCTCACGGAGCTTGGCTGCTGCGGCTTTGTAATTGAAAACGAAAGCGATTTCAGGGATTTTCTTGAAAACAACCGTCAGTACTGGGATTATGTTGACAAGGAGCTTGAAGACAGCTACAGCGGAGTTTCCCGCATAAAGCTGTATCTTGAGGACAACGTCAACGGCGCAGCCATGCTGAAGGAAATCGAAAAGCTTTATCCCGTAAGCACAAATGCCGTGGAGGACAGCGACTGGGAAAACAACTGGAGGCAGTATTACAAGCCCCTTGAAATCGGCGAAAAGCTGCTTGTCGTACCCGAGTGGGAGGAAGCCGAGGTTGAGGGCAGAGTGAAGCTCCTTCTCGACCCGGGTCTCATGTTCGGAACAGGCAGCCACGCCACAACGAGAATGTGCCTGAAATCCCTTGAAAAATTCTCGGGCGCGGGCAAAACCGTTCTTGATTTAGGCTGCGGCAGCGGAATACTCGGCATCGGCGCGCTTGTGCTGGGCTGTGACAGCGCCGTGGGCGTTGATATTGACCCCAAGGCTCCTGACATCGTAATGGAAAACGCGGCCCTCAACGGCATCGGCGGGGACAGACTTAAGGTCTATGCAGGCGATATCATCGGCGATGCCTCCCTGAGAAAAATGCTGGGCGGCGGTTATGACATGGTGCTTGCCAATATCGTTTCAGATGTAATCATTCCTCTTGCACCTTATGTGCGCCCATTTATGAATGAAGACGCCGTCTTTATTACCTCGGGAATAATCGACGGCAGGGAGGACGAGGTGCGCTCCGCGATTGAGTCCGCAGGCTTTTCGGTCAAGACACATCTCCACGAGGAAGAATGGCACTGCTTCGTGTGCAGATAAATAATAGCAATCAAAAAGGACGTTTCTTTGAAACGTCCTTTTTGATGTTAATCAGTTATAAATGTCATTAGCGTCCATCAGCTTCACGTCAATCTCAAAGGTTTTGCCGTCACGCCAGACGGTGAAGCGCATGGTGTCACCGATTTTGTGGCTTTCCTTAATCGCCGCAACGTCATCGGTTGTGAAAACCTCCGTGCCGTCGATTGCCGTGAGAATGTCACCCTGCTTGACACCCTGCTTTGCCGCGTCGGAGCTTTTTTCAACAGCGGAAATATACAGTCCCTTGGGAATGTCGTAATACTCTGCGGCCTCATCGGGAACGGCGCCCACGGTGATGCCGATGGTGCTGCGTCCGTAAACCGCGCCGTCAGCCATGAGCGCAGAGGTAATTTCCTTTATGGTGTCCGAGGGAATTGCAAAGCCTATGCCTTCAACACCCGTCATCGCGGAAATAATCTTCATGTTGGTTATGCCGATAACCTCACCGCGCTCATTGAACAGAGGACCGCCTGAGTTGCCCTCGTTGATTGCGGCATTGGTCTGAAGAAGATTCATCACGGTGCCGTTGTAATTGACGGAACGGTCCTTGGCGGAAATAATGCCGTCGGTCATGGTAAGGCGGTAAGCCTCACCGAGAGGGTTGCCGATTGCAACAACGCTGTCACCGACGGAAACCGTGGCGCTTTCGGCAAAGACTGCGGGAGTAAGCCCCTTGGCATTGATTTTGAGAATGGCGATGTCGCTTACGCTGTCAGCGCCCACAAGCTTCGCATCGTATGTCTTGCCGTCGGTAAGACCGATTTCCGCGTTGACGCAGTCGGCGATAACATGGGTGTTCGTGAGAATGTAGCCGTCGGAGGATACGATAATGCCCGTACCCCAGCTGTAAGCGCTGCTGTCCTGCTGCTCTGCCTTGACATAGACAACGGAGGGAGTGCAGTTTTCATACAGCTGCCCGAGCGAAAGCACCTCGCCGTCAGCTCCTTTGTCAAAAACAAGCTCCATGCTGCCGCGGCTTTTCACCTCGGGGAGATAAACAGCGGCGCGTGTGCCCGTTGTACCCGTGTAGTAGCTGTCAAGAAAGTCGTGGTAATCCTCGGGCATGGCTCCGTTTTCGAAAAATTCTGCGAATTTGTCGAGCTCGGAGGACTCGGGAGAAGCGGGCGAAGTAACTGCCACTACGAGTAATATCGCCACGATAACCAGCAGAGCTACGCACAGCCAGAGAAAGAACCGTCCTTTTTTCCGTGTGTTCTTTGGAGCTGCAGAGCCTGCCTGCGCAGGAACAGCTTCTGGCTGATATAGCGGCTTGTACCAGCCGTTTTCTTTGTACCAATCGTCGTTCATTGTTTTACCTCTTTTGCCAGCGGCAGAGTGAATACAAATTCCGTAACACCGTCGTGGCTTGTCACGCCGATGTCCTCGCCGTGACCGTTGATTATGGTTTTTACAAGATAAAGTCCGAGCCCGACTCCGTCCTTGTCAAGACTGCGTGAGCGGTCGGATTTGTGGAAGCGGTCAAAAATGAAGGGCAGGTCGCCTGCGGGAATGGTTTCGCCCCTGTTTTTGATGGAAACGTAGGCCTTGCCTCCGCGCTTGTAAAGGCGGATTTTAATCGTGCTGCCCTTTTCGGCAAACTTCACGGCATTGTCCGTGAGGTTATAAAGCACCTGAGTGATGGAGTCCCGCTCGGCAATGACCATCATGGGGTCCTCGGGGAACTGGGGGTCAACGTCAAGCCCCTTTTCCGTAGCCCTGGACTCAAAGCTGAGGAGAGTCTGAAGGGTAAGCTCGGAAAGGTCAAATTTTGTGCGCTTTGCCTTGTCAAGTGCGCGGCTGCCAGCCTGAGACGCGTCAAGCATACTGCGTACAAGCCTTGAAAGACGGCGGGTTTCGTCGGCAATTTTGCGCAGGTATTTTTCCTCCTGCTCCTTGGGAATAGTGCCGTCGAGAATACCGTCTGCAAAGCCCGCAATGGTGGTCATGGGCGTGCGCAGCTCGTGGGAAACATTGGCTATGAACTCCTGACGCTGCTTGTCGGACTTTTCAAGGGTGTCGGCCATGTTGTTGAAGGAATCCAGCAGCGTGCCGATTTCGTCGTCGCGGTGGTCGGGGTTTTCAACGCGCACGGAGAAGTCGCCCAGAGCAAACTTCCTTGAAGCAAGTGAAAGCTCATCAAGAGGCTCGGCCATTTTCTTCGAGAAGAAAAGTGACATGAGCATCGCTATGAGCATGACCGCGGCGGAAACCGCAAGAGCAACGCCTATAAAGGTGCGCCACACCTCCATGACCGCCATGCTTTCCGAGGAAACAAAGACATAGCCGATGATTGAGTCGGCGTGCTCGATGGGCTTTGCCACAACAAGTCTCTGCTCGGGGTAAAAGCCGTCAAGCGCGGTAAGCTGGTCCATTCCGCCGGAAACCGTGAGCGTCCTCATGGTGTTTGCGGAAAGCTGTTTTCCCTGATGCTCGGGGCAATATAGCACCAAATCGGAACAGGACAGTACAAGACCGTCCTGATCGCAGATGAATATGTGGTTTCGCGTACTGCTGGCAATGGAGCTTATGGTCATACGCAGGTCCCAGCTTCCGAGAGCTTCCTGACGGTACTTTGCCGAGGCCGTTCGCACGATTTCGTCGGCGTTGTCATTAAGTCTGTCCCTGGTGTCGTTTATAAGAAAGCTTCTGCCAAGGAAAAAGAAGGCTGTGCCGATGATGAGGAAACAGCTTATTACCAGAATGGCGGTGGCTAAAAAGTTTCGGAAGTAAATACTCTTCATTTCACAACTTCAAATTTGTAGCCCACGCCCCATACGGTCTTGAGGCACCACTTGTCAGAAATGCCCTCAAGCTTTTCGCGCAGACGCTTGATGTGAACGTCAACGGTGCGGGAGTCACCGAAGTAGTCAAAGCCCCATACCTCATCAAGAAGCTGGTTGCGGGTGAAAACGATGTTGGGTGACGCGGCAAGATGGAACAGCAGCTCCATCTCTTTGGGAGGCGTGTCAACCTTAACGTTGTCAACAATAAGCTCATAGGAATCAAGGTTTATGACAAGCTTGTCATAAACAAGCTTTTTCTCCTTGGGGGCCTCCTCGGGCTCGGAACGGCGCATTACCGCGTGAATGCGGGCAAGCAGTTCCTTGACCTCGAAGGGCTTGGTCATGTAGTCATCGGCACCGATGTCAAGACCTGCGACCTTGTCGCTGGTTTCGCCCTTTGCGGTTAGCATGATGATGGGAACTGCGGAGGTTTTGCGGATTTCCTTGCAAACCTGCAGACCGTCCATAACGGGAAGCATGATGTCAAGAAGAACGAGGTCGGGCTCAAAGCCGGAAAACTCTGCAAGAGCCTTGCCGCCGTCGTAGGCGACGCGGGTTTCGAAGCCGTCTTTCTCAAGGTAGAGCATAAGCAGCTCTGCAATGTTGATGTCGTCTTCAACAATAAGTGCTTTCTTTTTCATGATATTTCCACCTATCTTAAAGATTATAGTCTGATTATACATTAATTATACATTATGCGCAAAGCTAAAGGTGAATAAAATGTAAAATAAGCAGAGCACAATGTGCTCTGCTTATAATCAGTCGTGTGTTTCTTCAAATTTCATCATTTCAATATAGCGCTTTACAATGTCGGGGTTGCCGCCTGCGGAAACGTAGCGGCGGAAATAATCCTTATACTCCTCCTCGTGACCGAGCATGGCATGGGCAATGGCGGCGGCGGAGAGGGAATCCTCGTTGCTGGCATTGAGTTCAATGGACTTTTCGGCGTATTCCAGAGCCTTTTCATATTCGCCCGTTTCAATGTAAATCTGGGATATGTTGTTGTAAGCAACGGCATCGGGCTTGATGTCAAGTGCGCGCTTCTGATATTCGATTGCGAGGTCAAATTCACCCAGCTCACCGCAGCAGAAGCCCGCATTAATAAGCGGTGTGGGAATGCGCTTGAGAGAGGCGGCACGCTCATAGTGCTTAATTGAGTTTTCAAACTGGTGGAGGTCATCGCAGCACATTCCGCTGAAGAATGCGGCCGCAAAACGCTCATCGACTGTTTCGCAGTCTGCCTGCAAATCCTCAAGCTTGTCGAGGGCGGCATTGGGCTTGTTGTTGTTCAGATTGTGCAGGGCGGCATAGAAAAGCTTCTCCTGCTTGGGCTTGCCCTCAAAGGCATCGCCCACAAGCTCACCGTATGCGCGCTTGTATGCCTTTTTGATTGCGCGGGTGTCGGAAAAACCGCTGTTTTTTCTGAAGAACACAAGAATGATAGTGGCAAGCAGAATAAGCGTTCTCGTAATATCATGGGTATCAACAACACCCTTGACTACAATTTCGTACACCTGCGCGCCGATAACGACGGCGGCAAGCACGCTGCAAAGAATAATCCAAGCTTTTTTGCCCATAATGCACCTCGCTGAAAGTACTATAATAATTAAGACATGGGACGGATAAAAATGCAACATGAAAAACTGAAAATTTGCACTTGACTTTGTAATGAAACTGAATTATAATAGGCAAGCTGAAAAGTTCATATTTTTGTACTCGGAGAAGTCGCGTAGCCCGGCCGAGCGCGCACGATTGGAAATCGTGTATACCCCATAAGGGTATCGAGGGTTCAAATCCCTCCTTCTCCGCCATAAAAAAGCAGTCCTGACATTAGTCAGGGCTGCTTTTTTATATTGGAGGGATTTGAAGCCAAAGTGGGCTTTCGCCGTAAAGAAAACATACCGGTGGCATGTTTTTAGGCGGAAGGTCCGCAGCAGCTATGCTGCAAGGACACTCGATTTTGCGAAGCAAAAGCGATATCCCTCCTTCTCCGCCAAAAAGGAAGCCACACCGAAAGGTGTGGCTTCCTTTTTGGCGTTGCTCCGCAACGGAATTATCCGCTTCGCTCAATTATATTGAGAGGGGAATACCTTCCCCTCTCAAACTCACCCCATGCAAAATCGAAGGGGTCGAAAGGCGGCACTTGGCAACATGCCGGTGGCTTCCTTTTTGGCGTTGCTCCGCAACGGAATTATTCGCTTCGCTCAATTATATTGAGAGAAGAATACCTTCCCCTCTCAAACTCACCCCATGCAAAAACAGAAAAATCCGGCTTCGGAACGGTCAGAAAGGACCTACCGAGGCCGGATTTTTTATAAGCAATCAGTTATTTAATAAGCTCTGCGGCAAGCTTTTCAAGGGAAACATAATCGGTCTTGCCAATGGGAGTACGGGGCATTTCGTCCAGCTTCTTGAAATACTTGGGCTGCATATATTCGGGCAGTTCCTTCTTGCAGATGGCGGTAAGCTCTTCATTGAGCTGCTCCTCTGTCTTGGTGCAGGAGCCCTTTACGGTGTAGAAGGCGTAAGGAACGAAGCCGCGGACATGCTCGGTGTTGGTTGCGGGAACAACACAGCTGTATTCAACATCATCGGAAAGAGCCATGACATTTTCAATGGCAGCGGGGAAAATCTTGAAGCCGAACCAGTCCATAAAGACGCGCTTTGCACGTCCGTTGAGGAAAACAAAGCCGTCCTCGTCCACATAGCCCAGGTCACCCGTATGTACCCAACGGATTCCGTCATCGTGTACACGGATAACATTGTCGGTCTCTGCCTGATTGTTATAGTAGCCCATCATAATGGTGGGACCGGTGATGCAGATTTCGCCGCTTTCGCCGCAATCAAGCTCCTCGCCGGTTTCCTGGTCAAAGGCTGAGATAATGAAGCCGCCGTTGGGAACGCCGACACTGCCGGGCTTGTTCAGTTCAAGCACACAGGCAGTAGCGCAGGCGGACAGCTCCGTCATGCCATAGCCCTTGATGACGGGATAGGGTGCATTGTGCGCTTTCAGCCACTCGTTAATCTGATTTTCCACGGGAACGGCAAGGGTATCGCCGCCGCAGCAGGGCTTGGTAAGGAAGGACAGGTCAACATCCTTCATTACGGGGTCCTGCATGAGAGTCTGATAATGATAGGGAACGCCGGTGATTTCCTGGGGCTTGTACTTCTTGATGAGGGAGCCAAGCTTTTCAGGCTCAAGGGCGGGAATAATGATGCTGGTCATGTAGTTGCAGAGGGGAAGATGCACGCCGTAGCCGAAGCCGTAGGCGATGAAGGGAGGCATGATGTTCAGAACGGAATCATGTCCTGAGTTGAGGCGGTTCATCTGGGTTTTCTTCATTTCCCAGCTTATTGCGTTAAGGTCATAATCGCTGAGCATGACGCTCTTGGAGGGGCCTGTGGTACCGCCTGTGTGAACAATGATGCAGCATTCGTGAGCACGGTCGGTGATGTGCTGCGCACGGTGACCGATGCCGTAGCGCATGAACTCATTCCAGTCCATGAAGTTCTTGGGCATATCCTTGGGGAACTTATTAATAAGACCGTAAATAACCTGCTTTACCTTGGGGAGAGAAACAACGGGGGAGAGGACAACGGTCTTTTCCACATTGGTGTCCTTGACGGCCTCAACCACCTTGTCGTATGCGGCGGTAAGGGTAATGACGAAGCGGGCATCGACCTCGGTGATGCAGTTGCGTATGCCGTTTACGCTGAAGCGGGGGTCGACCATGTTGGGAACGGCGCCCAGAAGGCTAAGTGCATAGAAGGTGTAAACGATTTCGGGAGTTGTGATGGAAACCACCACAACATAGTCGCCCTTCTTTACGCCCATTCCTGCAAAAGCATCGGCAGTAGCATATATGTTTTTAAACAGCTCATCATTGGAGATGACCTTGTCCTGATACATCAGGGCGATTTCATTTTCACGGTCTGACATACAGAGCTTGAGATACTCCATGAGGGACAGCTCCGGCACAGGCAGGGCTGCTTTTTGGGGGTCGTAATACTTTAACCAGGGCTTTTCTTGCGATGCTTTCATTATTCCGCTTCTCCTATAATTTAAAGTCTTGTATATTATAGCATAAACAGTCGAAAAGAAAACAATTAATAAAGGCCCAAAATGTACAAGTTTTTGCTGAAACTGTGCCACAATAACAACAAAATAACAAAACGGATACGACAGTCATGGGCATAAAGAAACTGTCTGACGAAGCACCGTCTTGCGCAAAGCCCATTCGTAACTTTACCCCCTCTTGACATTCTGTCTGAGATGTAGTATGATTTGTTATACAAATCATACTGAACATGGAGGTAATTATGGGAACACCAGAAGGAAAATACGCCTGGACTGCTACAGTGGGCGAAAAGGGACAGATAGTAATTCCGAAGCAGGCACGTGAGATATTCGGAATAAACCCCGGAGATACTATTGTTTTGCTCGGTGATAAAAAACTCGGCATCGCCATACCGCCCAAGAGCTTTTTTGATGAAATACACAATCTTGCGTTTGAAGGTGACGAGAAATGAGTATTGCAGAAATCCGCTCACTTTGCAAAAACTATCCGGCATTTTCGCTTTCAGATGTTTCCTTTGAGCTTTTCCCGGGACATATCACGGGTTTTATTGGCAGAAACGGCGCGGGCAAAACCACAACAATAAAATCCATGCTGAATCTCGTACACCGTGACTCAGGGGAAATCAGCTATTTCGGCCTGTCTCTTATAGGAAACGAGGCGGAGATAAAGCAGCGCATCGGCTACTCAACGGGCGCTGTAAACTATTACCCGAAGAAAAAAATCCGCGACATTGTTGCGGTAACAAAGACCTTCTATACTAACTGGGACGATGCCGCTTACCGCGAGTATCTGAGCATGTTCTCCATCGACGAAAACAAGTGTCCCTGCGAGCTTTCCGAGGGCATGAAGGTCAAGCTGAATCTGCTGCTTGCCCTTTCGCACCGTGCGGAAATTCTTATTCTTGACGAGCCGACCAGCGGACTTGACCCGTTTTCAAGAGATGAACTTTTGGAGATTTTCAATGAACTGAAAACTCGCGGCACGGCGATACTTTTCTCAACCCACATCACCTCGGACCTTGAGAAATGTGCAGACGATATTGTATATATTCAAAACGGCAGAATTGTTGCCGCATCTCCGAAAGCGGATTTCCGCAGCAAATTCGGTGAGTGCGGCGAAACGCTGGAGGAAACCATACTGCGTCTGGAAAGGAGGGCTTCCCATGGCTGAACTGCTGCATAAGGAAATGAAGCTCAGTGCTTCCGTGCTGTCATATTTTTTCATCGCCTTCGGGTTTTTGACCTTCTGCCCGGGCTATCCCATACTTGTGGGTGCGTTTTTCGTCTGCCTGGGTATTTTCCAGTCCTTCCAGTCAGCCCGCGAGGCAAACGATATTGTATATTCCGCGCTGCTGCCGGTGCCTAAATCAGACGTGGTGCGAAGCAAATACATCTTCTGCGTATTTATTGAGCTCTGCGCCTTTGCTGTTTGCGCGGCGGTAACTCTGCTGCGCATGACGGCGTTCTCTGACCTTGCCGCTTACCGCAACAATGCGCTGATGAACGCAAATCCGGCTTATTTAGGCTTTGTCCTGCTGATTTTCGGACTTTTCAACGCAATATTCGTCTGCGGCTATTTCAAAACCGCCTACAAGTTTGCAAAGCCGTTTGTGTGGTTTATCGTTGTTTCCTTTGTTGTCGTGGGTATAGCGGAAAGCCTGCACCACATTCCCGGACTTGAGGCTGTAAACGCCTTCGGATTTGAACATATCGGGCTTCAGCTCGGTGTGCTTGCCGCGGGTGCGGTCATGTATGTTCTCATAACCCTGCTTTCAATGAAGCGTGCCGTGCAGCATTTTGAACTCATAGACCTTTAAAAACATCAAGCCTGTTTGATAGGAGCTTTATACACGGACAATATAATAAAAACCCGGCAATGCAGACGCATGCCGGGTTTTTTGTTACTCAAATTCCTTTTCAATTCTCTCTATAAGCTCTGCCTTGGTCTTTTCGTCCGCAAAGGCTGCGTTTGCAGAGTTCAGAAGCAGCTTTTTAACCTCTTCCTTCTTAAGCGCAAAGGTGTCAGCGAGAAGCTGTAATTCCTTTTTCAGCGTTGTGTTGGAAACGCTCATGTTGTCGGTGTTGACTGTGACATACGCATTGGCATAGAGGAACTGCCTGAGGGGATATTTTTCAATGCTTTCATAAATTGAGGTGTTCAGATTACTGGTGGGGCAGAACTCGAGGGGAACCTGACGTGCCACGACCTCCTTAAGAACCTTGAGGTCCTCGCAGGAGCGAACGCCGTGTCCTATGCGCTCGGTTTCAAAGAGGATTGCCTTGTGAACGTTTTCGGGACCTGCGGCTTCGCCCGCGTGGGTTGTGTTGCGAAGTCCGAGGCGCTTGCACTCATCGAAAAAGTAGCGGAATTCTTCCGCGGGATAGCTTGCCTCGTCGCCTGCAATGTCAACGGCACAGACTCCTTTGGCGCGGTATTTGTCCGCAATCGCAAGGGTTTCGAGGTTTGCCTCACGGTTGTCCTTTTCACGCATGCAGCAGAGAATGAGATTTGACTTGAGGTCGCTGCGCTCCATGCCCTCAATAGCGGCAAGCACCGCATCTTCCTGAGAAAGTCCCTTGTCACAGTGGCGCTGGGGTGCAAAGCGGATTTCTACATACATGAGCCCCTGCTGCTTAAGCTCCTCCTTCAGATTGCACACCGCCTGGGAAATGGCCTCCTTTGTCTGCAGGAGAGAAAGGGGGAAGCTGAACTTTTCGAGATATTCGTTGAGATTGCGGCAGTTATCGGAAAGGGAAAGAAGCTTTTTGATTTCTTCGTCACTTTCGGGAATTTCAATGCTCTGCATGGCGGCAAGCTGCTTCGCGGAAGCAACGGAGATTGAACCGTCAAGATGCAGGTGCAGGTCTATAAGACAGCTCAGCTTTTCAATGCTGAACTTGTTTTTATTTGCTGCGGCAAGGTAAAGCGATGCGGCGGCAGAAGCGGCAAAAGCCGCAAAAACGGGCAACTTGTTTTTCATTCAGTATCACCTTT
>JAZRVW010000072.1:0-3619 GCA_045599385.1 Oscillospiraceae bacterium | reverse complement strand
TCCTCATAAACGATATTGAGCCTCGGAGTGCCGACCTTCAGGTACGAGTTTTCCTCACGGGGCTTTTCAAAAAACTCATCGTTTATATACATCTGAACAAGGTCGCCCTCATTCAGTCGGGTGTCACGCTTCGCGCCCTTGCCGTTTAATTTTATTCGCTTTATGCGGATATATTTCTGCAAAAGCGCATCGGGCAGCAGAGGAACGGCCTTGCCGACAAATCGGTCAAGACGCTGGCCCGCATCATTCTTTTTTATCGTAAACTCTTTCATGCCTTCAGTATACACAAGCCCTGCCCTTTTCGCAAGAAAAAAAGCAGGCCGCGCTTGCTTCGCGGCCTGCAGAATATATGCTTATTGGCTTAATATCAGTCCATACCTTTTGCGGTCATCCATACCATGCCTGCAAAGTAAACTGTCATGAAAGCACCGATTCCGATTAACATTGTGATTACCTCCTGAATAAGTCAGATTGTTTATCCCTGGGTCACTTTCAGTATATAGCTGTTTCGCAGAAAATCAACTCTTTTTTCACAATTAATCAGAAACATATTTGTGCAGTTTGCACAAATATTTGTTTAGAATTTTCCATGACGCAAACTTGCAGATTACTATTGCGGTCAAAAATGAATTACGAATAATCCGCAGGTTCAAACTGCGTTTTCGGCGGTTCAGAGGACGATTACGCCTCAAAAATGCAATTTTTCCGTCGTGCAGTTTCGTATTTTGAGAAATGTCAGCACAGCAAAATGATTTGAAATTGCAGAACGATAAATATTTTCCTGCATTTTTGACCGTTTTGAAACGTTTTTGCAATTTACTCTGCAAAATTTAGTCCTGCGCCTGCCTGTCTGCTGCGTGAAAAATCGTAGGATATTTCAAAAGCACCTTTGCTTCAGCGTATTCACGGCGGAGGTATCATTTCCACCTGCATTTTTTGAGCAGGCGAATTTCATTGTCTGCGTGAAAATGCACAGATTGCTTCTGCTTTGTGCGGTAAAGCACCTGATCTTTCCTGTTTACCCGCTTATTCTCATGTATTATAATGGACTTGTTGCATTTTCCCGTCCTGTGCGTTTAATTATGTGACTAACACAGAGAGAGGCCACCCATGATAGCAATGCTACTTACTCAGGTTGAGGAACCCAGTGACAGAGAGTTTCTCACTGACATGTTCTATGATTTCAGCAGACTCATGTACAGCACCGCAGGCACCTTTGTCAGCGAGTGCTTTGAAAAAGAAGATATTGTGCAGGAGGCACTTGTAAGACTTATCGGCAAGGTTGACACTCTGCGGACGCTTAAGCGGAGCGCGCTTGCATCTTACATCGTCGTAACCGTGAAGCACACCGCCATAAACCACCTGCGTAAATCAAGCAAGAACGGCAGACACATTCTTGATGTTTATGAGGGCGCTGCCGAAAGCATTCCCGACAGTGAAGCCGACAGCATGGACGAGCGCGTTATACTCAGCGATAACATCGGCAAGCTGTCAAAGGTATGGCCCGCGCTTTCGGAGGCGGAAAAATTCCTGCTTGAAGGAAAATATATCGCCGGCTACTCTGACGCCGAGCTTGCCGAAACGCTCGGCTGCAAGGAAAGCAGCATCCGCATGAAGCTTACAAGGGCGCGCCGACACGCACTTGAATTGCTGACGGAAGAAGGTGTTACCGTTGACTAAGCATGACAATTACGAAGATGCCCTGTTTGCTCTGCTCATGGAGGAAGTCTGCGCCGAGCAGGGTCAGGAGCTCATGGCGGAGTGCCGCGAGCTCAATGAGCTTGAAGAGTTTGAAAACGAAGATGAGCGACACCGACGGGGCAGAGAGACAATAAGGCGTGAGCTTGGCAGAATCAGCCGCCAGAACGGCACAAGGGTGCTTCTCAAATCGCTCCGTGCTGTTTCAATCGCCGCCATGCTTGCGGTCATAATCGGTGCCGCCGCCTATCTATCCATACCGCAGTTCAGGGAAGGCGTAAAAAACATCTTTGCCGAGGAGCCCACTCCCACGGAGAGCACCGTTAAAGACACGGGAGTCCCCAAAGCATTCATTGACGGCATAGAATACGAAAACTACGTTGAAAAAGAGCACAGCTATGAATACACGGCAGATGGCATCATCGAAACCATAGTCTACGAAAATCCTGACACGGGCGACAGCTTCACAGTCAATATATTCACCGAATATTCAACGATCGTTGTGCCCACACCCTCCTTTTCTATGCCTCCGATAACGGAAGGCAACTACATTCACGGCGGCTACAGCAGCGGTTACACCTACAGCGGTGGCATGGGTTACGGAAAATACAGCGGCTATGACCCCAACACAGGTGCGATAATCTGGGACTACAGTTCGGTTATCAGCCCCACAAATCCCTACGGCAGCTATCCGCAGCCCGGTCCCACCTCCGCTATGCCCAACGTCTATGGCAACTATCCCAAGCCCCTTGTTCCCGGAGCAGACTACTATGGCAACGTCGGTCCTAAATCTCCTTTTCCCTAAGCAAATTTCAAAAAAAGCAGATGAGTATAAAACTCATCTGCTTTTAATTTTCAGACTTTTTGCGTCAGCCCTCATCGACAAAGACAAAGCCGCGGGGGTCGGTGAAGCCGAAAAACTCTTCAGCCTCCGACATGACGGACTGTTCACTGCCTATGCTGCGTGCTCTTTCGCTTAAGGCGAGATTTTCTTTTTCCGCGTTTTCTATTTCCTTTGTCAGCTCCTGCGTCATATTCACCGCGTCCTTCAGCTGTGATGACGCCGTCATAAGACTTGCCGCCGAATACAGCAGTACTCCCGCCAGCATCAGCACCGTAACCGTGTGGTTTTTCTTCATTGTGTTCCTCTCCATATTCCGTATCGGTATTTTTTACCATTGTAAAACGGTTATGCAGATTTGAAAAGAGCTTTTCTGCAAGTTTTGCAAGGAACTTTACCCCACTTTTCACGGGCTTCAGACACCGATTTACAGTCTGCGCGCTTATTTCGGCAAGCTTATTTATAATACGCAGAACGCTGCGGCTGAACACCGTCATGTAAAACGCAAAGCCCAGCACCGCAAACAGCGCCATGGCCCAGCCGAGCTCCCCGTCGCCCAGGCTCATGCCGAGAGAAAACAGCGTTACGCACAGCACCGCACTAAACAGCAAATCCGCAAGGACATTTTTCCCGCTTCGCCGCCTGAGCACGCGAAACACATCGTAAACCGCGCCCAATGCCGCACCCGTTAAAAAGGCGGCGGCAAGCTGCAGGAGCTGCCGCCTTACTTCAATTTCCATCAGCCGAAGATTTTGCTCCAGAAGGAGCCCGTGGGTGTGTGCTGCTCCTCATAGGCGAGCTCAATTATAAGTCCCTCAACCCGAAGCTCCCCCACATCAAGATTTATTTTACCGATGTGCAGACCGCTGCCACGCACAATAAGATTTCCCTGCGATGTTCGCATGACGATTTCGCTTTCGTCAAAGCTTTCCACATCTTCCACTCCCGTTATGCTCATTTTACAGCGGTCGTCCATGCTGACGGAGTGGGGCTTTACCGCAGGCTTAGCCTTTTCCTCATACGCCATAGTCATTCCTCCCTTTTGGTACAAGTCTATGAAGCATATAATGCAAAAATGCA
>JAZRVW010000071.1:0-13026 GCA_045599385.1 Oscillospiraceae bacterium | reverse complement strand
CACCTTGTAAAAGAAACAACGTACGACGGTTTCAACTATGAAAACGGACCGTACATTTCGGGCTTTAAATACTCGTACGATGCTAAGGGACACCGCGTAGAAACGCATATATTCTGATTTATAAAACACCGCCCGGTGATTTCGGGCGGTGTTTTCTTATTTTATAAGCTCGTCGTAGATAAGCTCGAGATTTTCGTCGGAGTATTCGATTTCCGCGGAGTAGAGGCGGGCAAGCTCAAGAAAGTTTTGGTTATTCTCTCCCGCAAGTGTGGATACAATCTGCGTGCTTAACACCGCGAACAGTATCTTGCTGTCAGCATCAAAGTCATCGTAGCACTCGGGAACGTGACGGTAAAGGAAATATACAAGAAGCTGCTGGCATACGGTCATATCCGGTACGGAAAAAGCCTCAAAACCCTTTAGTCTTTCAAGCTGAGCCGTCCACTCCTCGTCCATGCGCTCAAGGCCGAGATAAAACTTCGCCCATTCCGCAGGCGATTTTTCGGGAAGCTCAAGGTCGTAAAAATCGAGAAGCCTTTTGATGCGTGTTTCCATATCGTACTCGCGGTTCTGCGCAATTGCAAAAAGTTCCGCGCGGCCGTTTACAATGTTTTGCGTTTCTTCGTCCTGCTCGTTTTCGCCGTTTTCAATGATGGAAACGGGCGCTTTCCGCGTCAGAATAAGCCGCGCGGCCTCCTCGCAGCAAAGCCCCAGACCGATTTCCGTTCTGCCGGGCAGAAAGCTGCGAAAGCGCGGGTGGTCGCGGCAGATTCCGCAGAGAAAATCCTCGCCTTTTTCGGTAATCAGGCGGCAGAGATTTTTGTCATCAAGGAAAGGGCAGCGCTCGTTTTCGGAGAGAATAAAGTGCGGCGTATCTTCCGTGGATATTTTATCGCGCAGCTCATCACCCAGCTCGCCGTCGGTGCGCTCAAAGCGGTGAAGCGCGTCCTCGTCAATGTCTATTTCCCAGCCGACGCAGCAGCTGTGGCGGCATTTGTCGGCAATGCAGTGAAATTCTTCAAAATAATCGGGGTATGCGTAAACCATGGCAATCCCTCCTCGACGGTATTATAGCGCAAAGGCGCTTGCGTGTAAATCGGAGTTTGCGCCTGGGCAAATGCTGGATTACGGCGCTTCGGGTCTAAAGATTAACAATGGTTGAATAAATTTACATTTGATGTATAATCAAGGTAGAAAACTATCGTCTTTGGAGGCGGCTATGGATAATAAACACAACATCAACCTGACAATGCTCTGCGACTACTATGAGCTCACCATGGGCAACGGATATTTTGAGCAGGGCATGGCAGACGAAATCACCTACTTCGATGTTTTCTACCGTCAGAATCCCGATAAGGGCGGCTTTGCCATAATGGCCGGACTTGAGCAGGTGGTGGATTACATCAACAATCTGCATTTTGCCGAAGAGGACATTGAATATCTCCGTGGCAGAAATATGTTCTCGGAGGGCTTCCTTGATTACCTGGCAAACTTTAAGTTTACGGGCGACATCTGGGCAGTTCCCGAGGGCACGCCCATCTTCCCCCGCGAGCCCATTATGACCGTGCGCGCTCCCGCAATCCAGGCACAGCTTATCGAGACCTACGTTCTGCTTGAGCTGAACCATCAGAGCATGATTGCAACCAAGGCAAACCGCATCTGCCGCGCCGCAGAGGGACGCACCGTTCTCGAGTTCGGTTCCCGTCGCGCCCAGGGCATCGACGGCGCCGTCACGGGTGCAAGAGCAGCCTACATCGGCGGCTGTGCGGGTACTGCCTGCACCGTTTCTGACCAGAAGTACGGCGTGCTCGCAGGCGGCACAATGGCACACTCCTGGGTGCAGATGTTTGACACCGAGTATGATGCCTTCAAGGCCTACTGCGAGGTTTATCCCACCAACGCGACCCTGCTTGTTGACACCTACAACAGCCTCAAGTCAGGCGTTCCCAACGCAATCCGTGCCTTTGACGAGGTTCTGAAGCCCCAGGGCATAACCAAGTGCGGCATTCGATTTGACTCCGGTGACATGGCATATCTCACCCGCAAGGCACGCAAGATGCTTGACGACGCGGGCTGGACAGAATGCAAGATAACCGTTTCCAACTCCCTTGATGAGCGCCTCATCACCGAGCTTCTGCTTCAGGGCGCAAAGATTGACGCCTTCGGCGTGGGCGAGCGCCTCATTACCTCAAAGTCCGACCCCGTATTCGGCGGCGTGTACAAGCTCTGTGCGGTTGAGGACAAGGACGGCAACGTAATTCCCAAGATTAAAATCAGCGAAAACGTGGGCAAGATCACGAATCCCGGCTTCAAGAAGGTTTACCGTCTGTATGACAAGGAAACGGGCATGGCCGAGGCCGACTACCTCTGCCTCTACGATGAAACCGTTGACGACTCAAGGCCCCTTGAAATCTGTGACCCCGATGCACGCTGGAAGAGCAAGGTCATGGAAAGCTACGAGGCAAAGGAGCTGCTTGTCCCCATCTTCAGAAACGGCGAGCAGGTTTACGAGCTTCCCGCTCTTGAAGAGATAAAGCGCAACTGCGCATATCAGGTCAGCACGCTGTGGCCCGAGGTAAAGCGCTTTGACAATCCGCACAACTACTATGTTGACCTTTCCGAAAAGCTCATGACTCTTAAGGATAAGATGCTCATGGCAAAGAGATAAGCGAAAAGGATGATATTATGAGTAAGTTTAAAAGCTTTTTAAAGCGCAAGGACATAGAGGTAAGCCTCAAGCGCTACGGCATTGATGCCCTCGGCGCCATGGCTCAGGGTCTGTTCTGCACTCTGCTTGTGGGAACGATTCTTGACACTCTCGGCACCCAGCTGGGAATTGGCTTTCTGAAGGCAATTCTCATTGAGATTAACGGCAAGGCATACACCATCGGCGGCTTTGCCTCCGCAATGGTAGGTCCCGCAATGGCGGTTGCCATCGGATATGCGCTCCATGCTCCCGCAATGGTGCTGTTTTCCCTCATTCCCGTGGGCTTTGCCACAAACGCCATCGGCGGAGCAGGCGGCCCTCTTGCAGTTTACTTCATTGCAGTCATCGCTTCCGAATTCGGCAAGGTTGTGTCCAAGGAAACCAAAATCGATATTCTCGTAACGCCTATCGTAACAATTCTCGTGGGCGTAGGTCTTGCGTGGCTCATCGCCGCACCCATCGGACGTGCCGCCATGTATGTGGGCGATATTGTCATGTGGGCAACGGTTCAGCAGCCCTTCGTAATGGGCATTGTTGTTTCCGTGGTCATCGGTATTGCGCTTACGCTTCCCATATCCTCCGCGGCAATCTGCGCCGCCATCGGTCTTACAGGTCTTGCAGGCGGCGCCGCACTTGCGGGCTGCTGTGCAAACATGGTGGGCTTCGCCGTTGCCTCCTTCAAGGAAAACCGCTGGGGCGGCATCGTTTCCCAGGGTCTCGGCACCTCCATGCTGCAGATGGGCAATATCGTAAAGAACCCGAAAATATGGATTCCCGCAATCCTCGCAAGTGCCGTAACGGGCCCGATTTCCACCTGCGTGTTTGAGCTTGAAATGAACGGCGCTGCGGTGTCCTCCGGCATGGGCACCTGCGGTCTGGTAGGTCCCATCGGTGTATGGAGCGGCTGGGCTGCAACGGGCGCTAACCCCACCGCAATGGACTGGCTCGGTCTTGCGCTCATCGCCGTAGTTCTCCCCGCAATCCTCGCCTGGTTCTTCGGCATGGTCTGCCGCAAGCTCGGCTGGATTAAAGACGGCGACATGAAGCTTGACTAAAGAAAACACTTAAAAAACAGCTCACCGAAGTGTGAGCTGTTTTTTGTGTTTTCTTTAAAAATGTCCGCCGTGACCGCCGTGGGATACTCCGCCGCCGCTCATGTGAATGCCGCCGCCGAAGCTTCCTCCGCCTCCGCCGCGGGTGCCGCTGTCGTCCTTCGGCTTGGGAGCGCGCAAAATCGTGTGGTACAGGAAAACGTCCTGCTTATCCGTAAGCTTAAGACTGCCGCGGTTGGCGTAGTCTGAGGCGGTTTTGCGCGACTGAACGGAGTTCATGCCGCTTTTCATTGATGATGTAATTAAGAGAGCAAGCAAAACGCCGATGGCAATGCTGACGGGAATCCACAGCGGGCTGAGACCGCGTGTGTGCGGCTCTTCTCTGTAGCCGTAATCGCCGTAATCCGCGTAATCGTCTTCCTCGGGAATAAATTCGCCGCTGTCATAGGCATCAACCCAGTAGCCGCACTCTTCAATGAAAATGCTGAAGGCCTCGAAATAATCCCCTGTTTTAAGGAAGGGAAGCATTTCCTCGGCGATGAAGTCGATGTTTGTGTCCGTCAGGGCATATTCGCCTCTGCCTGCGGTGGAAATGTACCAGGCGCGCTCAGCTATGTCAATGGCAAACAGCGCGCCGTCATCGCAGTAGCCGCCGTTGTCATAGAAATCGTCGGCGATGTCGGTGATGTCACGTGAGTCCGTGCCGTTTACCGTGAGGATAACAAGCTGGAAGCCGTGCGCATCGAGAAAATCGCTTATCATGGATTCCAGCTCACTCTGCTCGTAATCGGACAGAAGTCCCGCCTCGTCGGAAACGTCCGCAAAGGCGGAGGAGCACAGCAGAACGCAGAGCAGACACAGCAGAATAACAGAAAAAATTCTTTTTCTCATGGGCACCTCACATTCCGCTGAGCAGCCACGCGATTGCGTAGACCGCCGCTGAGGCGCCTGCGGCAATGCCCGCAAACCATCTGCGGTAAATGCCCTTGTCAACGGGAAGGTTTCCAACGAATTTGCCCGTCTGACCGTTCATTGCGAAGGTGTATTTTTCGCCCTTCCAGGAGGTGTTCAAAATCCACACTGGGTACAGCGCATACTTTGCCTTGCCACCGGAAAACTGCACGCTACTGCTTTCGGGCGTCAGCGTGGCGTATGGATAAGTGACGGTTTCCTGAAAGATGTCCTCGGTGCTTTTCTTCATGCGGGCGTTGACGCGCTCGGTGTTTTCCTCGGCGGAAACATCGTAGCGGTCGGCAAAATAGCCCGAAAGATAGGCAGTCTGAAAATCCACGGCCTCGGAGTAGTCAAAGGGCTCGATGGACTCCATGAGGTCGTCGGCCATTTTTGAGGAGCCGTCGGCGGGAACATGCTCAAAGTCAAGGGTTCCGCCGCGGACAACATTGAAATAGCTCGTTTCCGTGTAGGTATAGTTTGCGTCGCTCCACATTCGCGTGGAGGTGGCTTTATAGCGGATACGGGCGTCGGCCTCGGTGTCAAAAAGCCAGAAGGGAACATAGATGCCCCTGATTTCGTCGATGTGGTTTTCGTCCCTGAAAACCTTCGGAAGCAGACGCTTTCCCTCAAGGTGCGATTTCAGCGCCGCCTTGGCGGCGGCCTTGTCGAGCTTGAAGGGAATGACAAGCTCGGGGCGAAGCTCGCCCGAGAGCTGTCCTTTCATGATGACGGGATTGTCGCAGTAGGGGCAGGTGCTTGCGGCGGTGGTTTCGTCGGCGATTATCTCGCCGCCGCAGGCCTCGCAGACATAAACGCGCATACCGTCGCTTTCACCGCTTGTCCACTCGCTTCCGCCCGGGTCTGCCCAGTTCATGTCATCGTTTTGGTCGCTTTTTAAATCCTCGTCATATTTTTTCAGAGCCTCAACGTCAAATTCCGCGTCGCAGTAGGGACACTTCATTTTCTGCACCGTGCTGTTGAAGCATATTGCGCCGCCGCAGCACGGGCATTTATATTCAAGGATTTCGTCCATGGCTAATTAAAAAATCTCGGTTGTCATTCGGGCTTTTTCGCGCCGCACTCGGAGCAGAAGTTGCCCTTGTTTACTGCGCCGCAGGCGCAGGTCCAGCTGTCATCGGCGGGCTTTTTTGCGCCGCATTCGGTACAGAAATTGCCCTTGTTTACAGCGCCGCAGGAGCAGACCCAGCCGTCATCGGCGGGCTTCTTTGCGCCGCATTCGGAGCAGAACTTGCCCGTGTTTACTGCGCCGCAGGCGCAGGTCCAGCCGTTTTCGGAGCTCTGGGCTGCCGTGCCGCCCATGGCGTAAAGGCTCTGGGGATTGCTTCCGCCCACGTTCATAGCCATGCCCATGCCCATGAAGCCTGCCATGGCGCCGTTTTCGTTCTGTGCCGCCGCCGTCATTGCGTCAGCCTGCGCGCCCACAAGAGTGCCTGCCGCAAGAGAAGGATCGCGGAGCGCCGCGCTCTTCTGAAGACGCTTTATCATTTCCGCGTCTTCCTCAGTAAGAGAGACGGGATTCATTGCGATGGAAACAATAGAGAGACCGCGGATTTCGCCCCACTTCTGAGTGAGGTTTTCGTTCATGAGGTCGCAGAGCTCCTGGGTGTGTGCGGGAATCTGATTGGGACGCAGCATCTGCTCGGAAAGACCTGCAAAGGCGGGCTGAAGTGCGCTGACAAACTCGGTTTTAAGCTGTCCGTCAATTTCCTCGCGGGAGTAGCTTGCGCTTACGTTGCCGCAGACGTTGGTGTAGAAAAGAATGGGGTCGGAAATGCGGTAGGAGTAAACGCCGTTGCAGCGTACGGAAACGTCGATGTCAAGGCCGATGGAGCGGTCAACAATGCGGAAGGGAATGGGAACGGGAGTTCCGAACTTGTTGTCGATGATTTCCTTGGTGTTGAAGTAGTAAACGCGCTGGTCCTTGCCCGTGTCGCCGCCGTAGGTAAAACGCTTGCCGAGAACCTTGAAGGTTTCCTTCAGCGCATCGCCGAATTTTCCCGTAAAGATACTGGGCTCGGAGGAGGTGTCGTAGGTGTATTCGCCGGGCTCGGCGCAAACGTCAACGACCTTACCCTGCTCAACGATAATCATGCACTGACCGTCGGCAACGGCGATGCCGGAGCCGTTTGAAATAATGTTGTCGCTTGCCTTTGTGTTGGAGGAGCGGGAGCTTATGCGCTTCTGTCCTTTGGTCATAAGGGTGTCCTTGTCGAGAGCTTCGCAGTAGAAAAATTCTTTCCACTGGTCTGCGAGAGTGCTGTTAAGGGCGCCGAGGCCTGCTTTAATAAGTCCCATAATATTTGTCCTTTCTGAATAACGGTTTCGAATTTTTGCCGGAATCAGCAGATAATTTCAATTGCCTTGGGGCAGATTTCAAAATCAAGCTCCGTGAGCGCCTCGCTCATTTCGCCGTCAACGGTGAGATGCTGAGGCTCCTCGAAGATAAACTTTGCCTTTGAGGTCTTTTCGATTATAAGATATTCGCTGTCGTAATGGTGGGTGAGAACCTGCGCCGCAAGCGCGGAGAGGGAGGCGAAATTCGGTGGGTTTTTGATGATTATAAGCTCAAACAGTCCGTCATCAAGAAGCACGGTATCGGGAGGCATATCCACAACGCCGCCCAGGGAGAAGGAGTTGTTCACTCCGCCGTATATGGCCTCGCCCTCATACTCGCCGCCGTCATATTCCACACGCACCTTAACGGGCTTCATTCCGAGGATTGCCTTGACCGCACCCGTCATGTAGGCGGCCTGACCGAACTTGTTTTTCTTTTCCTGAGGCGTGCCGTAGCTGACCTTGGCAAAGGCGCCGAATGCGGCAACGTAGTTAAGATAACCACCGTTGCGTCTGCCCGTGTCAAAGGCAAAGGGCTTGCCGCTGACGAAGCGTTTTGCACCCTCCACAATGTCGCCCTTGGGCAGCTTGAAGGTGCGGGCAATGTCGTTTGCGGTGCCGATGGGGATATAGCCCACCTGGGGACGCTTCTCCATGGTCATGAGTCCCGCCACAGCCTCGCCGAGAGTGCCGTCGCCGCCCAGGACAAGAATTTTCTCAAAGCGGTGGGCGTGCTGCTCTGCAAGCTCTGTTGCGTGGCCCACATGTTCGGTGAAAAATATGCTGGTTTCATAACCCGCGTCGGAAAGAATTTTAAGTGCCTCGGCAAGACCGTCGCGGTATTTGCATTTGCCTGCCGCGGGGTTGATTATCATCATAAGCGGTGTACTCATGGCGTGCTCCTGTAGATAAAAACATTTTACTGCATTATATCAAATTACACGACAATATACAATTGTTTTTAATTTGTTCAGCTTACAAAAAATGCCGCTTTTCCGAAAGCGGAAAAGCGGCCTGACTTTTATTTCATCATGTGACTCTGAATGTAATCGGGAACGTCCTCAGGGGCTATGCCAAGGACAAAGGCAAACTCGTCGTGGAGCATTCGCTCTGCGGCCTTGAGATACTGGGCATCAACGTTGTGGAAGTGCTTTTTCTGGTCCTTCAGCGATTCGCGGTGGAGATACAGCATCTCCATCATGCGCATTATTTCAACGCGCTCACCGCTTTTGAGAACTCTGTCGCAGTAGTCCTTGCGCTCACTGTCACCTACAATCCACTCAAGGCTTTCTTCGGAGGTTTTCAGTATGAGCTCGTCAAGCTCTTCACGGCTTAAAACGGGACGCATCTTAGCAACAAGCGCGGGCTTTGAGGCGGGAACGTACACAACGGACTTCGGGTCGTAAACGGGAATGAGAATATAGTACTCGCCCCTGGTGCTGCCGAATTTCATAACCGAAAGCTCTTTAACGCGGCAAATACCCTGAGTTCCGTATGTAACAACTTCGCCCGCCGAAAACATTGCTGTACCTCCCAATAAAAAACCGCGTGAGTATAGGCGCAATTTACGCCGATACTACACGCTTTTGCATATAAATTATAACACTTTTTTGCGGCGGTTGCAAGGGAAATAAAAGTGTGATAAAATTTAAATTTACAGAACAGAGAATGGAGAGAAGATATGGACAGCAACTTTTTCGCCCTTATTTCACGCATGCGGCATATCCAGCGCTGGAGTCTCATGCGTAATTCCATAGAAGAAAATATCCAGGAGCACAGCCACATGGTTGCCGTGCTTGCCCACGCACTTGGCGTTATCCGCCGCGATATCTTCGGTCTTGACTGCGACCCCGATGCCTGCGCCACCGTTGCGCTTTATCACGATGCCTCGGAAATCCTCACGGGCGATTTGCCCACACCCATCAAATATCATGACGCGGAGATTACAGAGGCCTACCGCCGCGTTGAAGGCATTGCAAACGAAAAGCTCGTTGCCATGCTTCCGCAGGAAATGCGCAGCGCCTTCGAGCCCGTGCTTATGGGTGAAACCGCCCTTAAGTATCACGATATTGTGAAGGCAGCGGACAAGATGAGCGCCTACATAAAGTGCGTCGAGGAGCGCAAGGCGGGCAACAATGAATTCGTTTCCGCCGAAAAGCAGACGCTCTGCGCACTGAGGGCCTATGGCATGATGGAGGTTGACTACTTCCTCGAAAACTTCATGCCCGCCTTTGAAAAAACTCTTGATGAACTGGGAAGTATTGAGTAATGGAAAACAGTAAACTTGCACGCATAAACGAGCTTGCGCATATCGCAAAGGAGCGCGAGCTTACCGCAGATGAAATTGCCGAGCGCGATGCTCTGCGCAAGGAGTATATTGCCGAGTGGCGCCAGGGCGCAATGCAGGTGCTTGACAACACCTATATCCAGACTCCCGACGGAAAAAAGCATAAGCTTCAGCGAAAGAAATGAGCGATTTTCAGGTTTGCCTGAACGCAGTAGTGCCGATTTTTCTCATAATGGCGCTGGGCTATCTGGCAAGGGTTCTGGGTGCCGTAAAGCGCGAGGACGTGCCAAGGCTCAATAAGCTGGTGTTCAGATATTTCATGCCGCTGATGCTGTTCGGCACCCTTTATGCTTCGGATATTTCTGCCGCCGTTCAGCCGAAGCTGCTGCTTTTCGCCGCCGTGAGCGTTCTCTGCGCCTACGGGCTGAGTCTGGGCTTTGTGCTGCTGACGGAAAAGGAAAACGCCAAGCGCGGCGTAAAGATTCAGGGGCTTTACAGGTCAAACTTTGTCATCATCGGCATACCCCTTGCCCAGCAGCTTGTGCAGGGCGCCGACCTGGGCGCCGTTGTGCTGCTTGTTGCCGTGGTTGTGCCCATGTTCAACATTCTTGCGGTCATAACTCTTGAGGTTTTCAACGGCCGAAAGCCCTCGGTGAAAAAACTGCTGCTGGAGATAATCAAAAATCCGCTTATTCAGGGAACGGTGTTCGGAATTGCGTTTTTGCTGCTGGATATAAAGCTGCCCGCGGCAATCGAAAGCACCGTTTCACAGATAGGCGCGGCGACAAATCCGCTGCTGCTGTTTCTGCTGGGTGCGTTTTTCAAGTTTGACGGCCTCCGCCGTTATGCAAAGGACTTGATTCAGGTCTGCCTGGGCAGACTTGTTGTTATACCCGGAATTTTCCTCACCGCCGCCATGCTCTTTGGCATACGGGGCGTTGAGTTTGCGGGCATGATTGCAATCTTCGGCTCCGCCACCGCAATCGCCTCCTTCACCATGGCACAGCAGATGGGCGGCGATGCGGAGCTTGCGGGAGACATTGTGGTCTGCACCAGCGCCCTCTGCTCCTTCACCATGTTCTGCTGGGCGCTGATATTCAAAACGTTGGGAGTTTTTTAAATGAAGGTTTACGAATTACAGCATATCTGCAACGGCGGGGTCAAGGCTCTCGGCTTTTTCTCCAGCCTGAAAAAACGCGATGAGGCAATTGAAAAATACAGAAAGCTTGAAGGCTTCAGGGATTATCCTCTGGGCTTTGCCACCTTTGAGCACAACATGTATGACGGCAAAGCGGTGTATCACGTACAGGTGTACATGAGCAATGAGGAAAGCGGCTTTGAGTATGCCCACAGCATCGGAGTTTTCGCAAGGGAGGCCGACGCGGAAAAGGCCGCGCAGAGCTTCATTGACCGCAACCGCGGCAATCTTGAGGACGAGGAGCTGAGCATTGAGCTGAGCCTCGACACCTATAAGCTTGACGAAATGCAGTTTGCCGAGGGCTTTGAAATTGAAGAATAAGCCTACGCTTTCATCGCAAATGTTGGGCAAAACGGTTTAAAAACCACAAGATATTGTTGCGCTGAAAAGAGGGCGGAAAACAGCGCTTTTCAGGCGGCAAAAAACGCAAAAAACCATTGATAAATAAGGAAAAAATGCTTGACCTCTTGTTCGGCTTATGGTATAGTATCAATTACCTGTCGGACGAGAGGTTTCTTTTTGCGCGCATTTTTTGCCGCAGACGGTGCCTCACAGTCTCATACAGGGAGGCAAATGTCCGCACCGATAAACGCGGATAAATAATATAGGAGGTGCCGAAAAGTATGGCTGACAACAGAGTCAAAATCACTTTGAGATGTGATGAGTGCAAGCAGAGAAACTACAATACCATCAAGAACAAGAAGAATACTTCCGAAAAGCTTGAGCGCAATAAGTATTGCCCCTTCTGCAGAAAGCACACAAAGCACGTCGAAACCAAGTAACTTTCTGAAAGGACGAGTGTAAAAATGGCTGACGAAAAGAAAAAAGCTGTTCCCAAAAACACTGCTGCCGTAAAGAAAGAAGACAAGAAGCTCGGTCTCTTCAAGCGTATCGGAAAATGGTTTCGCGATATGGTAAGTGAACTCAAGAGAGTCGAGTGGCCCACCCCCAAGCAGCTCACCAACAACACCCTGGTAGCTCTGGGCGTTATGGCGGTTTCCGCCGTGGTTCTGTTCGGTTTCGACACACTGGCACGCCTCGCTGTCGATACAATATCGAAGCTGGCAGGCAAGGGTTAATCAGTTATGGCAGAAGAAGCAAAATGGTATGTGATTCACACATACTCAAGTTATGAAAACGCAGTATCCGCAGCAATTATGAAGGCTGCTGAAAACCGCAGAATGACGGATCTTATCCATGAGATAAAAATTCCCATGGAAACCGTTACCGAGTATACCGACGCAGGCGAAAAGACCTATGAGCGTAAGATATTCCCCGGTTACGTGTTCTGCAAAATGGTTCTCACCGATGAGAGCTGGCACCTGATCCACAACGTTCGCGGTGCAACCGGCTTCGTAGGTTCCGACGGCAAGGCCGTTCCCCTTACGGAGCAGGAAATTTATGACCTGGGCATCGAGCATCACGAAGTCGTCATCGGCTTCGCAGTTGGCGACACTGTTAAGGTTGTTGACGGACCTCTGTCCGGCTTCCTCGGTGTTGTTGAGGAGCTTGACGCTGAGAATGAAAAAATTCGCGTCATGGTTTCCATGTTCGGCAGAGAAACTCCTGTCGACCTCGATCTTGACCAGGTTGAAGAAATTAAAGATTAAGAAGAAAGAGGTGCTCACTTATGGCACAGAAAGTAGTTGGATACGTCAGATTCCAGGTTCCCGCAGGCAAGGCAACTCCGGCTCCCCCTGTAGGTCCCGCACTTGGTCAGTACGGCGTAAATATCGGCCAGTTCACCAAGGATTTTAACGAGCGCACTAAGGGCGACATGGGCATGATGATCCCTGTCGTTATCACCGTTTACTCCGACCGCAGCTTCACCTTCGTTACCAAGACTCCCCCTGCAGCACTGCTCATCAAGAAGGCATGCGGTATCGACACTGCTTCCGGCGTCCCCCAGAGAGACAAGGTTGCAACCATCAGCAAGGAAGATCTTCGCAAGATCGCAGAACAGAAGATGCCCGACCTCAACTGCACCGATATTGAGAGTGCAATGAGCATGATCGCAGGCACCTGCCGTTCCATGGGCGTACTCGTAGGCGACTGAGGAAAGGCAAACGTGGGAGGTTTCAAGTAACCGCTGACCAATTCGCTTTCGGCATCCTGCGGCTGTTTTGAGCCCCAAATGCGTTACTTTTCCTTGAAATACACAAAGTATTCCTGCGGAAAAGCTGCCTTTTTGGAACTCAAAATCCCTCGCAGCCTGCTTTCACCGAATTAATCATCGTTTACTTAATTCCGTCTCAACCACATTATTAGGAGGAAACGAAATTGTTTAGAGGTAAAAATTATAAAGAGAGCGCAAAGCTCATTGACAAGCAGGCCCTCTATGATCCCATGGAGGCATTTGGCCTGGTAATTAAGGCAAGCAAGGCAAAGTTCGACGAAACCGTCGAGCTCCACGTAAAGCTCGGTGTTGACGGCCGTCACGCAGACCAGCAGGTCCGCGGTGCTATCGTTCTCC
>JAZRVW010000070.1:0-4864 GCA_045599385.1 Oscillospiraceae bacterium | reverse complement strand
AAGGAGGTCAAGGGACCCGTGCTTGAAACTCTCGGACTTCTGGGCGGCGGCATTCTCATCAGCCTCCTGTGCCTCATCAACAAGTGTAACTACGAGCTTGATGCGCTGGCCATGGACACCATTTCCGCGGCACAGACTCTTTCCTACGCCATGGAAGCCAACGAAAAGGGCATCTGGTCTAACGGTCTCGAGTTCGGCAAGACCGACGGCATTACTGAGCTGTGGAGCGATATTGCATATCGCCGCGGCATCGGCGACGAGATGGCAGAGGGCACCAAGCGCCTGAGCGAAAAGTACGGCGGCAAGGAATTTGCAATTCAGTCCAAGGGTCTTGAGCTTTCCGCTTACGAGCCCCGCCATGCAGTAGGTCAGGGCCTTGGCTATGCGGTTTCCAACCGCGGCGGCTGCCACCTGAACGCAGGCTACCTTGTAATTCTTGAGGCTCTGGGTCTGCACATCGACAGCCAGACTCCCAAGGCAAAGGCAGAGCTTACCATGTTCATGCAGGACTTCTTCGAGTCCGTATCCGCAACGGGTCAGTGTCTGTTCACGGGCTACGCCTTCTTCCCGCCCGTAATCCTTGACCCCAGCACCGGACTTGCAAAGCTTGTAAACGGCATGATGACCAAGATTGCCCCCATACTCACCATCATCAACAAGCACCCCGAAATCATCTGCTTCCCCCTGCCCATCTTCCATCACGACCGTGAGATGAAGTACGCAGTAGGCATGAAGATGACCTTCGGCAAGTACCTGCGTGTCGGCGAACGCGGCTACACTCTTGAGAGATACATTGACACCCTCTTCGGCGTAACCGGCGAAAGCGACACCCTGCCCGCACGTCTTACCGACGAGCAGGAGGACCCCGAGGACGAGAGCACCAAGGTTCCTCTGGACAAGATGAAGAAAGCCTACTACGCAGTACGCGGCTGGAACAAGGACGGCGTTCCCACCGAGGCAGGTCTTAAGAAGCTGGGTATAAAGAAAGGCTCTAAGTAATGGTTACAATCAGAGTTTTCGGCGTGCTGAGGCTTGACAGCGGCGTTAAGATGCTGGAGGCCGAGGCAAACAGCGTGCAGGACGTTTTCAAGCTTGTGTATGAAGAGTCAAAGCGCGTAAAACCCGACTCTGAAATAACCATGAAGGACGTCAAAGGCTGCATGGTTGTGGTAAACGGCAAAATGGTGAAGCCCAATGCCAAGCTCAAGCATGGCGACGAGATAATGCTCGTTCCCGCTTCCGGCGGCGGTTAATATTTCGGCAAGCGCCGCTTGACCCGTCTGTGTTGCATTGCGGTTGTTTTCCCTTGCAAGACTGCCTTGACGGGTTAACCGCCGCTTACTGTTTGGAAAAAATATTTTAGAATGGGGAAATAATAATATGGCATATTCGATTACAAATAAATGCGAAGGCTGTGACGATTGCAAAGAGGTATGTCCCGTAATGGCAATCAACGGCGAAATGAAGGAGCAGCACGAGATTGACCCCAACCGCTGCATCGAATGCGGCGCCTGCGGCAGACGCTGTGAGAAAGAGGGTATCCTCGACCCCGACGGCAATGCCTGCAAGTTTGTTCCCAGAGAAAAATGGCAGAAGCCCGTTATCGACGAGAAGCTCTGCGACGGCTGCGGACTCTGTGTTGAGGACTGCCCCGCATACTGCCTTGCAATCGAGAACGTGGTTTCCAAGCTCGTTGACAAGGACGCCTGCATAGGCTGCGGCATCTGCACAAGACGCTGCCCCATCGAAGCAATCAAGCTTAAATAATTACATAGTTTCATTGCATAGTATCAAACGGCACCTCCTTTGAGGTGCCGCATTTTATTAGGCTTTTTAAAATTATTTCATCAACAGTAAAGAATTATGAGTAGCGGGGGAGCTTGAGGGGTAACGAAGTGTCGCCGCGGTAGTGAATGACATGCCAGTGGCATGTCAGAGCCGCGGCGTGACCGAGCCGCAGCGAGAAAAGACCCGCCTCAAATTAGATTGCCGCCACTGTAAAAGCCTTGATTTTCAAGGCTTTTACTATTAAGCTGTGGAAGGTTTGCTTGCACAGCTTTGGCGGCTGTTACAAACGGCATCCCTTTCAGGATGCCGTTTGTGGCAAAGTTATCAAAGAATGTCCGAAAATGTAATTGCATTTTTGAAAAGATATGTTACAATGCAGTTGTCAGAGTAATTCTGATAAGAATCATAGGAGGTACATACAATGGCATTTGTTATCGGTCCTGATTGCGTTCAGTGCGGCACCTGCAAGGAGAACTGCCCCGCAGAAGCTATTTTCCAGAACGACGAAGAAAAGTTCGTAATCGATGCTGAGAAGTGCGTTCAGTGCGGCACCTGCCAGGAGAACTGCCCCGCAAAGGCAATCCTTGGTGAAGCAGAATAATTACTGATCAATAAAAAAACGACACGCTTTGTGCGTGTCGTTTTTTTATTCTTTATCGGTTGTTCTGGTTGTTGCGGTTGTTGTCGTTCTGCTGGTTCTGCTTGTTCTTCTGATTGTTCTGGTTCTGCTGATTGTTCTGGTTGTTCTGGTTGTTCTTCTGATTGTTCTGATTGTTCTGGTTGTTCTGGTTGTTCTGGTTGTTCTGATTGTTGCGGTTGTTCTGCTGGTTATTCTGATTCTGGTTCATAATTGACCCTCCTTTTTATTCAGCAAGGATAGTTTGCCTCATTTTGCGGAAAGCTATACGTGTTCAAAAAATTTTTCAAAAAAGAGGGGCAAGGCTTATGCTTTTAATAAAAAACGGAACGCTTTTTACAATGGACGAAAAGGGGCCTGTTCACAAGGACCTGCTTGTCCGCAACGGAAAAATTGCGGAAATAGGAAAGCGCATCGAGGCAACGGAGGGAATGAAGGTTTTCGATGCCGAAGGGCTGTATGTCTACCCGGGCTTCATTGATGCACACAGCCATATCGGTATAGCGGAGGAAAAGGTCACCTCCCTGAACGATGCAAGCAACGAGAACACAAACCCCGTCACTCCGTGTATGCGGGCAATAGATGCCGTAAACCCCATGGACAGCGCCTTCCACAACGCGCTTGCGGCGGGAATAACGGGTGTCATGGTGGGACCGGGAAGCGCCAACGCCATAGGCGGTCAGTTTGCATTCATAAAAACCTACGGACGCTGTGTGGACGATATGGTGGTGCTTGCGCCCGCGGCAATCAAAATCGCCTTCGGGGAAAATCCCATGTCAAGCTACGGACTCAACGGCAATATGCCCTCAACGCGAATGGGCATCGCCTCACTCATAAGGGAGGAGCTTTTCCTTGCAAGACAGTATTTTGAAAGCGGCGGCGAGGGCGATTTCTGCATGGAGTGCTACCGTGAGCTTTTTGAGAAGAAAATCCCGCTCAAAGCCCATGTCCACCGCACAGAAGATATCCTCACCGCCATACGCATCGCAAAGGAATTTGACCTTGAGCTGACGCTTGACCACTGCACCGAGGGACATCTCATTGCGGAAAAAATTGCGGAAAGCGGCTTCCCCGCAATTGTGGGCCCGTCCCTTGCCTCACGCACAAAGGACGAGGTAAGCCTTTCGGATTTCAAAACGGCGGGCATACTGCGAAGGGCAGGTATCACCGTTGCAATAACCACCGACCACCCCGTTTCCCGCATTCAGTATCTGCCTCTTTGCGCAGCTTTAGCCGCAAAGGAGGGACTGGGCGAATGGGAGGCCCTGAGAGCCATAACCATGGACGCGGCGCGTATCTGCCGCGTTGACAACCGTCTGGGAAGCCTCACCATAGGCAAGGACGCGGACATGGCGATTTTTGACGGAAATCCCCTTGAAATCTCGGGTACGCTGAAGGCAACGGTAATAAACGGCGAAATCGTCTGGCAGGGGAAATGAAGAAAAAAGCAAGCTGCGGCTTGCTTTTTTGCACTTGAAAGAAAGATTGTACATGACAGCAATGGGGGAGTTGTGCATTCGGAACTGTCAAGACCGTTCCCTACAGCGAAAGCTTTCGTCCGCGTCACCGTAGGGAACAGGCTTGCCTGTTCCGTCTGCGTAACGCTAAGCATCGCCTGTCATTCTGAGGAGCCTGCGACGAAGAATCCTGCGCATAAAGGAGATTCTTAGCTTTGGTCAGAATGACAGTTTTTTGCGGCAATTTAAATTTTATGGACAAGCCGTTCATATTCTGCTATAACAAAGCTGAGAGGAGTGATGCCCTTGGACTTGCGTAAGGATTGCGACTACATAACCGAATATGCCATAAGCCGCGTGCTTCCCGATGAGGCGGTCAAGCGCGCCCTTGCGGGAAAGCGCTTTGGTGACGGAAGGCTTATCCTTGTGTCCGTGGGCAAGGCCGCCTGGAGCATGGCTGAGGCGGCGCACGAAATTCTCGGCGAAGGAATCGACTGCGGCGCAGTCATCACAAAGCACGGCTATTCAAAGGGCGGAATCGGCAAGCTCCGCATCTTCGAGGCGGGACACCCCGTTCCCGATGAGGACAGCTTTTCCGCCACCGCAAAGGTGCTTCGGCTGACGGAAAAGCTCAGCGAAAACGACACCGTTGTGTTTCTGCTTTCGGGGGGAGGAAGCTCGCTTTTTGAAGCCCCCGCGGTAAGCGCGGAGGAGCTTCGGGATATTACAGAGCAGCTTCTTGCAAGCGGCGCGGATATTGTGGAGATTAACACGATACGCAAGCGCTTATCACTGGTAAAGGGCGGACGCTTTGCCATTCACTGCGCTCCCGCAAAAATGCTCACCGTTGTGCTTTCGGACATCATCGGCGACCCTTTGGACATGATTGCCTCGGGTCCCGCCTATCCCGATTCAAGCACCTGCGAAGCGGCGCTCTGCATAGCGGAAAAATATAAGCTCAGGCTTTCGGATAAGGCCCTTG
>JAZRVW010000069.1:0-4087 GCA_045599385.1 Oscillospiraceae bacterium | reverse complement strand
GAGGCGGGATTTTAATGCTTAATGATGAAATTATGCCTTGCGGACGGAATCCATGTGGCGAACGAGGTCGAGCATCTTGTTGCTGAAGCCCCACTCGTTATCGTACCATGCCATGAGCTTTACGAAGTTGTCGTTCAGCGCAAGGCCCGCCTTGGCGTCGAAAATGGAGGTGTGAGCATCGGTGCGGAAGTCGGTGGAAACGACCTCCTCGTCAACATACTCCAGAACGCCCTTCATGGAACCCTCGGAGGCTGCCTTCATTGCGGCGCAGATTTCCTCATAGCTTGCGCCCTTCTCAAGACGTACGGTCAGGTCGACGATGGAAACGTCGCCGGAGGGGATACGCATGGAGGTGCCGGTGAGCTTACCCTGAAGCTCGGGAATGACCTTGCCGACTGCCTTTGCGGCGCCGGTTGAGGTGGGGATAATATTATTGAATACGGAACGGCCGAGGCGCCAGTTCTTCTTGCTGAAGCCGTCAACAACCTCCTGGGTTGCGGTTGCTGCATGAACGGTGGTCATGAGACCTTCGACGATGCCGAAGTTATCGTTCAGAACCTTTGCAATGGGAGCAAGGCAGTTGGTGGTGCAGGACGCGTTGGAAACGAACTGCATATCCTTGGTGTATTTTTCAAGGTTTACGCCGCATACGAACATGGGAGTGTCGTCCTTTGCGGGACCGGACATGACAACGACCTTTGCGCCTGCGTCGATATGGGCCTGTGCGGACTTCTTGTCAAGGAATGCGCCGGTGCACTCGAGAACGTACTCAACACCCATTTCACCCCAGGGGAGAAGTGCGGGATCGCGGTACTTGTTGTCGGACAGAACGGGAATCTTCTTGCCGTCTACGATGATGACGCTTTCTTCATCGTTTGCTTCAACGGTGCCGTTGAATCTGCCGTGGACAGAGTCGAACTTAACGGCGTATGCAAGCTGGCTTGCGGGGTGACCGGGAGCATTGATTGCAACTATCTCGATATCATCGGTCTTGATGGCTGCACGGAAGGTCAGGGAGCCGATACGGCCGAAGCCGTTGATTGCTACTTTAATCATTTTATTTCCTCCAAAATTAAGAATTCACATTATTGGAAAATCTTTGCCTTTGATTTAACATAATTGTATCATATACTATTAGCAAAAATCAACTTTCGATACTTCCAAAATTTCGTCATTTTCCTTTAGATTTTAACACCGCTATTGTGTATTTTGACCGTTTTCGGTATAATATTCGTATAACTTTAAGGAGTATTGATTATGTCCGGCAGAAATATATACCTGGAAGCTTTTTCACTTGTTGCTCAACCCGTCGTCGTTATCAAAAACGAATTAATAGAATACATGAATCCTCCCGCCGTCAGTCTTGCCCGGCGTGAGCTTACGGGGCGCCATGTTTCCGTGCTTTTCCCTGCCCATGTCACAAACGTTCAGGCGGAAAGCTTTGTAACCACAGCGTTTATCGGTACAAAAAGCTGCGTAATTAACGTATCATCAGACGGTAAATCCAAAATCTGCGTGCTTACCCCAAAGGACGCTCCCGCTCCCGACAATTCGATTATTTTATCAAAGCTCCGCTCTTCCCTTTCAAATATACGCTTCGCCTCAAGCTGTATTTCCATTATCGGCGAAAACAGCAATGACGAAAGGCTTCTCAGCTATGTGAGCTCGCTGAACAGAAGCTACAACAGCATGAAGCGCACCATCGACAACATGAGCACTCTCGGAATGCTGGAAAGAGGCAAGCTTCCCTTTTCCCCCGAGATTTTCGACGTTTCCGATGTATGCAGCAGTATAATCGAAACTCTGAAATTTTCCCTCAAGGGTGCAGCACCTGACATTACCCTGAACGCCGAAGCGCATATCCGTCATGTTGCCGACCGCAGACTTTTTGAGCAGCTGCTCATGAATCTGCTGGCAAACAGCATTGAGCACTGCGGCGACTCCGGCCGCATAAGCGTTTCGCTGCTACGCACCGACAAGCATCTTGTGCTTGGCGTTAACGACAGCGGCAGCGGTATTGACGCAGGGCATCTGCAGGGCATATTCGAGTGCTACCGTCAGAGGCAGAGTCTTGAAGATTCGGGCAGTGGTTCGGGTATGGGGCTTGCAATTGTGCGCGGTATCGCGGAGCTTCACGGCGGAGCTGTCATAATCGAAAGCCGCGGTGAAGGCAACGGCACCTCCGTCCGCGTCATGCTCTCGGACGGGCTCACTCCCAAAGCTCACTTTTACTCTCCCTCCGCTTACGAAGACGGTCATCTTCTTCAGGCAGTGCTGACGGAGTTTTCCGACATTCTCCCCGACTCATGCTACTCAAATCTTTCAGACGATTAAAAAAGAGCACCTGCGGTGCTCTTTTTTTATTCTAAATATAATTCACGAAGGCGTTTGAGCTTTTCTTCGTCAAGGCCGAGCTTGTTCTTCAGAAAGCTGTCCACGCTGCCATACAGCTTTTCGCAGGTTTCAAAGCTTGCGCTGATAAAGCTTTCCTCCACCGTGTCAAGAAGATAGATATACTCCAGTATTGCATCGTCATCGGTGAAGCGGCGGCAGTTTTCAAGCAGGCGCTTTGTTCCCGGGGCGCAGCGTTCCGCGGTTATAAGATAGTCCGCAACTATGCTTTCCCGCGGCACTCCCAGCGCATAAAGCACAAGCGCCGCGGCGGTTCCCGCCCTGTCCTTTCCCATTGTGCAATGGAACAGCACGGCACCATCCTCCGTATCAAGCAGTATTCTGAAAAACTCCGCAAAATGCTCTATGCAATGGTCAAGGCTCACAAACAGCGGATAAAGGCTTTTCATCTGCGCTCTTCCGTCGGTGTGATGAGCCATAAGGCGCTTTGCCATGGCGATTGTGCGCAGCGCCTCCTCTTCCTCTGTTTCCGGGGCTTCGCGGGTAATGCCCTCAACTCTGTCGGGCATTATGGGGCAAACAATATACTCAACACCTTCGATTACGCGGTCGGGCTTTTCATAGCGTTCCTGCGCGGTGCGCAGGTCAATCACCTTGCGCAGACCTGCGTTTTTCAGATACTCAGCATCTGCATCGCAGATATTTCGGAGATTCCCGCTTCGTATAAGGCGGCCGCTTTTCACTTTTCTTCCATCAGAGGTTTCAATTCCGCCTAAATCGCGGGCATTGGGCGCTCCCCTGAGTATGATTTCGGGCTTGTACATCTTATTCTCCAATTCCGTAAAAAGCTACGGCGTTTTCAAAGGTTATCCGTTCAATCTCCTGCGGCGGCACATTCTTTATCTCAGCTATTTTTTCGATTACATAGCAGAGCTTAGCTGAATCATTACGCTTGCCCCTGAAGGGTACGGGCGTGAGATATGGGCTGTCAGTTTCAATGAGCATTCTGTCAAGTGGGCAAAGCTCTATGACCTCGTGGCTCTGTCTTGCGTTTTTATAGGTTATGGGACCGTCAAAGCCCAGATACCAGCCGCGCTTTAATAGTTCCTTTGCCATTTCCGCGCTTCCGGAATAGCAATGGAATACGCCGCGGACTCCGGGGTATTCGCGGATTATCTCCATGCTGTCGCCGTGTGCCTCGCGGTCATGGACGATGACGGGCTTATTGAGCTTTTCGGCAAGCTCAAGCTGGCGGCGGAACAGCGCCTTCTGCTCCTCCTTGTGCTCCTTATCCCAGTAATAGTCAAGGCCGATTTCGCCGATTGCAACACACTTCGGGTGATTTGCAAGAGCGCACATCTCAGTAAAAGCTTCCTCGGTGAATTTGTCTATGATGTCCTCGGGGTGCCAGCCGATTGCCGCATAAACGAAGTCATATTTCTCCGCAAGGGCAATTGCCGCCCTGCTGCTTTCAAGGTCGCAGCCGGGATTTACAATGCCGCCCACGTTGTTTTCGGGCATGGCTGCCAGTATTTCAAAGCGGTCAGCGTTGAACGCTCCGCTGTCATAATGGGCATGGGTATCAAAAATCACATTATCACCTCGAGGAGATTATAACATCACTTGCGCAGATATGGCAAGCAATGTTATAATTAAGAAAAGGACGTGTTTAAATGAAAGAATACTATCAGATTTTAATTGACGGCATAGCCGAAGGTCTTACCGTCAAGGATAT
>JAZRVW010000068.1:0-18293 GCA_045599385.1 Oscillospiraceae bacterium | reverse complement strand
TGCTTCCTGGGACTTACGGGCATGATTGACCCCGTGCGCCCCGAGGTTAAGGACGCAATAGGGGAGTGCGTTTCCGCAGGTGTCCGCGCCATAATGATAACGGGCGACCATGTGGATACCGCCGTTGCAATCGCAAAGGAGCTTGGCATTCTCCGTGAGGGCGACAAGGCGATAACGGGCGCACAGCTCAATGAAATGGACGACGAAAGCTTTGAGCGTGAGTTTATGAACATAAGCGTTTATGCCCGCGTTCAGCCCGAGCATAAAACAAGAATCGTCAACGCATGGCGCAAGGCTGGCTATGTCACCGCCATGACAGGCGACGGCGTAAACGACGCCCCCTCCATTAAGAGCGCTGACATCGGCGTGGGCATGGGTATCACGGGTACCGATGTCACAAAGAACGTCGCCGACATGGTGCTTGCCGACGATAACTTCGCCACCATTGTGGGCGCCGTATCCGAGGGCAGACGCATTTACGACAATATCCGCAAGGCAATCCAGTTCCTCCTGGGCTCCAACATGAGTGAGGTCGTCAGCATCTTTGCCGCAACCGTCATGGGCTTTGTAATCCTCAAGCCCGTACATCTTCTGTGGATAAACCTTGTAACCGACTGCTTCCCGGCCCTTGCACTCGGCATGGAAAAAGCCGAGCCCGACATAATGCGGAGAAAACCCCGCGAGGCAAAGGCCGGCATCTTTGCAGGCGGCATGGGCTTTGATATAGTTTATCAGGGACTTCTGGTTTCCGCGCTTACTCTGCTGTCCTACTTCATCGGACATTTCATGGAAAGCGGCACATGGGCAATCACCAACAGCGCCGACGGAACCACCATGGCATTCCTCACAATGTCCATGGCGGAGATATTCCATTCCTTTAATATGAGAAGCCAGCGCGGCAGTATTTTCAGGCTCCCCACACTCAACAAGGTGCTTATCTGGGCTGCCGTGGGCTCCCTGATTGCAACCACCGTTGTGTGCGAGATTCCCGTGCTTGCCGCGGCATTTGATTTCACCTCCGTAAGCATTGCGGAATACGCTGTCGCAATCGGTCTCGGACTTTGTGTCATTCCGATAGTTGAGCTTGTAAAGCTTATCCAGCGCAAAAACGCGAAAAACTGATTGACACAGGTGTTGCGCGGTGTTAATATGATTTGGTAAATTGCTTTGACGGAGAAAAAAGTTTTTGACTCTGCACAGAGAGAGGAACCTTGGCTGCAAGTTCCTTCAGATAGAAAACGGACACCGCTCCCGAGCTGATGCGAGGAAATGCGCATCCGTTTCGCACGCGTTAAGTGTAAGATGAGTATAGCAAGCGCTGATCGATCCGCCTTCGGAAATCTGCGGATATTTTGAGCCCCGAATGCGTTACTTACCCTTGAAATACACAAAGTATTCCTGCGGGAAAGTGCCTTTTCGGAACTCAAAATCTCTCACAGCTTTCTCTTGCCGAATCAATCATCACTTGCTGAATCAAGGTGGAACCGTGTAATTTTTTACGCCCTTGACTTTTAAGTCAAGGGCGTTTTTTTAGTAAGGAGAAGAAACATGGACGAGAAAAAGTACACTTTTGAAAACCCCGAATTTAAGAACACCTACCGTCATACCACAAGTCACATTCTGGCTCAGGCCGTCAAGCGCCTTTATCCCGAGATAAAGCTGGCAATCGGTCCCGCCATTGACAACGGCTTCTACTATGACTTTGACGCACCCTTTGCCATCACTCCCGACATTCTCGAGAAGCTCGAGGCGGAGATGCGCAAAATCTGCAAGGAAAAGATTAAGCTTGAGCGCTTTGAGCTTCCCCGCGAAGAAGCAATAAAGTTCATGGAAGAGCGCGAGGAGCCCTACAAGGTAGAGCTTATCAAGGATCTCCCCGAGGACGCAGTCATCTCCTTCTACAAGCAGGGCGACTTCACCGACCTCTGCGCAGGCCCTCACCTTGACTCCACCGGCAGAGTCAAGGGCAATGCCATCAAGCTCACCTCCTGCACCGGCGCATACTGGCGCGGCGACTCCAATAACAAGCAGCTTCAGCGTGTTTACGGCACCTGCTTCCAGAAGAAAGAAGAGCTGGACGAGTACCTTGCCCGCATTGAAGAGGCAAAGAAGCGCGACCATCGCAAGCTCGGCCGTGAGCTCGGTCTCTTTGCCTTCCGCGATGAAGCACCCGGCTTCCCCTTCTATCTGCCCAAGGGCATGGTGCTCCGCAACACCCTGCTTGACTATTGGCATAAGGTGCACAAAAAGTGGGATTACCTCGAAATCTCCACTCCCCAGATCATGAAGCGCACCCTTTGGGAAACCTCGGGCCACTGGGACCATTACAAAGAAAATATGTACACCACCGTCATTGACGAAGAGGACTTCGCGATCAAGCCCATGAACTGCCCCGGCAGTATCCTCGTTTATGACCTTGAGCCCCACTCCTACAAGGAGCTGCCTTTGCGCTACGGCGAGCTGGGCCTTGTCCACCGCCATGAGCTTTCCGGCGCTCTCCACGGTATGTTCCGTGTACGCTGCTTCACTCAGGACGATGCACATATCCTGCTCACCAAGGACCAGATTACCGACGAGGTTATCCGCATAGCAAAGCTGTTTGACGAGGTTTACTCCGTATTCGGCCTGCCCTACACCATTGAGCTGTCCACCATGCCCGATGACCACATCGGCACCCGTGAGGACTGGGAAAAGGCGGAGAACGCACTTGCCGACGCAATCACCTCTATCGGCAAGGAATACATTCTCAACCCCGGCGACGGCGCCTTCTACGGCCCCAAGCTTGACTTCCATATTGAAGACTCTCTCGGCAGAACCTGGCAGTGCGGCACCATTCAGCTTGACTACCAGCTTCCCGGACGTTTCAACCTTGAGTACACCGGCGCTGACAGCGAAAAGCACACTCCCGTCATGATTCACCGCGTTGTATTCGGCTCCGTTGAACGCTTCATCGGCGTCATCACTGAGCATTTCGCAGGCGCATTCCCCACCTGGCTTGCACCTGTTCAGGTTAAGGTAATGCCCATCACCGACCGTGCCGCTGACTATGCAAAGAGCGTAGCCGCAGAGCTTGAGGAAAAGGGCTACCGCGTGGAAACCGACCTCCGCAACGAGAAAATCGGCTACAAGATTCGCGAAGCACAGATGCAGAAAATTCCTTACATGCTCATCGTGGGCGATAAGGAAGCAGAAGCAGGCACCGTTTCCGTCCGTACCCGCGGCGGCGTAGACCTGGGCGCAATGGGCCTTGGTGAGTTCGTTGCACAGCTCGGCGAGGAAGTCGAAAGCAAAAAGATGTAATTTAAAACGTAAAAAAGACCATCTCGAAAGAGATGGTCTTTTTGTATCAGAATCCGTTGTAATAGTCCACGGCGCTTTCCGTTGTGATTATGAAGTCGCATTCTCCGCTGTCAAGGAAAGCAAAATATTCCGTGGGAGTTCCCGAAACTCGCGTAATCTGACTGAGCTTGCTTTCAAGTCTGGGATTTTCGGTCAGAACGTCAAGATACATCTGATCGGTGCCCATGTACATGCTTCCACCGGAAAGAACGTTTTTGCCGTTACCCTTTGCCGCGATTACAAGGCTGTCGGACATATAGGTGTCCAGAATGGTGTATTCATCGCTCTCGGTGTCAAGCACAACACCGCCCCAGGCACAGTCAATGTTGCCTGAGTTGAGCTCCACATAAGCGTCCTTTGAAACAATGGGCTGAATGCGCAGCTGCCAGCCCAGCTTGGCACAGACCGCACGGGCAAGCTCAACGTCAAAGCCGTCGTAATCGTCGCCCGATTTGAAGCACATGGGGAAGGAGTTAAGGTCAACGCCTATGGTGAAAACTCTCGGCTCGATATATCCGAGCTCGGAGATGGCGTCCTTGTCGCTTGCAAAGTCAACGGCGCGCTTGCTGCCGAGCCACTTGTTTGCGATTGTGTCGATTGTGCCTGCGTAATTGAGCTCCTTGAGGGCAGCGTCAATGTAATGATAAGTGGTGTCGCCATTTCTGAAGGCTATGGAGTATTCCCGCTCCGAAATGGTTTTTACAACCTTGTATCTGCCGCCGCTGCAGGAGCACAGAGAAAATAGTGAGGCAAGAGCCAGCAGTATGCAGATTATTCTTTTTTTCATGGGATCGCCTCCCGTTCCTGATGACAATGATATTGAAAACCTGCAATAAAGTCAAGCCTTAAATGATGACGGAATAGCGCGCCGTAATGTCGGCGCTGCCGGTCAGACGTATGTCGGAAATGACACCGTGCTTGCTGTCCACCTCAACGGAAAGTCTGCCGCCGGGCTGGAGAAGAGAAACACTGCTGCTTTTGCCCTCTGTAACGGCAACGTATATTGCAACTGCCGTTGAACCGCTGGCGCAGGAGCTTTCCCATACCGCAGTGTCCGTTCCCGAAACGTACACATAGGGGTTGAGAAGACCGTCCTCCTCGTCCCAGAACATAAGACCGAGGGCCTCAGCTCCGAGCTGATGACACCATCGTTGGATAAGGCTTTCGGCACGCTGAATGTTGAACTTGTATTTTCGAATATTCTCGCTGTTTATGATGACGTGGGAGATGCCGGCAAAGCGCACAACGGGGAGAGTGTAATTGCAGTCTTCTCCGCTGAATTGGGCGGTGAAGCAGGATTCGGGCAGAGGCATATTCACTGTGCCGGCGTATTTGCGCTCACATTCATGCTTCGTTTCAACTGACAGAGGTTTTGAAACGCCGGAAACCTCAATTGTAACGCTGCTGCCCTCAGTAGCGGGATACTCAAGCATTTTTACCAAAGCGGCGGTGGATATGGTAGCATTACCGCAGAACTCACCGCCCATCATCTGAAGACGGACGGCGGCTTCAGCGGAAACGGCTTTTTCCAGAAATCCGACCTGCTCTGCGGTTTTGTCAAGCTCCATGAGCTTTGCCGCAACGGCAGCTTGAGACTCCCGTGGAACAGGAGTCTCGACTATTAATGTTATATTACCTGTGGGGTTTACCTTGTAGTAAAATAGATTCATCAGCGCTGATAGTTCCTTAAGAATTGTTTGGTGCGTTCTTCTTTGGGGTTGCCGAGAACGTCTTCGGGTTTGCCCTGCTCAACGATTACGCCGCCGTCCATGAAAATGACGCGGTCGGAAACGGCACGGGCAAAGGCCATCTCGTGAGTAACGATGACCATGGTCATGTTTTCTTCCGCAAGCTGCTTGATGACCTTCAGAACCTCGCCCGTAAGCTCGGGGTCAAGGGCGGAGGTGGGCTCGTCAAAGAAGAGAATTGTGGGGTCCATTGCAAGAGCACGTGCGATTGCAACACGCTGCTGCTGACCGCCGGAAAGCTGGCAGGGATAGGCGCTGGCCTTGTCCGCAAGACCCATCTTCTCCAGAAGCTCCATACCGCGCTCCGCGGCTTCCTCTTTACTGCGTCCAAGCACCTGAGTCTGAGCATCGGTGAGATTTTTCAGCACAGAGTAGTGGGGGAAGAGGTTGAACTGCTGGAAAACAAGTCCGAAATGGCTGCGCGTTTTCTTGAGCTCGGCTTTGCTTGCGTAAACAGAACGGTTGTTTTCATCGTTTTTAGCTGCGTACTCATCAAGATAGATGAGGTCGCCGCCGTCCATGGTTTCGAGAAGGGTTGCACAGCGCAGCAGAGTGGATTTGCCGGAGCCGGAGGGGCCGATTATTGACACAACCTCGCCCTTTGAAACGGAAAGGCTTATATCCTTAAGAACGTGCAGAGTGCCGTTGTTGAAGCTTTTCTGCACATGATTCATTTCAAAAAGTTTCACATCTGCACCTCCTTATTTGTAATAATCCATGCGCTTTTCTATTTTACCCATTACGAAGTCAACAATTGCATTGAATACGAAATAGAAAACGCCGGCAACAACGAAGGGGGTAAAGCTTGTCTGGGAGTTTGCAATCTGCTTGCCGATGGTGAACATTTCCTGATAGGAAACGGTGAAGGCAAGAGAGGTGTCCTTGACAAGTGTTACGACCTCGTTGGTGATACTGGGCATAATGCGCTTTATGACCTGCGGCAGAATGATTCGTATAAAGGTTTTCACCTTGGAATATCCCAGTACTTCTGCCGCCTCATATTGCCCAACCGGCATTGATTCAATACCGCCTCGGTATATTTCGGCGAAATAGGCCGCGTAGTTAATTGCAAAGGCAATAACGACGGGGATAAGCTTGTTTCTGGAAACAGAGAGGTCGAAGAGATAATAGGGACCGTATGTAACTGCAAGAAGCTGCAGCATAAGCGGAGTTCCGCGCAGAACGGAAATGATGAAACGTGTTACATTGGAAACAATTTTGTTTTTGCTCATTCTCAGCAGGGCAATAATCATGCCCAGCGGCAGAGAAAACAGCAATGTCAGGAAGAAAATGGCGCAGGTCTTACTCAGACCGTCACTCATTTTCACAATCATTGTCAGTAAATCCATAAATTATCCTCTGTTATATACGCACACAATCCCGGAGGCACGGTGTACCTCCGGGATATAAATGCTGTTTTAATGTTTTGCGGGGCTGAAGCTTACTTGTTCAGGAAAACAAGGTTGTCGATGATGTCGGGGTACTTTGCTGCAATCTTTGCGTAGGTGCCGTTTTCAACGAGCTGTGCAACTGCGTCTTCCATTGCTGCGCAGAGCTCTGCGTCGCCGCTGCGGAATGCAATACCGTACTGCTCCTGACCCAGCATCTCGCCGAGGACTACAAAGCCTTCGTTCTCTGCTGCGTAAGCGGTTGCAACGGGCTTATCAACGATAACTGCATCAACACTGCCGCCGCCAAGCTCGGAGAAGCAGCTCAGGAAGCTGTCGCAGGTGATGAGGTCGCCGAAGGTTGCGGAGAGGTCAGCAAGGTCGCCGTCTTCTGCAAGCAGAGCCTCGCCGGAGGTGCCAAGCTGAACAGCAACTAACTTGCCTTCCAGATCGGCAGAGGACTTGATGTCACTGCCTTCCTTGACCATGATGACCTGTGCGTTATCATAGTAGGGAGCGGAAAGAACGTAGCCTTCGTCCTTCATGCTGTCCATAATGGTCATGCCGGACCATACGCAGTCGCATTCGCCTGCATCAAGCTGAACCAGCTTCTGATCCCAGTTGACGCCGAATACTTCGAAGTTCCAGCCGAGAAGCTCGCAGGCTGCCTGGCAGATTTCCACGTCGAAGCCGGTGTATTCGCCGTTATCGCCGAGATAGCTGAAGGGGGGATACTCAGGGTCAATGCCCATGATGAAAGTAATATCCTCAGCGGGAGCTTTTGTAATTTCTTTCTTTTCACCGCTGTCGCCGCCGCAGGCGCAGAGTGCGAATACCATCATCATGGCAAGAAGTAATGCAATAAAACGTTTCATTATGTAATTCCTCCGAATTAAGTTTTTTATTACGATATCAAGATAACACATTAGCGAACTAAAGTAAAGGAAATTTTCAATTTTAGTTGTGCAAATTCTGCACAGCGAATTTGAATATTAATCTTTAATTCCTACTAAAACTATGGTATATTTAATTCACAGAGAAAAAATAGGAATTAGGAGGTGCCGGATTGAACGTAACAAGCAAAGGCCGCTATGCTCTGAGGTTTATGATTGACCTTGCTCAGCACCGTGAAGACGGGTTTATTTCCCTGAAAACGATTTCCGAAAGACTCACGCTTTCCATGAAGTATCTTGAAATGATAGTGGGCAATCTGAAAAAGGCAGAGCTTGTGGACTCCACCCGCGGCAAAGAGGGCGGCTATAAGCTCAATAAGGAACCGAAGGATTATTCGGTGGGGGAGATACTCCGCAGCATTGAGGATAATCTCGCACCCGTTGCCTGCATCAAGGAGGGCGAAATCCAGTGTGACCGCTCCGGTGCCTGCATGACCATTCCCATGTGGAAGGAGCTTGACGACATCACCAACGCCTATCTTGACACGGTTTCTCTTGATGACCTGCTGACAGGCGCAAAATGGAAGAAATAAGTTGACTGTTGTATTATTAAGTGATACAATTCCCTATGAATTTAATAGGAAATAAATAACCGAAAGGATTTGAAAATATGTTCGTATACGCAGATAACGCGGCTACCACCGCAGTAAGCAAGGTTGCAGTTGACGCAATGCTGCCTTACCTCACCCAGAACTACGGCAATCCCTCCAGCCTGTATTCCTTTGCCCAGAACGCAAAGGAAGCACTTGACGAGGCACGCCAGACCGTTGCCGATATCATCGGCGCAGAGGCAAGAGAGATTTACTTCACCTCCGGCGGCTCAGAGGCTGACAACCAGGCAATCGTCTCCATGGCAAAGCTTGGCGCTCTGAAGGGCAAGAAGCACCTAATCTCCACCAAGTTTGAGCATCACGCAGTTCTGCACACTCTCAAGGCACTTGAGAAGCAGGGCTATGAGGTAACTCTGCTTGATGTCCATGAGGACGGCGTTGTTCGCATTGAGGATCTGGAAGCGGCAATCCGCCCCGACACCGCACTTGTCACTATCATGTTCGCAAACAACGAAATCGGCACCATGCAGCCCGTTAAGGAAATCAGCGAGGTCTGCCACGCACACGGCATTCCCTTCCACACCGACGCAGTTCAGGCAATGGGCCATGTTCCCGTAAACGTAAAGGAAATGGGCATTGACCTTCTGTCCATGTCCGGTCACAAGTTCCACGCACCCAAGGGTGTCGGCGTTCTGTACGCGAAGCGCGGTCTGCCCCTCTTCAATATTATTGAAGGCGGCCAGCAGGAGCGCGGCAAGCGCGCAGGCACCGAGAATATTCCCGGCATCGTCGCTCTTGCAGCAGCGCTGAAGGAAAGCGTTGAGCACATGGAAGAGAACACCGCAAAGATTATCCCCATGCGTGACAAGCTGTTTGCCGAGCTGAGCAAGATTCCCCATTCCAAGATAAACGGCTCTCTTGAGCATCACGTTCCCGGCACCGTTAATATGTGCTTCGAGGGCATTGAGGGCGAAAGCCTCCTGCTCCTGCTGGACGCAAAGGGCGTCTGCGCATCTTCCGGCTCTGCCTGCACCAGCGGTTCTCTTGACCCCAGCCACGTTCTGCTGTCCATCGGCCTGCCCCACGAGGTTGCCCACGGCTCCCTGAGACTTAGCATCGGCGAGTACAACACCATGGAAGAAATCGACCACATCATCAAGGTCGTTCCCGAAGTAGTCGCTTACCTGCGCAGCATCTCTCCCGTGTGGGAAGACCTGGAAAACGGCAAGCGTAAACACCTTATCTGATATAAAGAAAATAATTAGGAGGAAAATATTATGGCACTCTATTCCGATAAAGTAATGGATCATTTCCAGAATCCCCGCAACGTAGGTAAGATTGAAGACGCACAGAACGTCGGCATCGGCGAAGTCGGCAACGCAAAGTGCGGCGATATCATGAAGATGTACCTGAAGGTTGAAGACGGCATCGTAACCGACTGCAAGTTCAACACCTTCGGCTGCGGCAGCGCAATCGCAACCAGCTCCATGGCAACCGAGCTCATCATGGGCAAGTCTCTTGACGAGGCAATGGAGCTTTCCAACAAGGCAGTTGTCGAGGCACTCGACGGTCTGCCCACCCACAAGATTCACTGCTCCGTTCTGGCAGAAGAGGCAGTAAAGGCTGCTGTCAAGGACTACTACGACAAGAACGGTATCGAGTATGACCCTGAGAAGTTTGCTCAGGTTCACGACTGCGAGCACTGCGAAGACTGATTTTGCAACATTAAACCCCGGAAGCGTTGCTTCCGGGGTTTTTATATATGTATTCAAATCTGCGGTTCGGGGTTCGGAGACTGATGGGTTTCCGCATAACGCTGTCTGTAAAACAGCGCGTTTGTAACTGCGCGGAAGGGCTCGTAAAGAATCCTTACGGCGTAGCCGAGAACGGGGAGCGAGCTTGCTAAATCCCAGAGAATAAAGCTCAGGTCAATCACGAACAGCTCCCACTTGTGACCTTTCATCATGCTTGAGCTTTCCCTGATGCACTCGTAAGCGGAAAGCCCGGGGTTTTCAAGCATGAGGTAAATTGCCATGCGATAGCGGTAAATTGCGATAATTCCCGGAATGACGAACAGACAGGTCCAGAGCGAAATGAATACCGTCATGAGAATACTGAGCCAGACAGCGCGCAGAAAAACGCCGAAGCCGTCAAGCAGATTCCAGGGGCTTGATTCTCTGCCGCTTGCAACGTTTAGGGAAAAAATCGTGAAGCCGATGTTTATCATGAAGTTCATCAGCAGAAGCGCAAGGTACAGTGTGACACTCAGGGGAGAGGTCAGAAAGCTTTTGAACTGCCCCATAAGCTCGTCGTAGCTGTCCTCAAGCTCGTCAAGCATGAAATTGAACTCGGGGCTGTCAAAAAAATCGGGATTTTGCGCTGCAGTGCTGTATTTCCCAAAAATTTTGCCTATTGAATTAAGTGTGTCATTCTGAACATGACTGCCGATAATATTTGAAATCAGCATGGAAATGAGGAGAAGCAGCAGGATATATATTGCGGAAGTAACCAGCGGGTGCGGCTTTGTGTTGGAAATAGTGTCCTTTGCCTGATGCTTAAGCCATACTCTGTTCATATAAAGACCTCCGATAAATAGCTGTGGATTATTATATCATTTATGTTCTGAAATAGAAACACAAAAATAGAGGCAATGAAAAAGTTTTGGCTTGACAAGAAAGACGCGGGGTGCTATTATAATCAAGCACCAAATATGCGCGAGTGGTGGAATTGGCAGACTCGCTAGATTCAGGTTCTAGTGCTCACTCCGGGCGTGCGGGTTCAAGTCCCGCCTCGCGCACCATTAAAAAGCCTTGTTTATCAAGGCTTTTTTCTTTTATCTGCTTGTTTTGCCCATATTTTGTGCTTGCAAATAAGGGTAAAAACAGGTTGTTTTCTAACACAGACAATCTGGAGATCCATTAGCAAGTAAAAAGAGGCACCAAATGGTGCCTCTTTTTACTAAATTAAATATACGATAAAGCGATTATCTCTTTTTCCAAGCTGTATCTTTTTTGATGCGGCTTTTTTGTTCTCTGAAAAGTATTTTAAATTTTCCCTACAGATTAGTAGTACTCCGTATATGTTTTCTTTGCGAAGATGAATTTCAATGTAAGCCGTAAATTTCTTATGTTGCAAGCTTTTAAACATTTTGCTCAATTGTAATTATTGAAAAATTATTGAAAGTGTTGTACAATTTAAAAAAGAATGTACATTAACTCAGCAAATACTGTTCAGGAGATATGAAAATATGACTTTTGTCGGATATCCTAGATGCAGCACAAGCAATCGCGCTCAGGCATGGCTTGACGAAAACAAAATTGACTATGAATTCAGGCATATAAAAGATAACAACCCCACAGAGGAAGAGCTAAAAGCCTGGCACAAGGCAAGCGGACTTCCTCTGAAAAAGTTTTTTAATACAAGCGGATTGCTGTATAAGGAGCTTAAGCTAAAGGATAAGCTCCCGACCATGAGCGAGCAGGAGCAGTTTGAGCTTCTTGCAACAAACGGCCTGCTTGTAAAACGTCCCATACTGGTTTCAGACAATTTCGTCCTTGTTGGCTTTAAGCAGGCTGACTGGGAAGCGCGGTTTAAATAAAATGAGTGCCATTCCAATTTCCAGAGTACTGCAGAAGCTCGACGAATATCTCGGGCGCAAGGATTTTGATGCTGCGGAACGGCATCTGAGATACTGGGAAGAGGACGCAAAAGTATCGGGCGATATGCGCGGTCTTCTCACAGTTACAAATGAGCAAATAGGATTTTACCGAAAAATCGGCAGGGAACAGGATGCTCTTACTGCGGCTGAAAAAGCCATTAAGCTTGCAGAGGAATTAAACCTCTCGGATAGCGTGAGCATGGGAACCACCCTTGTCAATGCCGCAACCGCATATAAGGCTTTCGGACATGCCGACATGGCAATCCCCCTTTACGAAAAAGCAAAATGTCTTTATGAGGCAAAGCTTGCACCGAATGACGGCAGACTGGGCGCGCTGTATAACAACCTGGCGCTGACCCTGCTTGACCTCAGAAAATTCGCTGAATCCGAAGCGTTTTTTAATAAGGCGCTTTCCGTTATGGAACAGATTCCCGATGGCGAATTGGAAATGGCAATAACCTGGTGCAATCTTGCAGACCTCTATACAGCCACGGGCGAAGGAAGAGTGAAGGAGTGCCTTGAAAAAGCCTTTGAGCTTTTGGATAAGGAAACTCTTCCGCGCAACAGCTACTATGCTTTCGTCTGCGAAAAGTGCGCAAACACCTTTGGATACTACGGTTATCCGTACTGCGAAAGGGAGCTTATAAAACGAGCGAGGACAATATATGAAAGGGCTTGAGCTTGCAAAACGTTATTATGAAGAGTTCGGAAAGCCGATGCTTGAGCAGGACTTTCCACAGCTTCTCCAATACATAGCTGTCGGATTCGTCGGAAGCGGCTCGGAGCGCTATGGATTTGACGACGAAATGTCTCAGGATCATGATTTTGAGCCGGGCTTCTGTATATTTCTGCCCGGGGAAGATGTTGTTGACAGACGTAGTGCTTTCTTGCTGGAGCGCGCCTATGCAAAGCTTCCGAAAGAATACATGGGTTATGTACGGCAACCGATGTCACCCGTAGGAGGAAACCGAAACGGTGTAATGCGCACTGCGGATTTTTATCTTAACGCTGTTGGTGCAGATGACGGAAAACTGTCAACAGATGCATGGCTTCGTATTCCCGACTATGCTCTTGCCGAGGCAGTAAACGGAGAGGTGTTCTTCGATAATTACGGCGAATTCTCCACCATAAGAGAGACACTTATGGAAATGCCACGCGATATAAGGCTCAAGCGCCTTGCGGGCAATCTTCTCATCATGGCACAGTCGGGGCAATATAACTACCCCCGCTGTATAAAGCACGGTGAGCCCGAAGCCGCCCAGCTTGCCTGCAATGAATTTGTCAGTGCGTCGATGAAGGTTTTATTTCTGCTTCGCGGAAAGTATTTGCCATATTACAAATGGAGCTTTCGTGCGCTCAGGGAACTCGATACAGAGCAAAAATATTCCGAGCGGCTTTCGCTTCTCCTCTGCGGCGCGGGTACTGCAGAAGAAAAATACGATGTAATTGAAAGCATCTCGGCTGATGTAATTTCTGAGCTTCGTGCTCAGGGCTTGACGAAAGCAAACTGCGCAGACCTTGAAAAGCATGCTTACTCCGTCAACGACTGCATCTCCGACGGAACGGTAAGGAATATGCATATTCTTACTGCTGTTTAAAAAATCAAAAAATTTTATAGTATAACCGCACGGCTCATAATGCCGCACGAAAGGAGAAAACATGAACATTACAAAAGACATACGCTACATAGGCGTAAACGACCACCAGATTGACCTTTTTGAAGGTCAGTACGTTGTCCCCAACGGCATGGCTTACAACTCCTATGCAATCATTGACGAGAAGATTGCCGTTATGGACACCGTTGACAAGAACTTTACCGACGAGTGGCTTAATAATCTCGCTGAGGTAATTGGCGACAGAAAGCCCGACTATCTTGTCGTTCAGCATATGGAGCCCGACCATTCCGCAAACATCAAGAACTTCATGGATAAATATCCCGAGGCGGTTGTCGTATCCTCAAAGATGGCATTCATCATGATGAAAAACTTCTTCGGCACCGATTTTGCAGAACGCCGCGTCGTTGTCGGTGAGGGCGACACCCTCTGCCTCGGCACACACACCCTGAGCTTTGTTGCAGCACCCATGGTACACTGGCCCGAGGTTATTGTTACTTATGACAGCACCGATAAGGTTCTGTTCTCAGCTGACGGCTTCGGCAAGTTCGGTGCTCTCGATGCAGAAGAAGACTGGGCATGCGAAGCAAGACGCTACTACATCGGCATTGTCGGAAAATACGGCGCACCCGTTCAGGACCTGCTCAAGAAGGCAGCAGGACTGGATATCCAGATTATTTGCCCCCTCCACGGACCCGTTCTCACCGAAAACCTCGGTTACTATATAAACCTCTATGATATATGGTCATCCTACGGCGTTGAAAGCGAAGGCGTTGTTATCGCTTACACCTCCGTTTACGGCAACACCAAGAAAGCCGCTCTGCTTCTCGCAGAAAAGCTGGAAGCAAAGGGCTGCCCCAAGGTCAGCGTAACCGACCTTGCCCGCGATGATATGGCAGAAGCTGTTGAAGACGCATTCCGCTATGGCAAGATCGTCCTTGCTACCACAACCTATAACACCGAAATCTTCCCCTTCATGAGAGAGTTTGTAAATCACCTCACCGAGCGCGGATATCAGAACAGAACTATCGGCATTATCGAAAACGGCTCATGGGCACCTATGGCCGCAAAGGTTATCAAGAAGATGATGGAGCCCTGCAAGAATATCACATGGGCAGAGAACACCGTTACTATCCGCTCGGCGCTCAACGATCAGTCTGAAGCAAAAATTGAAGCCCTTGCTGAAGAGCTTTTAAAATAATACTACAGAAGGAAAAATTTATGGCTATTTACAAGTGTATGGTATGCGGCTGGGAATACGACGAAGACGAAGGCCTGGAAGAAGAAGGCATCGAGCCCGGCACCAAGTTTGAAGATCTGGACGACGATTTCCATTGCCTGCGCTGCGGTGTCGGCAAGGATCAATTTGAAAAAGTCGGCTGACATAGGAAATCCCGTAATCTTAACGATTACGGGATTTTTTGCATATACAGAGATAAATTGATGTAACACATAAAACACAAAAGTGAGTAGTTATAATTTTGGGTTGCGATTTTCGCATGTACGGAGCGTATAATTTTCTCTTGTTTTTTCCCTTACCAGAGTTAATATTACTTAAAATGAGTTAAAACCATTTAAGAAGCTAAAACCTAAAACCATTGAAATTCAAAGCTTTTTGGTAAATGGGGTGTCTCTGAATGAACCCGAGAAAAAGGACTCCAAACAAAGCCTGCTTTTCCACACACGTATCAAAGGTTGACAAATTTTGGGTGTTTACCTATAATACATGCAGATTTCAGACAAAAATCTGCATTTTTTGAACTAAAGGAGAACCGGTATGAAAAGAATAATTGCTCTGCTTCTCGCGGTAATTATGGTGTTTGCGCTGTGTGCCTGCGGCGGTAACGATAACGAAAATACTGCGTCGGACAGCAAAGCGAAGACCGATACGGAAAAAGACGTTGAGGAAGAATTCGAGTTTAAGCCCCTTGTTCTTGTGGATAATGAGTATTGCAAATTTACTGTAAAATCCGCTGAAGAGTCCGGCGGTATGTTTGTTCTCAAGGTTGAGCTGGAGAACAAGAGCGATGTTAATGAAATGTTCGGAGTTGACAATGCTGCCGTTAACGGTTGGCTGTCTGATCCGTTCTGGGCAGAAACCGTAGCCGCCGGTATGAAGGCCAATTCCGAAATCGAATGGAATATGGACGTGCTTGAGGAATATGGAATCAAGGAAGTCAGCGCCATAAGCTTCGTGCTTTCCGTTTATGACGATGACGACTGGTCTGTGGATAATTTCGTGGAAGAAGAATTTGCGGTTTATCCCACAGGCAATGAAAAATTCAAGCCCGAAATCCGCAAGACCCAGTCCGGTGACACCGTGCTTGTCGATACTGACGATTTCTGCGCCGTTCTGACAAGCGTTGACCCCGACGGCTTCTGGGGCTATACGCTTAATCTCTACGTTTACAATAAGACCGATAAAGAGCTCATGTTCAGCGCAGACGATGTCTCTGTAAATGATTATATGTGCGATCCCTGCTGGTGCATCTCGGTTCCTGCGGGAATGCAGACCATAAATGGAATAAGCTGGTTTGAAGATGATTTTGAGGAAAACGGCATCACCGATGTTGAAAAAATCACCATGACATTCACGGCTTACGATAACAATAACTGGGACGATATATACGCGGAAGAGATTGTCATCAATCCCTGAAAATTGTAAATTAAAAGCAGAGCGGTAAAATAACCGCTCTGCTTTTTGCGTAGTTACATACTTAACAATCTTGAATGCGCAAAAATCGAACATTATGTACTGAAATAGTTTGAAGCGAAACATTATTTAAAAACATTGTAAATTGAAATTAATTTACGCCTTTGCTATTCTTTACTGGTATAAAAATAAATTAGGGAAAGTATTCAAAAAATTAGTTTTATCAGGTGGACGAGCTCCCCCGTACCTCAAGAGGAAAAATAGATTACAGAAAAATCAAGGAAGATTATCTGACCGAATAATAAGTTTTTCAGTTGCAAAATGCACAGAACGTTGATATACTGACAAATAACTTTAAAGAAGACGTAAACTTCGAACGTAGCCGATTGCAGACTCAAGGAGTATGGAAGAGACATGGAAAGAAGAGATGTATTACGTACAAGCAGACTGATTCAGGATGCATATATGGAGTTGCTTTTCGATAACGGCAACAAGAAAATCACCGTCAATGATATTATTAACAGAGCCGGTGTCAGCAGAAGCACGTTCTATGCTCACTATCAGGATATTCCCGCCCTGGACGAGAGCGTGGAAAACAGAATTGTTAAATACATCGAGTCTTTCATTGTCGATACCACTCTGGAAGAGCTCATTGCCAATCCTCATGCCAAGCTGGAGCCCCTGCTCCGCGCACTTTTTGCCCGAAAAAATGTTCTGCACGGTCTTATTGTCGGCGGCTGGAAGCCTCTGGTACTGGAAAAAATCAGAGATGCTTTCAACGGCGCAGTAAACTGGGAGCGCTATGACGGAAATGACAGGTCGGTTATTGAGTCGGTGAACGTCTGCATCAAGGGTGTTTTGCTTGAAGCCTGCTATTACTGGTCTATGAGCGATGATTCCATTGACGATGAAATCCTTATCAATACTGTCTGCGGGTTTGTTTCGGGCGGACTTGCGCATCTGAGGGAAAAGGCTGTAGAATATCGGAATAACTGAAAAACACAATACGATTATTTTCAATAATTAACCGTCATTCGAAAGAATGACGGTTTTCCCTTTCTTGACACAAACCGATATAAATGGTAACCTTTGAACATATAAAAAACGGAGGATAAGGATATGTCAATTGTTGTTATCGGCAACGTTTTTGTTGATGTCAAGGGTTTTCCCGATGACGTGTATCTGCCCACGGGACGCAATGCGGGAAGAGTTGTGACCGTTCACGGCGGCGTAGGACGCAATGTGGCGGAGGACATCGCGAATATGGAGCTTCGCCCCGTTTTCGTAAGCATGGTGGACAATACCGCCGAGGGCGAAGCGGTGAAGCGCAAGCTTCAGAACCATAAGGTGAATACGGATTATCTGCTTGAAACGCCCGACGGCATGGGAATGTGGCTTGCTGTGTTTGACCATAAGGGTGACCTTGCGGGCTCAATTTCAAAACGCCCCAACAGCGAGGCAATGAAGGAGCTGCTCGACGAAAAAGGCGACGATATATTTGAGAATGCCGACAGTGTTGTGCTGGAGATTGATATTGACAAGGAAATCGTGAAGCGCGTTTTCAAATATGCGGAAAAGTACAATACGAAGGTGTATGCCGTTGTTGCGAACATGAGCATTGCCTCACAGCGCAGGGACTTCCTCCAGTCCATAGACTGCTTTATATGCAATGTGCTTGAGGCGGGAATACTTTTTGTTGATGACTTCACGGACAACACTCCCGAGGAAATGTGCGATATTCTTTCGCAAAAGGTCATAAATGCCCGCATACCCTCCATGATAGTCACCATGGGCTCAAAGGGCGCGGTATATGCGGATATGTACGGCGACAAAGGCTACTGTCCCGCAGAACCCGTCATGGTGAGGGATACAACGGGCGCCGGCGATGCCTTCTGCGCAGGTGCCGCCGTAGGTCTTACCTATGGCAAATCAATGGAGGAGGCCGTAAAAATCGGAACTCATCTTGCCGCCTCGGTAATAGGCTCAAGTGAAAATGTATGCCCGAGATTTCTGCCCCAGGAATTTGGCATTGATATAACCGTAAATGCATGAAAAAGCGCTGTCCCGTACACACAGAGAGTGTACGGGACAGCTTTTTGTTTAATGTGCAAAAATCACTGCGTGCTTTTTCTGCCTATTGCCGTATAGCAAAAAGCAGCGCAAAAGAGTATTATATAGTTAATAAAATCTGTTAGATAATTGGGGGAAAAAGAATGAAAAAGCATCTGAAAGCCCTGCTTTGCATCGCCCTTGCCGTGATTTTCATGGCCTCCACCCTGAGTGTCGCCTTTGCCGAAAAGGGCGGCGCGATTGAGCTCGGAGCGCCCGCGGCAGACATAAAGGTCGGTGTTGCGAAAGCTGACATCACGGGACCGGTTATTGACATCAGC
>JAZRVW010000067.1:0-18743 GCA_045599385.1 Oscillospiraceae bacterium | reverse complement strand
TACCACCGGCTACGGTGACGGTACCTTCCGCCCCAACGAGACCGTAACAAGAGCCCAGTTCGTAACATTCCTCTGGCGCTATGAGGGACGTCCAGAAACTGCTGGCAGCATTGCAGGCTTCACCGATGCGGCTCAGATTGCCACTCCCTATCAGCAGGCTGTTGCCTGGGCGGTTGAGAATGGAATTACCACCGGCTATGAGGACGGCAGCTTCCGTCCCAACAATACCTGCACCCGCTGGGCAGTAGTTCTCTTCATGTACAGAGACATGGCATAAATCAGAACAAAAAAGCTCCACATTTGTGGAGCTTTTTTGTTCTGATGCAGGCATCGGCAAGCGCTCGGAGATGACAAAAGGTCGTGGGTTCTCGATGTGAGAATATGCATGGGGAGAAGGCGAGAGGGGATTGGTTATTCCCTCTCGCCAAAATTGAGCGAAGCGGATAAAAACTACCAAAAAAGCTCTGCCAAAAGGCAGAGCTTTTTTTGGTACGCCCGACGGGATTCGAACGCACGAAGCGACCTGCGGTCACTTCGTGGCGCGAAATGCCCCCACTCGCTCGCCGATGCAGGCATCGGCAACCGCTCGGAGATGACAAAAGGTCGTGCGTTCTCAATGTGAGAATATGCATGGGGAGAGGGGGAGAGGGGATTGGTTATCCCCTCTCGCTAAAATTGAGCGAAGCGGATAAAAACTACCAAAAAAGCTCTGCAAAAAGGCAGAGCTTTTTTTGGTACGCCCGACGGGATTCGAACCCACGACCTTCAGAGTCGGAGTCTGACACTCTATCCAGCTGAGCTACGGGCGCGTTTGCCCGTGTATTATAACAAATGCCGCTGTCAAAGTAAAGCGAAATGATTTGCAGACTTATTCAAGTGAGTGAAAATGACTAATTTGACTGCTTATATTGAAATAATGTTAAATATGTGATAAACTTACATAAATTTTTGAAAGGTGACAAAATCACATGGACAAGCGCACGGAACAATACGCAAACGAGCTTTCAAAGCTCATTCAGATAGAAACAGTCTCCGACACGGAAAAGACCGACGGCAAGAAATTTGAGGATTTCCGGCAGGAACTGAGAGAAATGTTTCCCAACATCTTCGGCGTATGCGAATATGAGGAATTCTGCGGCGGATTTCTTATGCGCTGGAAGGGCAGCAGCAGTGAAAAGCCCATCATGCTCATGAACCATCATGACGTTGTTGAAGCATCGGGCAAGTGGCAGTATGCACCCTTCAGCGGCACAATTGCGGAGGGTAAGGTCTGGGGCAGAGGAACGCTGGACACCAAGGGCGGACTCTGGGCTATGCTCCGTGCGGCAGATGAGCTTGCGGCAGACGGTTATGTTCCAAACCGTGACATTTACTTTGAATCTGCAAGCACTGAGGAAACCGACGGCATAGGTGCTCAAACCATCGCAAAAGTCCTTGAGGAGAGAAAAATCCACTTCGATACTGTTCTCGATGAGGGCGGCATGATGATTTATGACCCAATCGGCGGCGCAGACGGTACATTTGCCATGGTAGGCATGGCTGAAAAGGGCTGTGCGGACATCAGATTCATAGCCCGTTCAAACGGCGGACACGCCTCAACTCCGGGCAAGAACACTCCGCTTGTGCGCCTCGGAAAATTCATGGCAGCGGCAGATAAGGCAAACATATTTGAAGTTAAAATTCCCGAAACAATCGGCGAAATGTTCCGCCGTATTTCACCCACAATGAGCGGCGCGCTGAAGCTTGTCTGCGGACACCCGAAGCTTTTTGCTCCGCTGATTAAGCTTGTTGTTCCGAAGGTTTCCGCAACGGCGGGAGCCATGATGCGTACCACCATTGCATTCACAATGGCAAGCGGCTCTGACGGACTTAACGTCCTGCCGCAGAAGGCATGGGTGACGGGTAATATGCGCTTTTCACACCATCAGGGCGGAGAGAACAGCATTGCGGCAATATGCAGACTTGCGGCAAAGTACGATATTAAAACCGAGATTATTGACCCGGGCTTCAGCTCAGGCGTTACAAGCTTTTGCAGCAGCGCCTTCAAGCGCGTTGAAAATGCGGTTACGGATATTTTCCCCGATGTCATTTCGCTTCCGTATATTATGACCGGCGCCAGCGACAGCCGCTTCTTTACCGAAATCAGCGACGGCGTTGTTCGCTTTGTACCGTTCCTTATTGACGATAATCAGCTTGCAAGCATTCACGGACTCAACGAAAACGTCGATATGAGCTGTCTTGCTCCTGCTGTTGATTTCTACAAACATATTATTACAGAGGGTAGCTATGGAAAATAATGAAAAGAAAGGCCTGAATATCAGCGCAAAATGCTTTATAACGGCAATCGCCGTTATACTTGCACTTATGATTCTTACATACATACTCACATTTGTGATACCCGGCGGTGAGTATGCCCGCACAACCGATGAAAACGGCAACCTGATTGTCGATACCGATGCAGGCTTCAAGTATGTTGACGGCGGCATTTCCTTCGGCAAGTGGATTCTTTCACCGTTCCTTGTTCTCGGCGCTGAAGGAAGCGCGACGCTTATCGCGGTTATTGCCTTCCTGCTCGTAATAGGCGGCATTTTCAACAGCCTTGAAAAGTGCGGACTTATGAAGTATATGCTGGACAAGATTGCTTCAAAGTACGGCAATGTGAGATACAAGCTTATGGCGGTTGTCATGTTCTTCTTCATGGCAATGGGCGCATTTATCGGCTCCTTTGAGGAATGTGTGCCTCTGGTTCCCATCGTTGTCGCTCTGGCTGTAAGTCTTGGCTGGGACGTGCTCACGGGTGTGGGCATGAGCCTTCTTGCCGTTGGCTGCGGTTTTGCATCGGGTGTATGCAATCCCTTCACCGTTGGCGTTGCACAGAGCCTTGCGGGACTTCCCATGTTCTCTGGAATATGGCTCCGCGCCGTTTCCTTTGTGTTTATCTATGCACTCCTGCTGTGGTTTGTACGCCATCATGCGAAGAAGGTTGAAAAGCCCGTTTGCAGCGCCTCCGCAGGTGCGGACTTTGTAATCGACGAAAAGAAGGAAAAAGGACTCAGATGGTTTGCGCTTATCATCGGTCTCGGTCTCGTAATCGTTGTATCCTCAAGCTTTATCGCCTTCCTGCAGGATTACACCCTCATTATTGTTGCCCTCATGTTCCTCGTTGCCGGCATCATATCTCCGCTGGCTTCGGGTATGAACGGTAAAAATCTTTGCAAGACCTTCTTTGACGGACTCGTCAGCATTCTGCCCGCAGTACTCATGATTCTCATGGCCTCTTCCATCAAGTACACGCTTGACGAGGCAAACGTTCTTGACACCATGCTGCACTATGCCGTTGGCGCCACGGCAACAATGCCCAAGTGGGTTGTGGTTCTGTTCATCTATCTCATCGTTCTGATTATGAACTTCTTCATAGGCTCCGGCTCTGCTAAGGCATTCATGCTGATTCCTCTGATTGTTCCTCTTGCGCAGGCGGTTGGTATTTCTCCCCAGCTCTGCATTGTTGCCTTTGCCTTCGGTGACGGCTTCTCCAACGTTTTCTATCCCACCAACGCGGCTTTGCTCATAAGCCTCGGCCTTGCGAATGTAAGCTATGGCGACTGGGCAAAGTGGTCATGGAAGTTCCAGGGCATGAACCTCATACTCACCTCCGCACTCCTCCTGTTCGGATTTGCAGTAGGCTACTAAAGAATAATGTTAAAATCACCGGTTTTTGCCGGTGATTTTTTATTATTTTTCAATTGATTAATAGACATATTAATGTTATCATATTCGTACAAAAACACAAAGGAGTGTTAATTTATGAAAGCAAGAAAACTCATTTGCACCCTGCTGTGCATAATTATGGTTTTTGCGCTGGCAGTTCCTGCCTTTGCTGCAAAAGCAACCACCAGCACCTTCACCGATACCAAGGGCAACTGGGCCGAGCATGAAATAGCCCTTGTTGCCGATGCAGGCATTGTCGGCGGATACCCTGACGGCACCTTCCGTCCTAATAACAACATTACCCGCGAAGCCTTTGCAAAGGTTGTTGCAAACTTTATGGGCTTCACTGAAGAGGCTGACCTCAGCCAGTACACCGACGTTGACCCCAACGGCGCACTTTCCCCCTACGTTGCACGCTGCGTTGCAGCAGGCGTCATGGGCGGCTTCTCCGATACACGCATGGCTCCCAAGAACAACATCACTCGTGAGCAGGCAGCCGCAATGCTCTGCCGCGCATTCAAGCTGAACACCGAGGGCGTTACCGGTAACTTCACCGATAAGAACCTGATTACCCCCAAGCTTCAGCCCGAGGTTGCGGCTCTCGAGCTTACCGGACTCATCACCGGCTATGCTGATGGCACCTTCCGCCCCAAAGCAAACCTCACCCGCGCACAGATGATGGTTATCATCAGCCGCCTGCTTGCAGACAATAGCGGCTACTTCTTCAGAGTTGATGCCTCCTCCGGTGAGCTCACCATGACCTTTGACGTCATGAACGACTACACCAGCCTGTTCTACATTCCCGCAGGCACCGTAAGCGCAGAGAAGATTGCTTTCAACGCAAAAATCGAAAGCATTCCCGGACTGGACATTGATATTTCCTCTCTCGGACCTACCAGCATTTCCGACACAATCGACACCGGCATTACTGACACCTTCAATCCCAAGGAAGTTTTCCCCGCAGCCTACGAATTTAATTTTGCAACCCTCAAGGCTACCGTTAACGGCAAGACCTGCACCTACAACGTGTACGGCAAGGAAGCTGCCGACGGAACCCTCCTCACCATGACTCCTACCAAGAGCGCCGAAGCCGATGCGGCAATGCAGGAAGTTCTGAACCTCAGGAACATTCTGTTCAACATTTTCGTTTCGGGTAACAGCATGACCCTTGCAAACGGCTCCTATATCCAGATAGGCAGCGAGAAGATCTGCTTCCCCGACGGCAGCAAAAAGGACCTCGTTATTGACCTTGATGCAAGCGAAGAGGAAATCACCGAGCTCGTATTCAGCTCCCTCGAAACCAAAACCAATGTTGCCTCTGACGGCAATCAGGCAACAATTGTTCTTGCAAAGGGCAGTGCAATTACCACCCCGGACGGCAAGATTTCTCTTAACAAGACCATCACCGTTACTTTCAACGGACTGAACAAGGACGTTGACGGCATTATTACCGAGCTTGAAAAAATGGACATCAACAACATCGACATGATTATTGCACTTGCAAATGAGCTTATTCGCGCAATGGACGGCCGAGTTGCTTATGTTGATGTAACAATCAAATAATAAAACGATTAAATATAAAACGAGTTAAACGGGTGCTGATGGCACCCGTTTTTTTAATTTACATTGACTTAGGTATGTGATAAAATATACTGATAAAACAAAGGGAGAAATCACATGCTGGAAAAACTCAGACAGCTTGATAACAGATATACGGAGCTCCAGACGCGTATGGAAAACGGGGAGATTTACGCAGACCCCGCCGCATACACAAAGTGCGTTAAGGAGATGAAGGAGCTTGAGCCCATTGTTGCCGTTTACCGTGAGTACGCAAGGTGCTGTGAAACCATGAACGGCGCGGAGGAGCTTATGGCTGACCCTGAGTTCAGGGAGCTTGCGCAGGAGGAGTATTCCGAGGCAAAGCGGAACAAAGCGGAGCTTGAGGAAAAAATTAAAATCCTGCTTCTGCCTAAGGACCCCAATGATGAAAAGAATATCATCATGGAAATACGCGGCGGTGTGGGCGGCGAGGAAAGCTCGCTGTTTGCCTATGACCTTTTCCGTATGTACTCCATGTATGCCGAGCGCAAGGGCTGGAAGATTGATGTTGTCAATGTAAATGAGACGGAGCTTGGCGGAATTAAGGAAATCTCCTTTGTAGTTGAGGGAGCGGGAGCATATTCAAGGCTTAAATTCGAAGCGGGCGGCCACCGCGTCCAGCGTGTTCCCGAAACGGAAAGCGGCGGACGAATCCACACAAGCGCCGCAACTGTTGCCGTTCTTCCCGAGGCGGAAGAGGTGGAATTTGAACTCAACCCCAACGACCTTAAAATCGACACCTACCGTTCCAGCGGCGCAGGCGGACAGCACGTCAACAAGACCTCCAGCGCAATCCGCATTACACATATCCCCACGGGAACGGTGGTTGAATGTCAGGACGAGCGAAGCCAGTATAAAAACAAAGACCGCGCCATGAGTATTCTCCGCTCACGCCTTTATAACGCGGAGCAGGAAAAGAAAAATGCCGCAATTGCCGCGGAACGCAAAAGTCAGGTGGGCTCGGGCGACAGATCCGACCGTGTTCGCACCTATAACTTCCCGCAGAGCCGCGTTACAGACCACAGACTGTCGGGCGATGTCCGAAGCTTTAATATAACCAATATCATAAACGGCGACCTTGACCCGCTGATTGACGCACTTGTTACAGCGGCCCAGGCTGAAAAACTAAGAAATCAGGCAGAAGCATGATGGAAACAAAGATATTTACCGAAAATCTTGAGGAAGCCGCAGAAATTATCAAACGCGGAGGACTTGTGGCTGTCCCCACCGAAACCGTCTACGGCCTTGCGGGAAACGGACTTGACGCGGAAGCGGTTGAAAAAATTTATGAGGTCAAGGGCAGACCTGCCGTAAAACCACTTGCGCTTATGGTTCCCGATGAGAGCGCCATGGAGCTTTACTGTGAGGAAGTTCCGCAGCAGGCGAAAGCCCTTGCGGAAAAATTCTGGCCCGGGCCCTTGTCTGTTATCCTCAAATCAAAAAATAACGTGCCTGAAATCGTCAGAGCGGGAGGGGATACCGTATCCCTGCGCTGTCCCGACCATGAGATGACGCTTAAGCTGCTCAGACTTTCCGGACTGCCATTTGCGGCACCCTCGGCAAACCCCTCGGGTGAGCCCAGTCCCAAAAACGCGGAAACCGTTAAAGCCTATTTTGACGGAAAAATCGAGGGCATAATTGACGGCGGAGAATGCGGTCTCGGACGGGAATCCACCATCATCGACATGAGCAAAACGCCATATAAAATTCTCCGTCAGGGTGCGCTGCCAGAGGCGGAAATACGCAGGGCTCTTGCGGAAAATCTGCGCATAATCGGTATTACGGGCGGCACGGGCTGCGGCAAGACAACGGCGCTGCTTGAGCTTGAAAAGCGCGGAGCCATGATAATAGACTGCGATGCGGTTTACCACGAAATGCTTGAAAGCGATGGCGAAATGCTTGCCGACATTGAAAGCGAATTTCCCGAAGCCTTCATTGACGGAAAATTTGAACGCAAGGCGCTCGGAAACATCGTTTTTGCAGATGAAGAAAAGTTATGTAAACTAAACGGAATAACCCACGCACATATAATGCGCAGAGTACGGCGCATGACAGAGGACTTTGCGATGCAGGGCGGGGAAACCGTTGCCATTGACGCAATCGCGCTCATTGAAAGCGGCATCGCTGAAAGCTGCGACGCTGTTATCGGCATTACGGCAAGCCGCGAAAAGCGCATTGAGCGCATAATGCTCCGTGACGGAATAAGCCGCGAATACGCCGAAAAGCGCGTTGACGCACAGAAGTCCGATGCGTTTTACATAGAAAACTGCGGCTATACAGTTGCAAACAACGGCAATGAAATTGAGTTTTCGGAAGCCTTTGAAAAAATAATTAAGGAAGTGCTTTGACATGGAAGAAATAAAAGAAAAGCTTTTTTACGAACAGAAAAACGGCTATGACCTTATCGACACCAATGAGCGTGTTGCGCTTGAAAACTACAGCGCGGAATACATGGAGTTCCTTAACAGCGCACGCACCGAGCGTGAGGCGGTGAAGCTTGCAATTTCCATGGCAGAGGATTACGGCTTTGCCGAGTACAAGCCCGGCACGGAGCTTAAGCCCGGCATGAAAATCTTCCGCAACAATCGCGGCAAGGCGCTTATGCTTGCCGTCATCGGAGAAAAATGTCTTTGCGAGGGCGCTGTTATTGCAGGCGCCCATGTTGACGCTCCGCGAATTGACCTCAAGCAGAAGCCCCTTTATGAATCCGATGAGCTGGCCTTCTTCAAGACTCACTACTACGGCGGCATAAAGAAATACCAGTGGGTGACCATTCCTCTTGAGCTTCACGGTGCCGTTGCGCTCAGGGACGGCGAGGTAATTGATGTTTCCATTGGACGTGAGCAGGGCGACCCCCAGTTTGTCATAACAGACCTTTTGCCCCATCTGGCAAAGGACCAGGTGTCAAAGCCCATGAACGAGGGCATAAAGGGCGAGGGACTCAACATTCTCATAGGCAGTGTACCTTATGCCGACGAGGAAAAGGACAGAGTGAAGCTTGCGGTGCTGAGCATTCTCAATGACCGCTACGGCATTACCGAGGAGGACTTCCTTTCCGCAGAGCTTACGGCGGTTCCCGCCTTTGAAGTCAGGGAAATCGGACTTGACCGCAGTCTTATCGGCGGTTACGGTCACGATGACCGTGTCTGCGCTTTTGCGGAGCTGAAGGCAATGCTTGATATTGAGGGCATTCCCGACAAAACCTGCGTCTGCATTCTTGCGGACAAGGAGGAAATCGGCTCCATGGGCGTTAGCGGTATGCAGAGCCGTGCCTTTGAATGCTTCATGGAGGATATGTGCGAGGATATGGGCGCATCGTTAAGAAGATGCTTTGAAAACAGCTTCTGCATCTCTGCCGATGTCTGCAACGCATTTGACCCCAATTTCCCCGACGTTTCCGAAAAACGCAACGAGGCAAAGCTCAATTACGGCATGGGAATCTGCAAGTTCACCGGTTCACGCGGCAAGTCGGGCACCAGCGATGCCTCCGCCGAGGTCGTGGCGCACCTCCGCAGAATTTTTGCCGACAACAATGTTGTGTGGCAGATGTGCGAGCTGGGAAAGGTTGACCAGGGCGGCGGCGGTACAATCGCGCAGTTCATGGCAAACCGCAATATTGACACCATCGACGCAGGTGTTCCCGTGCTCAGCATGCACGCTCCCTTCGAGGTCGTTTCCAAGTTTGACTGCTACATGACCTATAAGGGCGTTCTCGCGGCATACAACGAAAAATACTGACTGACTAAAATCACCTCACACCTGACACAATAGGTATGAGGTGATTTTTTTTGGAAGAAATCAAGGAACTGGGCGGCGCAAAAGAGGGGAATATTCAATGCCTCACGATTGTGGGACAGATTGAAGGTCATCAGCTTTTGCCCGATGACGTTAAAACCACCAAATACGAGCACGTTATGCCTCTGCTTGCGGCGGTGGAGGAGAGTCCCGAGATTACGGGACTGCTGATTTTGCTCAACACCGCAGGCGGCGATGTGGAGGCGGGGCTCGGTCTTGCGGAGCTTATTGCGGGAATGTCAAAGCCCACCGTATCGCTTGTGCTCGGCGGCGGACACTCCATTGGCGTACCCCTTGCGGTTGCTGCTAAAAAGAGCTTTATCGCACCGAGCGCGGCCATGACGATACACCCCGTGCGCCTTAACGGAGTTATAATCGGCGCACCGCAGACATACAACTACCTTGCTCGTATTCAGGACAGAATCGTGTCCTTTGTTACAAGCCATTCGGGTATTTCCGAGGAAAAATACAGAGCGCTTATGACGCAGACTGACGAGCTTGCAAACGATGTGGGCAGCATTATCTACGGGGAAGAGGCCGTGGAATACGGACTTATTGACAGCATCGGCACTCTGTCAGACGCGCTTGCCTGCCTGCACGGAGAATAAAAAGACTGCATTGCAGTCTCAGCGTGTCAAAAAAGTCCTTCGGACATTTTTTGCAGCGCTGAAAAGCTGCCAAAACTGCAGGGGCAAGCTCAGGCAGTTTGTAGAAAAAAGCCTTGAAATCAAGGCTTTTTTTGTGGCGGCGATCAAATAGGGGCGGACCTTTTCTCGCTGCGGCTCGGTCACGCCGCGGCTTTGATATGCCCTCGGCATATCATTCACTCCCGCGGCGACACTTTGTTACCCCTCGAGCTCCCCCCGCTGCTCTATCGTCTTTTATGCCGATGATAGAGTTTTTTGTCAGTCTCAATAAATTTATTTCTTTGACTTGTACTTTATTATATTTTATGGTAATATTAATCATTAAGGTTACATAACAACATGGAAAGGACTGTTCTCATGTCCATCGGTAATGCAATTATTCTTGGTCTGACCCAGGGCATAGCGGAATTTTTGCCGATTTCCAGCTCAGGTCATCTGGCCATTCTGCAAAATCTTTTCGGCTTGTCAAGCCTTGAAAACAACGTGTTTTTCGATGTCCTGCTTCACATGGGCACGCTGATTGCAATCTGCTTCGTTTATTGGGAGGAGCTTGTAAAGATGTTCGTTGAAGTGCGGACTATGCTTTCCGGCGGCACCGTTGTCACAGCTTCGGGAAAGCGCAAGCCCATGTATTCGGCGCGTCTGTTCCTGCTTATCTGCGTGGCCACTCTTCCGCTTATTCTCATTGCTCCCATTAACGACTACATAGACCTGCTAAACGGAAAAACAATGTTCGTCGGCGTTGCGCTTATACTCACGGGTATGATTCTGTTCGTTGCGGACAAGATGAAGCCCGGTGAGAAAACCGCGAAGAACAGCCTTTTCAAAGATGCGCTTTTCATCGGACTTTGCCAGTGCGTTGCAACGCTTCCCGGCATTTCACGCTCGGGCGTTACCATCACCGCAGGCATTGCCACCGGTCATCGCAGAGAGTTTGCGGTTAAATTCTCCCTGCTCTTGAGCATTCCCGCAATCCTCGGCGCAACGATACTTGAATTTATTAAGGCATGCAAGGCGGGCATCGACGTATCGCTCGTTCCCGTATACCTCGTGGGCATGGTTGTTGCCATGATTTCGGGCGTGTTTGCAATCCGCATTATCAGGCTTATCGCCAAAAAGGGCGGCTTCGGCGGATTTGCTTACTATTGCTGGGTAGTCGGCGCTCTCGCCATAATCCTCACACTTATTTTCTAAAGAATTATCAGCTTAAAGGGGCTTGTATAATGGCACAGACCAAAACAAAAAAGAAAACAACATCAGGCAAGAGTACTTCAAAGAAGAGCAGCTCAAAGGCCAAAAGCAGCTCTGCCAAGAAGGCTAAGGAACCCGAGAAAAAACCCGTTCGCCGTGAGGTAACGGCGGCGATATTCGGAGTTCTTGCGGTTCTTGTCGTAATCGGCTACTTCACCGGAGACGAGGGCTTCCTTGTTGCCGCAATCAGCAAGCTGATTAAGGGACTGCTGGGCTATGGCTTCTATGCCGTGGGACCCGCCTTTATACTCGTTGCCGTAATCATGGGCTTCCACAGAGGAAGACCGGTTGCATGGCGCACAACGGCGGCACTTCTGATGCCCGTTACCGTTTCCGGCTTTGCAGACCTTCTGTTTTCCAAAATCAACCTTGCCGAAACCGCCAGCCTTATTCCGAGTCTTTACGGCTACGGCATTGAAATGCGCTGCGGCGGCGTAATCGGCAGTTTGCTTTCCTACGGACTTGAAAGCGCCATCACGGGCTTTGCCGCAGGCGCAATTCTGCTTGTGCTGACGCTGGTATTTATCATGGGGGCGCTCAACATCACCGCAAGGAAGATTTATGAATGGATAAGCTCCCGCGAGCTTCCCGAATATGAGGAGGAGCCCGAACCCGAACGCAAGCCGAAGGTCAAAAAACAGGCTGAGGTTAAAGAGGCGGAAACTGAGGATATCCGTCCGAAGAAGGTCAGACACGGAATTGCCATTCCCATGGACGATGAGCCCGATGATGAGCCCGTGCGCAAGAAAAAGGAAGAACCCGAAGAGACACCCAAAAAGCCCGAGGAAAAGGGCATTCTCCGCAACAGAAGCCGCGTAAGACCTGCCCCCGTTGACAAGACGGAGCCTGTCAAAGAGGTTGAACCCGTTTCCGTTGAAGAAGCGGAGAAAATTGCAGGAGTTGCACCCGTTAATCTTAAGGGCAGCGGACGTACCGCCGCGGCAGAGGTTAAGGAACCGCCCAAAAAGATGAGCAGCGACGAAATGGCGGCACAGACCGCCGCCATCGAAGAGGAGATTAATTCTGCCGAAAAGAACGGCGGATACGAAAAACCGCCTATCTTCCTGCTGAAGAAGGGCCACAGCGGAGAAATTGACTCCGCCTCCGAGCTACGCACGAACCGTGAACGCCTTGAAAGCGCGATAAAGAGCTTCGGCGTGAACGCAAGGGTTGTGGACACAACCCACGGACCCACCGTTACAAGATACGATGTGGAGCTTGAGCAGGGCGTTAAGCTCAGCCGCCTTACAAATCTTGCGGGCGATATTGCTCTTGCCCTGGGCGTTGTAAGCGTCAGAATTGCACCTATCCCCGAAAAAATCTCCACCGTCGGCATCGAGGTTCCCAACAAACTGATAAGCACGGTTTATCTGCGCGATATAATTGATTCGCCAAAGTTCAGCAAGGCAAAATCCGACCTGACCTTCGCCATCGGCAAGGACATCGGCGGTGAGCCCGTTGTGGGCAACATTTCCAAGCTGCCCCATCTGCTTATTGCCGGTACCACGGGCTCAGGTAAGTCCGTCTGCATGAACTCGCTTATCATAAGCCTTCTCTATAAGTCAGACCCCGAGGACGTCAAGCTTATTATGATTGATCCGAAGATGGTCGAAATGGGCGTTTATAACGGCATTCCCCATCTGTATATCCCCGTTGTAACCGATCCTAAGAAGGCTGCAGGCGCACTCCAGTGGGCCGTTACCGAAATGCTCAAGCGTTACCGTATGTTCTCCGAAATCGGAGTAAGAGGTCTTGAGGCCTACAACGAGCATCTGATTGCAAACGGACAGCCAAAGATGCCCAACGTTGTTGTTGTAATCGACGAGCTGGCTGACCTTATGCTTGTTGCCTCCAAGGACGTTGAGGAAAGCATCTGCCGCGTTGCCCAGATGGGTCGTGCCGCAGGTATGCACCTTGTCATCGCAACCCAGCGTCCATCCGCCGATGTAATCACCGGTCTTATGAAGGCAAATATCCCCAGCCGCATTGCTTTTGCGGTTTCCTCCGGTCTTGAAAGCCGCATTATCCTCGACAATGTGGGTGCCGAAAAGCTTATCGGTATGGGCGATATGCTCTATGCGCCTCTCGGCTGCGGCAAGCCCCAGCGTGTTCAGGGTGCCTTCGTCAGCGATGAGGAGCGCGATGCAATCGTCAGCTTTATCAAGGAGCAGGGTCAGGCCGAATACAGTCAGGACGTTATGGCTCAGATTGAAAAGAACGCTGAGGACAAAAACGCTAACAACAAGAATGCGGACAAGGACGAAGCCTCTGACAAGGGCGATTACGATGACCTTCTGCCACAGGCGGTTGACGTTATCTTTGATACAAAGCAGGCCTCCGTTTCCATGCTTCAGCGCAGACTGAAGCTTGGCTACGCAAGAGCTGCGCGCATTATTGACCAGATGGAAGAAATGGGCATTCTCGGTCCCTTCGAGGGCTCAAAACCCCGTCAGATCCTCATCACCCGCGATCAGTGGCTGGAGATGCAGTCTGTTCAGGGTACGGCTCCCATTGAAAGCATCAATCCCGACGATTTTGATAACTGACCTCTGATTGCATAATTAGTTAAATATCATTCAAGATTATCTGTCATTCTGAGCGTCAGCGAAGAATCCCCAAGGACAGTAGTTAGTATGTAATTATACCTGCTCTGTCGTCCGACGCCGGAGATCCTTCGCAAGCTCAGGATGACACTTTTTTGGAGTAAAATATGGATCTATTCAAACCCAAAATGACCGTTTCTGATGCAAATGCCGTGAGTATGCTTGGCCTTGCCCATGTGGGCGACGGTGTGTATGAGCTGCTGACACGCACCATGCTGTGCAGCAAGGGACACACAAGTGTTGCCGACCTGCACCGCAGAACCGTTGCAATCGTGAACGCACCTGCGCAGGCTGAGGCAGCAGAACGTATTCTGCCGCTTCTTACGGCAGAGGAGACCGCGGTTTATAAGCGTGGGCGCAACACAAAGGTTAATTCCATTCCGCAAAAGGCGGATATAGGACAGTATCACGCCGCAACGGGTCTTGAAGCCCTTTTCGGCTGGCTGTATCTGCTTGGCAGAACGGAACGCATAAACGAGCTGTACGCCGCCTGTACGGAGGAAGACTGATGGCACTTGACGCAATACTTCTTTCCGCACTTGTGAAGGAGCTGCGGCCTGAGCTTGAGGGTGCGCGCATTGATAAGGTGCAGCAGCCCGAGCGTGACCAGGTCGTGATCTCTGTACGCAACAACGGCGAGAATATGAAGCTCCTCATTAACGCGGGTGCGGGAAGCGGGAGAATCCAGCTTACCGACGCTTCCTTTGAAAATCCCGCAGAGCCGCCTATGTTCTGTATGCTGCTGCGCAAATATCTTGTCAGCGGAAGAATTGAAAAGCTCACTCAGCCCGATTATGAGCGTCTGCTATTGGTTGACATAATTACTCACAACGAGCTGGGCGACACCATAAATATAAGGCTTGCCGTGGAGCTTATGGGACGCAGCGCAAACCTTGTGCTCATAGGTGCAGACGGAAGAATTGTGGATTGTCTGCGACGCATGGATTACGGCGGCGATGCCGAGCGCAGAATGCTTCCGGGTATGATTTACCGTTTGCCTCCGAAGCAGAAAAAGCCCCTTGTGTTTACGCTTGACGGCAACGAACGCAGGGAGATGCTGCTTGCCTCAGACAGCGGAAAACCCCTTGACAAGCGGCTTATGGACTGCTTTTCGGGACTTTCACCACTTATCTGCCGCGAGCTTGCCCACAGAGCCTTTGACGACGTGACGCTTTTGCCCGATGCGCTGGACGCATTTCTTGAAACGGTGGAGGCGGGAGATTTTACCCCGACCCTGCTCACCTGCGACGGAAAGCCGAAGGACTTTTCCTTCATGTCCCTTCACCAGTACGGCGGGGAGTATATGGAAGAGATATTTGACAGCTTCTGCGGAATGCTTGACGCGTACTACTCCAAGCGTGAAAAGCTTGAGCGCCAGCACCGCAGGTCAAAGGAACTGAGCCACAGCGTTAAAACGAACCGCGACCGACTTGCAAAAAAGCTTGCTCTGCAAAGGGAGGAGCTTAAGCGTACGGAGAGCAGGGAGGAAATACGCAAGAGAGCTGAGCTACTTACCGCGAATATGTACCGAGTGAAAAAGGGCGACAGAAGTCTTGTGTGTGAGGACTATTACGCAGAGGGCTGCCCTGAAATCGAGATTGAGCTTGATGCGCTGAAAACTCCGCAGAAGAACGCGGAGAGTATGTTCAGAGAGTATAACAAGCTGAAAGCCGCAGAAATCCACCTTACAAAGCTTATTGCCGAGGGCGAAAAACAGCTTGATTATTTAAACAGCGTGCTTGATGAGGTGGAGCGTGCCGAGTCAGAGCGTGATTTGGCGGAAATACGCCGTGAGCTTACGGAAACGGGCTATATCAAAAAGCAGAAGGGCGCAAAGCCCGAAAAGGTGAAAAAGCAGGGCCCCATGCAGTTTGTTTCCTCCGACGGCTTTGAAATTCTTGTGGGGCGAAGCAACGCCATGAACGATGAGCTGACCACAAAAACAGCGCGCAGAACGGACTACTGGCTGCACACAAAGAACGTACACGGCAGTCACGTTATAATCTGCTGCGACGGACTTGAGCCTCCGGATAGAACGCTTGAGGAGGCCGCATCGCTTGCTGTTTATTACTCCCAGGGACGTGAGGGCGGCAAGACCGCCGTTGACTATACAATGGTGCGCTTTGTGAAAAAGCCCTCGGGTGCCATGCCGGGAAAGGTTATATATACCGATTACAGCACTCTTATGGCAGAGGCCGATGAGGCGCTTGCCGAGAAGCTTAAAAAATAAAAAAGACACCTTTGAGGTGTCTTTTTTTTATCGGTTATCAATTAAAACCATGGCGTTTGCAAGCATATCCGCGGCTTCTGCACGGGTGAGGGAAGAGGTGGAGGCAGAGGTGCTGCTTATTACGTTGCAGGCGGCGAGATTTGCGGCAGACTGTACGGCAAATTCGGGCATATCGCTTGCCACATCGTAATAGCTAACATCAGACAGCTGCAGAGTGCGGTTGAGCATTACCATTGCTTCTGCGCGGCTGATTTCGCTGTTTGCATTAAAGTAAATGCCGTTTCCGTCGCTGTAGCCCCTGACAATGCCGCATTTGACTGCGGTTGAAACGGAAGCCTTCTGCCAATCGGGGATCTCACTGTCATCGGTAAAGCCCGTGCTTACAACTCCGCTCAGAAGGTCTGCACCGGTTGCGGCAAGGCACATATTCAGAAATTCTCCGCGGGTGACGGTATGCTCGGGCTCAAAGTAATATTCGCCGTTAAGCTGCTTGCCGATAAAGGCTCCGCACTCGGCAAGTCTTACGGCACTGCAATAGCTTGCGCTGCCCTCCATGTCGGTGTAGCTTACATCGGTTTTCTGCTTGATAAGCTTGATAATTACGGTTGCCTCCTGGGAGAGATTTCCCTCGGCGTCAACAGCCTTGTAACCGAAATAATCCTTGCCCTTTTTGCCGTCGGCGGGGGTGTAGACGAAGCTTCCGTCATCGCTGAGCTCAAGTGTGCCCTTAACGGGTTCGGTGGTGATTTCAAAGCTCAGAGTGTCACCGTCGGGATCAATTGCGGCAAGCTGACCGCCGAAGGATACACCGCGGTAGGTCTGAAACTCAAAATTTTCAGCAACGGGCGCTGTGTTTTCTGCATGAACGGGAATAAGGCTTAAGCAGAGCACAAGCGCCAGAAGTACGGAAACGGATATTGAAATGCGTTTTGTCATAAAAAGTACCTCCATTAAAATGTATACGGAGGTATTTTGCGCGAATTATGAGAGTATATTCAAAAGGATAAATAATTTGAATTTAACTCTTGACATTAGCTGAAAATCTGCTATAATAATCCATGCCTTTGAGGTATGCGAGAGTGCTGGAACAGGTAGACAGGCACGTTTGAGGGGCGTGTGTCAACCGACGTGGGAGTTCAAGTCTCCTCTCTCGCACCAAAACCTGCATCGAAAGATGCAGGTTTTTTTATTATAAAAGACTTGAATTAACAATTGATACTGCCGGTGGCAGTATCATTAACCGGTGCGCACACCGGTTAATACTTTTATTTTTTCGCAAAGCGAAAAAATGCAGGCAAGTCTCCTCTCTCGCACAAAAAAGAGCACCCGAAAGGTGCTCTTTTTTGTGCAAGGCTCTGCCTTGAGCTTATCCGCTCGCGTTGCTCGCTCAATTATTCCGAGAAGGGATAACCAATCCCCTCTCGTGCTCTCCCCATGCAAGTTTTGGCATGGTCGCATTGTATTAATCATTTGCATAGCTAAAAAACCTGCATCGAAAGATGCAGGTTTTTTATTATTCGGGATTTCTGAGCCTTTTGGCGTCATACTTTTTATAGTACCAGTTTTCAAATAGTCTGCCGACTGTTTTTGCCCTCAGAAGCTCTATGAGAGTGCACGCTGCAAACACCAGAATTACCTTAAAAAATGCGTGAAGATAGGGCGATGCGGCGTGCAGAGCGTTTGGCGATACGCTGCACCAGATGAATTTTCGCAGTAGAAAATTGTTGTGAATCAGATACACACCGAAGGTCGCACCCGAAACGGTGTTAATAAATTTGCTGCTGAAGCTTAAATTTGAGAAATAGATAAATGCGAACACCGCACAGCCTACGGCCGGTATGCTGTTAAACTTCTGAAGATAACCCGCGTTGTCGATAAATATGCTTTTGCCCGTTTTTATGCCGATGAAATCAACCGCGGCAATTGACAGAACCATAAACAGAATGCAGGCGAGCATTCCCTTGAGATTACGCCTGTTGTGTATTCTGTCGGCAGGCGTAACGTGAAGCCGGATATACGCACCCGCAATATACATTATGATAAAGAAATCAAGCGAGCCGAAGTCGAATACGTCGGAAGTTACCGCCGTGGGATTAAACAGCGTGGGTATTACAGACCAGATGATGAACAGAATGATGAGAAGTTTGCGATAATCCTTTTTGTCCATCTGCTTCAGCCAGGGATTGATGAACGGCGCTAACAGACACATGAGCAGATAGTTCACAGCGTACCAGGTGCCGTATACTACTGGCACTGCGGATTTGAGGATTGCCTTTGCTGAAACGGGAACTGCGCAAGTCAAAAGCATGATGACTAGAATAACTATGTAGTAAAAGAACATCTCTGCGGCAAGAGGCACGAGCTTCTTATATATTTTATCCTTATTGCTTGTAATCTGAAAGTAGCCCGAGATTATGGCAAAAACAGAACACGCAATTTTTCCGAAGAAGCCGAGTACCTGAAGAAAATACACAGAAAAGGAAAATTCGTATTCTGAAAAGCTTTTGAAGCCACCCCACATGACATAGTGATAGCAAACGATTGCCAGCATGCAGATTATTCTCAAAAGCTCAAGGCTTGAATTTCGCTGTTTCATGGCGCCACCTCATAAAATATGTGTATATTATAGTGCATTGATCATAATAGAGCAAGAAAAAGAACCGACCGTAAGGGCACTCTCACTTAGGGATTAATAGCCCTGAAAGAAGCTGTTTTTCCGTAATACATCGTTAAAAATGCTCGGAATACATAGCCAGTATTCCTGCGCTTTTCGCCTTGTCCTACGAAAAAACATCAATCTCTCAGGGTGCGAAGCAGTTTTGAGCGAGAGATTTTTCGTTCAGACAAAATAACAAAAACTCGGCAATGCTGACGCATGCCGAGTTTTGTTATGATGTATGGGCGGAAAAG
>JAZRVW010000066.1:0-12935 GCA_045599385.1 Oscillospiraceae bacterium | reverse complement strand
AAGATTAATCCTGCAGATGCCGCTGAACTGCCGAAGCTGATTGAGCGCGAAATGGTCCCGCTCACCGATGAGCAGGTTAAGGCGTATCTTAAGGCATCTGATGCAGACAGTTACGGGAAGCTGTTGAAGGTTATACTTTTTACGGGGCTCCGCGAGAACGAGGCTCTGGGGCTCACATGGGACTGCGTGGATTTCGATAATGGTGAGCTGCATATCACGAAGCAGCTCCTGAAACGGAAAATCAGCGAAGGCGGGTTTACCTTCGCTCCACTCAAAAACAATAAGACGCGGGTGCTCTGTCCCGCTCCGTATGTTATGGACTTGCTGAAGGCCGTCAGAGAGGAACAAATCCTCGCACGGCTTCGTGCGGGTCAGATGTGGCAGGGCTGGCAGAATGAGGCGGAACGAGCAAAGGCGCTTGTATTCTCAACAGAGTTTGGAATCCATCTGTCACCGCAGACGGTTTACAATCACCATAAAAAGGTCGCTGCAGCTGCGGGCGCTCCGGATGCCCGTCTGCATGACCTACGCCATACATTCGCAGTGCTGTCTCTCCAGAACGGCGACGACATCAAAAGGGTGCAAGGAAACCTCGGTCATGCTACCGCGGCTTTCACGCTGAATAAGTACGGCCACGTCAGCGAAAGGATGAAAAAGGATAGTTCTGACCGTATGCAGAAGTATGTTTCCGAAGCTTTGGAAAGCTCATAAGGGAAAACATAAGGGAAAACGGCATTGAGAATAACAAAAAAAGCCTTGAAAACGCAATGTTTTCAAGGCTTTTTGCTTGGCAGCGGATGAAGGATTCGAACCCTCACAAACGGAGTCAGAGTCCGGTGTGCTACCATTACACAAATCCGCTAAACGCAAGAGCTATTATACAGCATTCAGCGCAATTGTCAATACCAAATCTCAAAAAAATTACATATTTGACGCACGCCGTTTCTCCCGTTGACATTGAATTGAAATAAGCCTGCATCGTATGATGCAGGCTTATAGTATGCACTGTATTTTGAAATTAATACTTGCCGAGAGAGCTGGAGTTCTCGTCATTGGGCATATACTCGGTACGTCCGCCGGGCAGGATTGCATTGAGGATGATGCCGATTATGGATGCGACCGCGAGACCTGAAAGTGCGATCTTCATATCGCCGATCATGAAGGAGATTGCGCCGGTTGCGTTGTTGCCTGCGGTGGTGATGTCTGCGCCGAGAGCGCCGGAGAAGTTGATGCCGAGAGCAAGGCCGAGGATAACTGCGGCAACGATAACGTTTCGGCTCTTCTGGAAGTCGGTGTGATTCTCGACCATATTTCTAACACCGACTGCGGAAATCATGCCGTAGAGGATGATGGAAACGCCGCCGACGGTTGCGGTAGGCATTGCGGTGATGAGCGCCGCAAACTTCGGGCAGAAGCTGAGAACGATAGCAAAGGCTGCTGCAATTCTGACTACGCGGGGGTCGTAAACCTTGGTAAGCACCAGAACGCCGGTGTTTTCACCGTAGGTGGTGTTTGCGGGTGCGCCGAAGAGTGATGCGATTGCGGTACCGATACCGTCACCGATGAGCGTTCTGTGGAGGCCGGGGTCCTCAATCAGGTTTCTCTCAATGGTGCTGCCGATTGCGGAGATATCGCCGACGTGCTCCATCATGGTTGCGAATGCGATGGGCATGATCATGATGATTGCGGAGAGCAGGAAGCCTGCGTCGAAGTTTTCAGCACCGAAGAGGCTGAATACGGTATCCTGCATCAGAACGGGAAGGCCTATCCATGCCGCGTCCTTGACGCCGCTGAAGTCAACGTTACCCGTAACTGCGGCTACCAGGTAGGAAGCAACAACACCCATGAGGATGGGGATAATCTTAATCATTCCCTTGCCCCAGATGTTGCAGATAATGATAGTAAAAATTGCAACAAGAGCGATCAGCCAGTTGGAGGAGCAGCTGTTGATTGCCGAAGGAGCAAGAATCAGACCGATGGTGATGATGATAGGGCCGGTAACAACGGGCGGGAAATACTTCATTACGTTTTTGCTGCCGAAAATCTTGCAGACAAGTGCGAGAACGAGGTAAAGGAGACCTGCGCACGCAACACCTGCACATGCGTAAGGCAGAGCTTCTCTCTGGGAGAGACCGATATCAGCACCCTGTGCCACAACGGTAAAGTAGCCTGCAAGGAATGCAAAGGAGGAGCCGAGGAATACGGGAACCTTCTTGCCCGTTACGATGTGCATGAACAAGGTTGCAACACCTGCAAAGAGCAGGGTTGCGGAAACGCTCAGGCCTGTGAGAATAGGCACCAGAACGGTGGAGCCGAACATTGCGAACATATGCTGGAGGCCGAGGACAGTCATTTTGCCTTTGCCCAGAACGCGGGCATCATAGATGGCTTCATTTTGTGTTTCTTTCATTTTTTACCTCTCGGATAATTGATTTATAACTTCCGGCATAGCCGGTTGATATACTTAATCGTCACATTTCATCAGGTAAACACCCGTGTCATTGTCAAATTCGGGAAGTCTGACCTCAATGAGCTCGGTGCGGGAAGTGGGAACATTCTTGCCCACATAGTCTGCCCTTATGGGAAGCTCTCTGTGTCCGCGGTCAACCAGCACGGCAAACTGTATGCTTCTCGGTCTGCCGCAGGAGAACACAGCCTCAATTGCGGCTCTGGCGGTTCTGCCCGTGTACAGCACGTCGTCCACAAGCACAATGTCCTTGTCGTTTACGTCGAAGTCCAGCTCTGCCTTATCAACAACGGGCATCTCGCTTTTCAGCGTCAGGTCATCGCGGTAAAAGCTGATGTCGATACTTCCGCAGGGTACCTCGGTGTCTTCAATTTTTCTGATGTTGTCACGTATGCGCTGCGCAATGGGCTCACCTCTTCTGCGTATACCCACAAGAACAACGTTTTCAACGCCCTTGTTCTTTTCGGTAATCTCGTGGGAAATTCGCATGAGTGCGCGGCTCAGCGCCGCCTCGTCCATGAGTTTTGCCTTTAGTTCCATAAAAAACCTCAATTGATACTAATCTTCAGTAAAAACATATGATTTGAAGCGGCCTGATTCCCGCCATGCTGCGTTAAAGTCCTTGGAAATACGACAGTATTCCCTGCGGCCTTTGCCTTGCCTGACGAAAATCATGTTCGCTTAATTCTCAAAGCTTTTTATTGAAGATTAGTATAAAAAATGCCCTGCCGTTTCCGACAAGACATAATAAGAGCATGGTTATCCCAATTCAGTATCAGCAATCTTGTCGGTATCTCGTACCGTCTTAAAAATCTTTTCCAACAAAGTATAAGGGCTTGCCTTCAATTTGGCAAGCCCTTTTTTCTTATTTTTTGATTTTTATACAATATGTTGTGTTTTCCGCGCTTATTGCGGAACGGTGTAGATATCTTCACGAAGATTTAGAAATGTTGGAAGCTGCTGACGCACGGAATCCACTTCATTCAGGTCAATATCGCAGTAGAGTATCTGCTCTTTCTCATCACAGACGGCCTCCACCATGCCGAAGGGACCCGCAACGGTGCTGTGTCCCCAGGATTCATATTCAAAGCCCTCGTACCTTGCCGCAGCTGCGCCCACGAAATAAATTTCATTGTCCATAGCTCTTGAGCGGATTGAAAGCTCCCAGTGTTTCGGACCTGTTGTCATATTAAACTGCGCGGGGCAGAATATGACCTCCGCTCCTCTCTTTGCCATGGTGCGCACAAGCTCGGGAAAGCGTATGTCAAAGCAGACGATTACGCCCATTCTGCCCAGCGAGGTATCAAACACGGTTATCTCATTGCCCGCGGCAAAGTTCTTCGACTCCCTGAAGCATATACCGCCCTCAATATTCACGTCAAACAGATGCACCTTGCGGTGCTTTGCAATAGTCTCCCCCTGCTCATTGAACACAAAGCAGGTGTTGTAAAGCTTTTCTCCCTCAGCTTCGGGGATAGTTCCGCCCACAAGAATGATTCCGTTTTCCCTTGCCCAGCGCGACATAGCCTCAACGCTTTCGCCTTTTTCCTCATCGGCAAATTTGCGAAAATACCCGTGGGCGTAGGGGCAGTTGAACATTTCGGGAAGCACAACAACCTTTGCACCGTTTTCCGCCGCTTCCTTTACCATGCGTTCGGCTTTTTCCATGGTAAAGGCCTTGTCAAGCTCGGTGCGCAGCTGAATAACGGCAATTTTAAACTCAGGCTTCACTTAATCACCTCAAGATAGGCTTCAATGTCAAAGGCTTCCGTTGCCTCGTCCTTACGCAGATACAGCGGATGATGGGGGTGTCCCTTCTTGGAGCACTTTCCCGCCTTCACCCAATGTGCGCCGTACTTCTGACCAAGCTCAACCATGTCAAGCACGCAGTCACGGAGATATCCGCGTTTTTCTATAATAGTGCCCCATGCGGCCCACACCGCAGGCGAAACGCCCTCGCCTACATTTTTTAATATGTATTCAAATGCCTCCATATTCTCGCGGTGGAGCTTTTCGTTGAGGCACTTGTCCATATCGTCGGGGTTTGTGGCGCGCTGGGCGTAGACGTTGAACATTGTCCAGCTGTCATAGCCGTTATGCTCTGCAATGCGGGAAACGCTTTTTAGCGTGTTGTCAAGGTCATCAGGTGCGGCGGTGGAGGGATTGATGCCGATGCAGATAAGAGGATTTTTCCCCCTTGTGCCGAGAATATAACGGTAGTCGGCATAATAATCGGGAACATACAGCCACTTTTCCGCATCGTAATCCCCTCTTGCGCCCGACTTTTCAAGAGCTTCGGCAAAGCTTAATATCTCAAGCGCCGAGCTTTCACAGGTGGGAATATGCATTACTTTACAGCGTCAAGCAGAGCCTGAACCCTATCGGTTTCCTCCCACTTTACGCCGAGATCCTCGCGTCCCATTTGACCGTAGGCAGCAAGCTGACGGTAAATGGGCTGTTTCAGACCGAGGTCGCGGATAATTGCGGTGGGACGCAGGTCAAACACCTTGTTGACGGCCTCTGCCAGAACATCATCTGCAACCTTGCCGGTGCCGTAGGTGTCAACCATGACGGAAACGGGACGGGCAACTCCGATTGCGTAGGCAAGCTGTACCTGGCACTTGTCCGCAAGGTGCGCGGCAACGATGTTCTTTGCAGCGTATCGTGCGGCGTATGCTGCGCTGCGGTCAACCTTGGTGGGATCCTTGCCGGAGAATGCGCCGCCGCCGTGAGGTGCGCTGCCGCCGTAGGTGTCAACAATAATCTTTCTTCCGGTAAGACCGCTGTCGCCCTGAGGTCCGCCGATTACAAAGCGGCCGGTCGGGTTTACATAATATTTGGTGTTCTCGTCCAGCAGCTCTGCGGGAACGGTGTGCTTGATAACAAGCTCTATCATGTCTTTTCTAATCTGCTCAAGGCTGACTTCGGGAGCGTGCTGGGTAGAAAGAACAACGGTGTCAACTCTCGCGGGCCTGCCGTTTTCGTCATATTCCACCGTGACCTGAGTTTTGCCGTCGGGACGGAGATAGTCAACAAGCTCGGTCTTTCTCACTTCCGCAAGGCGCTTTGCAAGCTTATGGGAAAGTGAAATTGCCAGAGGCATAAGCTCGGGAGTTTCGTTGCAGGCATAGCCGAACATCATTCCCTGGTCGCCTGCACCGTTGTCAAGCTCGCTGTCGCCGTTCTCCTTGGCCTCAAGGGATTTGTCAACGCCGAGGGCAATATCCTCGGACTGCTCGTCGATGTTGGTGATGATACCGCAGGTATCGCAGTCAAAGCCGTACTTTGCGCGGTCATAGCCGATGTCACGTATTACTCCGCGGGCGATTTTGGGAATGTCGATGTAGCACTCGGTGCTTATCTCGCCCATGATGTGAACGAGACCCGTGGAAACGCAGGTTTCGCAGGCAACGCGGCCGTTGGGATCCTGCTCAAGAATTGCGTCCAGAATTGCGTCGGAAATCTGGTCGCATATTTTGTCGGGATGTCCCTCGGTTACGGATTCTGATGTAAACAGTCTTTTGCTCATTTTCTTTTCCTCCAGAAATATTATTTCTGAACACCGCAGCAATAAAAAAATCCGTCGTTACCGACGGACAGAATTCGAGTAAGCTTCCTCATCTTTCGATAATCACCGCCGGATTTGGCACCTTGCATACGCAGGTTGCCGGGCTTCACAGGGCCGTTCCCTCCACCGCTCTTGATAAGGTGTTCAGTTTTAGCATAGTGATTATATTAACATTTGCGTATTATGTCAAGCGGAAAATATAAATTTTTTGAAAACAATGACAAACGCGGAAAAGTATTGTATAATAAGTTGTTAAATTATGATTATGGGGAGGTATTCCGCATGATAATCGTACTCAGACCCGAAGTTGATCAGGAGCAGGCAGAGGGACTGCGCTGCTTTATCCGCGACCACAACCTTGACGTGCAGACAATAATCGGCACGCACCAGACCGTTCTCGGCGTTGTGGGTGATTCGGGAAGAATAGATGCCGGCTTTATCGAAAGCCTTGATATAGTTGAATCCGTAAAAAAGGTTTCGGTTGAATACCGCCTTGCAGGAAGAATCAATCACCCGCAGGATTCCGTGTTTCAGATTGGCGAGAGCAAAATCGGCGGCGGCAGCTTTGCGCTTATCGGCGGCCCCTGTTCCGTTGAAAGCGAAAAACAGATAATGGAGCTTGCCCGTTCCGTAAAGGAATGCGGCGCCACAATGCTGCGCGGCGGCGCATTCAAGCCACGCACCTCCCCCTATGATTTTCAGGGGCTGCGCGAAGACGGCATAAAGCTTCTGCTCAAGGCAAAGGCCGAAACGGGACTTCCCATTGTTACAGAAATTATGTCAACTGAACAGCTTCCCTTGTTTGAGGATATTGATGTTCTTCAGGTTGGTGCTCGCAATATGCAGAACTTTGAGCTTTTAAAGGAGCTTTCAAAGCTCCATAAGCCCGTTCTGCTCAAGCGCGGTTGGTCAAACACAATAAAAGAGCTTCTCACCGCCGCAGAATATATTATGTCCGGCGGCAACGAAAAGGTCATTCTCTGCGAACGCGGCATACGCACCTTTGAAACCGCAACCCGCAACACCCTTGATTTGAGCGCGATTCCCGTAATCAAGGAGCATAGTCACCTGCCCGTAATCGTTGATCCCAGTCATGCAACGGGCCACACACGCTATGTTGAGCCCATGGCGCTTGCAGCGGCCGCCGCAGGTGCCGACGGACTTATGATTGAAGTTCACAACGACCCAGCCCACGCAAAATGTGACGGTCCTCAGGCCGTCACCACCGAACAGTTTGCGGAAATCGCAAGAAAGGTTTTTGCCGTAAGAAAGGTCATTTAATATGCTGCAGCTTAATATCAACGCCTCAAAAAGCTACGATGTTCTCATTGACAGCGGGCTTCTTGAGGATTGCGGCAATTTAATAAAGAACGTAACAAAGGCGGAAAAAGCACTATTAATCTGCGGTGATACGGTGGACGGGCTTTATGCCGATGCCGTACTGCAAAGCCTTGAAAACGCAGGCTTTCTCGCCTCCTCCTTTGTCTATCCCCACGGGGAAAAGAGCAAAACGCTGGACACCTTTGCCCGCATTATGAAGTGCCTAGCCACTCTTGAATTTTCAAAAAGCGATGTGATCATCGCACTGGGCGGCGGTGTTACGGGCGACCTTGCGGGCTTTGCCGCCGCAAGCTATATGCGCGGCATTGACCTTGTGCAGATTCCCACAACTCTGCTTGCCATGGTGGATTCCTGCGTAGGCGGAAAATGCGGTGTGGATATGTCGCAGGGCAAAAACATGGTCGGCACGGTTTATCAGCCGAAGCTTGTCATCTGCGATACGGACACGCTCGACACTCTCCCCTCCGAAACCTATGCTGAGGGCTGTGCGGAGATAATCAAATACGCTGTGCTGTGCAAAAAAGAGCTTCTCACTTTCGCAAGGGACGATATTGCCAAAACGGTTTTCGACTGTCTTTCCATTAAGAAGACCTACGTTGAGGGCGACGAGCTTGACGGCGGTATGCGCCGCTTCCTTAATCTCGGTCATACCGTTGCCCACGCAATTGAGGAATTTTCGGAATACACCGTTTCTCACGGCAAGGCAGTTGCCATGGGACTCGCGGTAATGACAAAGCACGATACCGAGGTATGTGCCGCACTCGAAAAGTACGGTCTGCCAACGGAATGCCTATATCCTCCAAGTGAATTATGTAAACTAATGCTTGCGGACAAAAAACGACGCGGCGATAGAATTACCCTGGTTGTACCTGTTGAAATCGGAAAATGCAGGCTTGCTGAAATTCCAGTAAGCGAGCTTGAGAGCTTCATTTTCGGTGACTGCCATGAGTAAGATAATAGTCCCCCATTCTCTTGGCGGCAGGCTGAATGCCGTCTCGTCAAAATCTTACGCGCACAGACTTTATATCTGCGCCGCCCTTTCAGATGAACCGACGCACATTGTATGCAACAGCAAGTGTGATGATGTTATGTCAACCATACATTGCCTTGAAGCGTTGGGGGCTGAGTTTAAGGGTGATACGGTTTTTCCCATAAACAAAAATTCACTTCCCCTCTTCCCCGTACTAAACTGCGGTGAAAGCGGCTCAACTCTGCGCTTTCTGATGCCAGTTGTTGCGGCGCTTGGCTGTGGTGCAGAATTTGCAGTCGGCAGCACTCTGGGCAAACGTCCCATATCGGCCCTCACAGATGAGCTGTCACGGAACGGCGTAGAAATCAGCAAAAACCGTATTTCAGGCAATCTCTGCGGAAGCGAGTTCAATATCCCGGGAAATATCTCTTCCCAGTATGTCAGCGGTCTGCTTATGGCGCTTTCTCTGCTAGGCGGAGGTAAAGTTAACATAACGTCAGAACTGCAATCATCAAAATATATTGATATTACAATGGATTGTCTGCGTAAAGCAAATATTTATGTAAACCACATCGACAACAGCTTTGAGGTCAGCGGCAAGTATAATCTGAACGGAACCCATGTTGTTGAAGGTGACTGGTCGGCATCGTCCTTCTGGCTCTGCGCAGGTGCAATCGGAAAAGAATCCATCAGCGTTTCGGGGCTTAATCCCGCTTCGCTTCAGGGCGACAGACAAATAGTTGGAATTCTTGGACAGCTCGGTGCAGATGTTAAGTATACAGCAGACTGCACCACCGTCACCGTTTCCCCTGCTGCGCTTCACGCCGTGGATATTGACGCATCGGAAATCCCCGACCTTATCCCCGTTCTCTCTGTTGTCTGCGCCGCGGCAGAGGGTGAAAGCAGAATTTACAATGCTTCCCGTCTTCGCTATAAGGAAAGTGACAGGCTTCACGCCATATATGTTATGTTAACTGAACTGGGCGCTGACATAACCGAGCTTCCCGACGGGCTGATTATACGCGGGGGCAGAAAGCTCCATGGCGGCAGAGTGCAGTCCTTCAATGACCACCGCATCGCCATGAGCGCGGCAGTTGCTTCACTTATATGCGACGGTGAAATAGAGATTGACGATTTAAGCTGTGTAAGCAAATCTTATCCCGGGTTTAAGCGTGATTTCTTATCCCTCGGAGGAGAAATACATGAGCATATTTAAAGGCGACAATATAAAATTTGAGATATACGGTGCATCGCATGCCGAAAAAATCGGCATACGCGCCTTCGGTCTGCCCGCGGACGAGGCTGTTGATATGGACGCATTGCGCGCTTTTCTCTCTCGCCGCGCTCCCGGAAACAGCGCGATTTCCACTTCCCGAAAAGAAGCTGACGAGCCAGTTTTTATAAGCGGACTTACGGACGGCAGAACAGACGGCAGTGTGCTGTGCGCCGAAATTCTCAACACAGATGTACGCAAATCTGATTATGTAAACCTGAATCACATTCCCCGTCCGTCACACGCGGACTTTACCGCATGGCAGAAATTCGGTCTTGAGCATGATATGTCCGGCGGCGGTGAATTTTCAGGCCGCATGACCGCAGTTCTGTGCGTTCTCGGCGGCATTGCAAAGCAGATTCTATCCCGCAGAGGAATCGAAGTAAGCGCCGAAGCCCTCGTAAATGAAGCCGACATAAATGCCGCAAAGGAAAAGGGCGATTCAGTCGGCGGAGAGATAAAATGCCGCATTATCGGCGTTCCCGCTGGTATCGGAAACGCAGGCACTGAGGGACTTGAAAGCCTTATTTCAGCTCTGATTTTCGGCATTCCCGCCGTAAAGGAAATCCGCTTCGGTGACACGAAAATACACGGAAGCGAGAACAACGATGCCTTCATTGTTAAAGACGGCAGAGTTGTAACCGAAACCAATCACCACGGCGGCATTCTGGGCGGAATCAGCACAGGCATGCCCATTGAGTTTACCCTTCTTGTTAAGCCTACCCCCTCAATAGCCATAGAGCAGAAAAGTGTAAAGCTTGACACTATGGAGCCCGTAAAAATACGCATAAGCGGACGTCATGACCCCTGCATTGTTCCCCGCGCAGTACCCGTTGCAGAGGCCTGCGCCGCAATCGCAATTCTCGATGTTATGTTAACTAACTGGGACGTAATATCCCTTGATAATTTCAGAAGCCGCATTGACTGCATCGACGATGAGATACAGAGACTTCTTAGCAAGCGCATGGAGATCAGCTGTGACATTGCCGATTACAAGGCAGCGCATGGCATACCGACTTTTGACGCAGCACGTGAAACCGCAAAGCTCGAAGCGGTTTCCGAAGACTACAGAGAAATCTTCCGCGAAATAATGGAGCTTTCACGCAAAAAGCAGGAGGAACGCAGAAATGGCTGATTTCGGTCTTCTGGGAGAAAAACTCGGTCACAGCTTTTCGCCGTTTCTCCATAAAGCCTTCGGCGGCTATGACTATGACCTCATCGAAAAAAAACAGGAAGAGCTTGAGAGCTTTCTTTTGGGCGATGAATACACGGGCTTCAACGTTACTATTCCCTATAAGAAAGCGGTTATCCCCTACTGCCACTGTCTTTCGCAGACAGCCGCAAGCATCGGAAGCGTAAATACAGTTGTACGCAGAGGCGGAAGGCTTTACGGCGAAAATACAGACTATTTCGGCTTCGTTTTCCTAATGGAGAAAAGCGGCATTGATGCAGTCGGAAAAAAGGCACTTGTCCTCGGCAACGGAGGCGTATCCCCTACCGTATGCACCGCGCTTAAAAATCTCGGTGCCTCGGAAGTCATTGTGATTTCACGAAACGGCGAAAACAATTATGTAAACCTTTCACAGCATTTTGATGCGGAAATAATCGTCAACGCAACACCCGTCGGAATGTACCCCAATAACAGAGAGTGCCTTCTCAAGCTGTCCGATTTCCCAAAGCTCAGCGGCGTGCTTGATGTGGTCTACAATCCCCTGCGCACAAAGCTGATAACCGATGCGGAAAAGCTCGGAATTACCAGCGCAGGCGGACTTTATATGCTTGTAGCTCAGGCTGCAAAGGCCGTTGAGCTTTTCACAGGAAAGGAAGTCCCCCCTGCACATATCGACAAGGTTTACGGTGACATTCTGAGCAGCGTTCAGAACATCGTTCTCATAGGAATGCCGGGCTGCGGCAAAACGAGCTGCGCTATCGAATTATGTAAACTTATCGGTCACGATGTCATTGACAGCGATGCCGAAATAGAACGGCGCATCGGCTGCAGCATTCCCGAGTTTTTTGCAAAGTGCGGAGAAGCAGAGTTCCGCAGGATTGAAACCGAGGTTCTGCGTGACATTACAAAGCAAAGCGGAAAAATAATTGCCACGGGCGGCGGAGTTGTAACCCGTTCCGAAAACTATGAGCTTCTGCATCAGAACGGCAAAATTGTGTTTATTCAGCGTGACATTAAGGAGCTTGCCACCGACGGCAGACCGCTGTCACAGTCAAATCCGCTTGAAAAGCTTGCATCGGAGCGCCTGCCGCTGTATGAAGCATGGTGTGACGCAAAGGTCTGCGGCGCATCGCCGCAGGATACTGCGGAAAAGGTACTGGAGGTACTTAAATGAAGATACTTGTAATTAACGGACCCAATATCAATATGCTGGGTATACGTGAGCCCGAGGTCTACGGAAAGTGCGATTATAAGGCCTTGTGTGATTATATTATGTCAACCGCAAGCGAGCTGAATTGCGAAGCAGAGCTGTTCCAGTCAAACCATGAGGGTGCAATTGTCGATAAAATTCAGAGCGCCTACGGCGTGTTTGACGGCATTGTAATCAATCCCGCGGCATATACCCATACCTCCGTTGCAATTCTCGATGCGCTTAAGGCTGTGGGCATTTCCACCGTTGAGGTACATCTGACAGACATCAGCAGCCGCGAGGAGTTTCGCCGTTTTTCCTATGTTTCTCTTTATGCCGAGAAGCAAATCAGCGGCAAGGGCTTTGAGGGCTACAAAGAGGCGTTTGAGTATCTTTGCGCAAAAGAATGAGCAATCGTGCTTTTTCGTTTGACACGGACCCTTTAATATGGTATAAATATTAAGCACTTCAATAAGGAGAGTTATCGAAGTGGTCATAACGAGGCGGTCTTGAAAACCGTTTGGGCTCACGCCCACGTGGGTTCGAATCCCACACTCTCCGCCATGAAAAAACAGAGCAGCCTTTACGGTTGCTCTGTTTTTTCGCTGATTGTTGGGTGGGATTCGAACCCGAAAGGGTCGGAGCGTTAATAAAACATGCCGGTGGCATGTTTTCAGCTTCGAGCGGTGCAGCGGCTATGCTGCAAGCCGGGCAATTTTGCGCAGCAAAAGTGCGTAAATCCCACACTCTCCGCCAAATATAAAGAACCGACCTTTGGGCGCTCTCACATAGGGAGGAATAGGTTTTGAACGGCTCTTTTCCGCCCATACATCATAACAAAACTCGGCATGCGTCAGCATTGCCGAGTTTTTGTTATTTTGTCTGAACGAAAAATCTCTCGCTCAAAACTGCTTCGCACCCTGAGAGATTGATGTTTTTTCGTAGGACAAGGCGAA
>JAZRVW010000065.1:0-10813 GCA_045599385.1 Oscillospiraceae bacterium | reverse complement strand
ACGTTCTTTTCTGATTTTCTTTCTGCTTCTTATCGGCGATGATCACCGCGCTGAAAAGCTTTATGTACTTTGCCGCCGCAACGTCGAGTGGGTTTTCTTTGACAGTGATGATGATTTTCTTTCGGGGTGCGGTGAAAAGGTTTCCGGCTCATACAAACACCACCTCACTGTTCACGATCTCGTTTGCACGGGAGCGGATGTTGTTTATCCGGCGCACCCATTCCATCGGATCGGATGCTTTCAGCTGCTCGGTGATGCCCTCATTTTCAGCAGGTTGTTTTACCAAAGAAGCGAACATTTCTTCCGCCTGACCGTTCACATCGGCAAGGTAGGAATTGAGCTTGCCGCTCGTCAAAAGGTTATAATAGCGGATGCGGTGGTACTGCTTCAAGTAGCGTTTGTGACGCTCACCGTAGATGCCGATGGGAGCATCCGCCTCATTTTGCACCTTCAAATCGGGTAAAAAATACGCTCCGGCGGGCAAAAATTTTCTGATGTTTTTTTCAAAGATACTGGTCATATTGAGCCTCCGTTTTTAAGATTATTTCGTACCCAATATGTTCGGTTTTTGCTTTATTTACGGGCCTCCTTCGCATTTTTGTTCTTGTAAAGTGTTGTAGACGCATACCGCCTTTGGCATATTGGATATGGTCTAAGTTTAACACTTACAGGCGCCATTGCGGCGCCCATGTTGTTTGCGTCAAGAATACCGGCATCGACGATTGCTCCGGTTGTAACGTGGGTGATGCGGGGCCCGACACCGCCTGACTGAAGAATGACCGCGCCTGCACCGGTAACCGTCCATTGCGATGTGGGTGTGCGCTGACCGCCGTATTCGAGAGGGAAGCGGTACTGCCGTTCCGATGAGCAGAAGTGGGAGCTTGTAAGGGCGCACACCTTGTCCGCATAGCCTCCGTCAATGGCCATTGCACCAAGCGACATACTTTCGCCCATGGTTGAGCAGGCGCCGTATAGTCCGAAGTAGGACACACCGCAGTCCTTTAGTGCAAAGCTTGAGCCCATACACTGATTGAGAAGGTCGCCCGAAAAGATGTAGTTGATATCGCTGACGGTAAGGGACGCCTTGTCGCAGGCGGTGTAGAAGCACTGCTTCAGCATGGCGCTTTCGGCCTTTTCCCAGGTTTTTTCACCGAAGTAGGAGTCATGGGAGATGCAGTCGAAAAAGTCTTTGAGCGGGCCTTCACCCTCCTTGTCGCCCACAACCGCCGCAGAAGCGGTGATAACAGGCGGAGCATCGAATTTGACTGTTTGTTTTCCGAGTCGTTTTGTCATAAAAAATCACCGCAGTTAGTATCTGCGGTGATTTTCGTTTTATTACAAAAGCATTTTTTAATAATGAACATATACTGCATTGAGGTGGTTTTATGCTCTACATAGAAAATATCGGTATGCTTGCTAAAATGCTGCTGAGCAGCACTCCCGCCGCATCGGCAAGGCTGAGCGGAAACGGAATAAGCGGCTCGGTGAATTTTTACGGAATGGGCAGGGAAGTCATGGTTGTGGCGGACGTTGACGGTCTGCCGGTGGAAAATGACTGCGCCTGCGGTGTTTTCGGCTTTCATATTCACGAGGGTGAAAGCTGCGGCGGAGAAAATTTTGCGGAAACGAAGGGACATTACAATCCGAAGGGATGTCCGCACCCGTGTCATGCAGGCGATATAGCTCCGCTTTTCAGCAATGACGGAAAAGCGTGGATGGCCTTTGCAACGAACAGATTTTCCGTTGAGGAAATAATAGGGAAAACGGTTGTAATCCACTCAAAGCCCGATGACTTCACCACTCAGCCCGCGGGAAACTCGGGAGAAAAAATAGCCTGTGGGCAAATCAAAAAGACATGGCAGAATTAATCTGCCATGTCTCCTTTATATTTTCTCCTTGTTGCCATACCGCCGCGTATGTGGCGTTCGGCCTTGTTGATATCAAGCAGCTCACGCACCTGAGCGTACAGCGCGGGATTAACGGTGCGGAGTCTTTCGGTAAGGTCCTTGTGTACTGTGCTTTTGGAAACGCCGAACTGCTTTGCTGCGGCACGGACAGTACTGCGGTTTTCAATGATATACACAGCAATGTCGCAGGCGCGTTCTTCGATATTTGTATGCACATTCACCACTCCCCATATCACGTACTCAATGTATATGAGGACATGGGCGGGTATATGCCCCGTAAAAAAATGTGATTTTTGATAAACAGTTGTTGATTTTGTATTTCGTTGTGCTATAATTTTTTCCGTAATTTTTTATAAGGGGGAAACCCGCATGTTTAAAACCGCAAAAGAAGTTCAGGACTTCATTAAAGAAAACGGAATCAAGTTCGTTGATTTCAAGATGACCGACCTTCACGGCCGCTGGCGTCATCTCACTATCCCCGCTGAAAGATTTGACGAGGATACTCTCGTTTCCGGTATAGGCTTCGACGGCTCCAACTACGGCTACGCCATGGTTGAGAAGAGCGATATGGTATTCATTCCCGATATTGCAACCGCAATCGTCGACCCATTCGTCGAGGCTCCCACTCTCACCATGATTGGTGACGTAATGGTTATTGAAAACCCCGAAAACCGTCCCTTTGACCAGTACCCCCGCAATGTTGCAAAGCGCTCAATTGCATATATGCAGGAGCTCGGCATTGCAGACGAAATGATTATCGGACCCGAGTACGAGTTCCATGTGTTCGACGGTATGGAGTATTCCATGAAGCCCAACTCCCTCGGCTATCATCTGGAGTGCGAGGAATCCGTATGGTCGGCAAATGAGCCCGGCAGCAACGGCTTCCACACCCAGCCTCACGGCGGCTACCACGCAGATAAGCCCTCCGACCTCACCTTCGACCTGCGCAATCAGATGTGCGAGGAGCTCAAGCGTTGGGGCGTTGATGTAAAGTATCATCACCACGAGGTAGGCGGCTCAGGCCAGCTTGAAATCGAGGTTGAGCTGGGCGAAATGACCAAGCTTGCCGACGGCACCATGGCGGCAAAGTACGTTATCCGCAACACCGCAGCCCAGAACGGCATGACCGCAACCCTCATGCCCAAGCCCGTTTACGGCGAGGCAGGCAACGGCATGCACGTACACATGCTTCTCAAGAAGGACGGCAAGCCCGTGTTCTACGATGAGAACAACTATGCACAGCTTTCCGACACCGCACTTTACTTCATCGGCGGTCTGCTGACCCACGTTCGTTCCCTCTGCGCAATCACCAATCCCTCCACCAACTCCTATAAGCGCCTTATTCCCGGCTTCGAGGCACCCGTTACCATCGGCTTTGCAACCGCAAACCGTAGCGCCGTTGTGCGTATTCCCGCATACGTAAAGAGCCCCGACAAGAAGCGCTTTGAGCTCCGCAACCCCGACGCAATGTGCAATCCCTACTATGCCTATGCCGCAATTCTCATGGCAGGTCTTGACGGCGTGAAGAACAAGATTGACCCCATGGATAAGAACTGGGGTCCCTTCGACTTCAACCTCTTCAACCTCTCCGATGAAGAGAAGGCAAAGCTGGGTCATCTGCCCGCAAGCCTTGACGAAGCACTTGACGCACTTGAAGCGGATTACGAATACCTCACCGCCGGAGGTGTGTTCCCCGAAACCCTCATCAAAACATGGATCAAGACCATTCGTGCCGAGGCACGCAGAATAAACAGCATTCCTCACCCCGCAGAGTTTGAGATGTACTACGACCTGTAATCCAGATATATTAAAGCCCGATGCAACAGCATCGGGCATTTTTTTACTACAAAAATTAAAACAAATAATGGTAATATGTCTAAATAATATAGAAGAAAATTTACAATTTGGCATATTGCGGGTTTACGTAATGTGTGGTAGTATATTCAATGTATAATTATAAAACTATGCAAGGGGGAAACACAATGAAAAAACGTGTTATTAGCTTTGTGTTGGTTGTTCTGATGCTTGCAAGCTTGATGCCCTTCAGCGCTTTTGCTTTGGGCGATATTGCTGTCAGCAAGCAGGCCACATCCCAGACAGTATATGCGGGTGAAACCGCAGTATTTCAGTTTGAGGCAAAAAGAACCGGCACACTTACCGGTGGAGATGTCAATTACCTTTGGTATGATGCCGATGAAATTGATTTGAGCGGACTGGAATTCCTGCTTAAGATTTCCACTGTCCTGAACAGAGCACTGGGCACAGACCAGACTCTTGTGCTTAAAAATGTAACGTCGGATATGGACGGAATGAATATCCGCTGCGCAGCATACTACATTGACGGATTTTCAAAAAGAGGCATTGTTATCAGCGATACCGTTACCCTTCATGTAAAGGAGCGCGAGGCATGCGCTGTTCATGACCTTGTTTATCATGCGGCAAAGGCTCCCACCTGCGTTAAAGAGGGCAGCATTGAATACTGGCAGTGTGATGTCTGCCACAGAATCTACCTTGACAGCGCTGCAAATCTTGAAATTACCATCAAGGATACAGTTGTTGCCAAAGACCCCACCGCTCACGATATGGAGCACCATGACCGCGTTGAGCCCACCTGCAAGAAGGACGGCAATATCGAGTACTGGCAGTGCGAGCACTGCGGCAACAGATATGGCAATCCCGAAGGAACGGGCAATACCCTGAAGCTCACCGATATTGAAATTGATAACAGCCAGGCAAAGCATCAGCTTACCGTTGTTCCCTATAAGGCGGCAACCTGCTGTGTAGAGGGTAACAAGGAGTATTACGTCTGCGATGTCTGCGGCGATTACTTCAATGGAGCAGGTACTGTTAAGTACAGCAAGAGCGATGTCAGACTTCCTGTAGTTCCCCATACCCCCGATTATGATTGCGACGAAACTTACCACTGGCAGTACTGCACCATGTGCGAAACCATCATTGACAACACCACTGAGTTACACAATGATGCACAGCACAAGGCAACCTGCTGCTCCAAGGCAATCTGCGAATGCGGCTATGAGCATGGCGATTTTGACCTTGATAATCATGTGAATACAGAGGTTCGCGGCTTCAAGGAAGCTACCACCGAAGCACCCGGCTACACCGGCGATGTATGGTGCCTTGACTGCGGCAGAATGATTGAAAAGGGACATGAGAGCGACAAGCTCTGCGCACATAATCTCCAGCATTTTGACGCAAAGGAAGAAGGCTGCGAAAACTGCGAAGGCGGCGGTATCGGCAATATCGAGTACTGGTACTGCGATAAGTGCGGCTGCTACTATACTGATGAAAACGCAGAAACCGAAGTAAGCGAAGATGAGGTTTTCATCGAGGCACACACCCATTACATAACCGTTTTCGGTCAGACCACCGCAAACATTTCTATTCAGCAGTACGCTTACGATTCAACAGGTCACTGGAAAGAATGCAAATACTGTCATTATCAGTACAACGTACCTTCTTCCCATACCATGAATCCTCTGGATACACCCACCTGCTGCAGCGGCAAGACCTGTATGGCCTGCGGCTATGACGACGGTCAGCGCAACCCCAGCAATCATGTAGGCGGGACTGAAATTGTGGGCGTCTGTGAGCCCGAAGGAAAGAATCCCGGCTACACCGGCGACACCGTATGCCTTGGCTGTGGCGAAATAATCCAGAAGGGCTGGGAATACTATCCCGTATGCGGCAAGTGCGCCGACAACCTGAAGCATGTTGCCGCCGTTCCCAGCACCTGCACCGCAGACGGCACTCTGGAATACTGGCAGTGCAAGAAGTGCGGCAATATCTACATGGACGAAAGAGCAAGCATTCCCGGCGACAAGAACTCCATTATTGACGAATGCACCGGACATGAGCTCCACCCCGGTGCCGATGTTCTCAGCTCCGTTGACATTATTTCCCTTGCAAGCAGAATGGGCTGGGAAGTAAGCGATATCCTTGCAATTGTTGAAAGCGGCAATTTCTCCGACCTTTCAAAAATCTCCGTCAATGATTTCCTTGACAAAATTACAGTAGCCGACATTGACCATTGCCACGATGATACATATCACTGGCTCGGCTGTCAGAAGTGCGGCAAGAGCCTTGCGGATATCAGAGATGACCTTGAAGCTCAGGGCATCTTCATCAACGAAAGATGGTATCAGCTCAGCGCCAAGCAGGAGCACAGCGGCGGCCATGCAACCTGCTGCTCCAAAGCTGTTTGCGATGTGTGCGGTGAAGAATACGGCAGCATCGGCGTTCACGAGTATGAAAAGGTTGTGATTCCCGCAACCTGCACCGAGCCCGGCTCCATCAAGTATATCTGCACCGGCTGCGGCCTCGTTGACGAAAGCCGCACCGAAAACTTCCCCGCACTGGGCCACCAGTACGAGAAGGGTGTCTGCACCCGCGTTGACGCTGACGGACATAAGTGCGGAGCGAGAGTAACCAATCCGTTCTGGGACGTAAGCAATAAGGACCAGTACTACACCGCAATCATGTGGGCATATACCTATGACCCGCAGATTACCTCGGGTACTGATGAAACCCACTTCAGCCCCACCTCTCCCTGCACACGCGGTCAGGTTGTAACATTCCTCTGGCGTGCCGCAGGCCGTCCGGAGCCCGCAAGCCTTAAGAATCCCTTCAGCGATGTATCCAGCACCGGCTCCTGCGCTCCATTCTACAAGGCAATTCTGTGGGCAGCAGAGCAGGGAATAACCACCGGCTACAATGACGGCACCTTCAAGCCCAGCAAGACCGTTTCCCGCGCGGAGTTCGTAACATTCCTCTGGCGTTACTTCGGTGAGCCTGCCTCTAGCGGAAGCATTGCCGGCTTTGCCGATGCGGTCACAATAGCAACACCCTTCCGCAATGCAGTTGCATGGGCTGTTGAAAACGGCATCACCACCGGTTATCAGGACAATACCTTCCGTCCCAATGTAACCTGCAATCGCTGGCAGGTGGTTATGTTTATGTACCGTGCAATCGGCGAAGGCAAGGCATATTAATTAATAAAGGACACAGCACTTGCTGTGTCCTTTATCTGAAATACCAAAGGAGTATTTTGTATGAAAAACGACGCAATGAATCTTTCTAAAAACGAAATGATTGCTCTGATTAACAGTCAGAAGCAGGAAAATGACGAACTCAAGCGCCGTCTTGCAGAGGCACAGCAGCAGAATGATGAACTCAGAATTCAGCTTGAATCGGCACAGCAGATTCAGAAGGACTTTGAAATCAAGGTAAGCGAAGCCGGCACACTTGCAGAAGTTTCTGCAATGATTAACGGAATTTTTGAAGCAGCTCAGGCTACTGCCGATACTTACGTTGAAAACATGAAGCTGCGCGAGGATGCGTTTCTTGCCGACCTGCAGAGCAGGGAAGAGCAGGCCCAGGCTGCTTTTGCCGAAAGCGAAAAGCAGGCAGACGAAATTGTATCCGCTGCTGAAAACGTTGCTCTTAAGCGCCTTGCCACCGCAGACGAGGAAGTTGCACTCAAGAGCCAGGAAGCAGAAAGAATCTCCGCAGAAGCAGAAGCAGAGGCAAGCAAGCGCATTGCCGATGCAGATTATGAATCAAGGAAAAAGCTTGAGGAAACCGATGCGGAAATCGAAAAGAGATGGGGAGTCATTGAAGAAAGACTTCTCTCCATGTACGAATCTCATAAGGGACTCAAAGAGCTTATGGAATCCGGCATTTTCTCCGTGTCAGGCAAATAAGTTTATAATGTGTATAGTAAAAGCCCGAAGCTCAAGTAGACTTCGGGCTTTTGCCATACAAATTGGCTGTTATGTGTGGCAATTTTGCACAAAAAACACAATTGTAAATGGACAACTTAATGAAAAAGTATAAATAAATTGACTTTAAAAGTATGAAGAGCTAAAATATTAACAAGCTAATAAAATCGGCATAAGAATTAGCAAAATTTGATTGGGGGAATAAACAATGAGAGACCTAAAGCATCTGCAATACTTTGAAGACCTCCTTCAGGAGGCCAACAATGAGCTCATTGTCAAGGCTAAGAGCGAGGGCAAAATCTGCGCAGCGTTCCTGTGCGAGAACACACCCGAGCCCCTTATGAACCTTGCCGGCACATTCGGTGTACGTCTGTTTGCACCGAACACGGGCTCTATGGATATTGCAACCTACTACATGACCAGCCTGCTTTGCGAAAACAGCCGTGCTCTGCTTGAAAGAGCAATTGAAGGCGGCTTCAACTTCGCAGACTGCCTGGTAGCACCTGACGGCTGCACCATGATTAACCGCTGCGCCGAGAACATGGAGCTTCTGCATACCATGGACGGCGGCGATCCCAAGTTCTTCTATGAGAACATGGAAATCGCACTTAAGGCCGACGAAAACGGCGTTAATCTCATGAAGCTGCAGTGCCAGAACCACATACTCAATCCTCTGCACGAGAACTACGGCATTGACATTTCTGACAAGGCCATCAGAGCCGCTGTCAAGGAGCACAATGAAATTTGCGAGCTCATCATGGAGCTGAGCCAGTTCCGCAAGGAAGAGAAGCCCAGAATCACCGGCTATGAATTTGCAGTATTCACCCTTGCTACATACGTCTGCCCCAAGTATCTCATCAAGAAGAAACTGCAGGAGACCCTGAAGGAAGTTGCCAAGAGAGAACCCGATGACAAGCCCTACCGCGCACGCGTTGCTGTTGTCGGCTCCGAAATCGATGACCTCAGCCTCATTAAGCTCATTGAGGACTGCGGTGCTTATGTTGCAGCTGACCGCTACTGCTTCGGCGCATTCCCCGGCAGAGTTCCCATTGAACTCAATGACGAGGAAGACGCACTCACTCAGGTTGCACGTCACTATGTCATGATGAGCCAGTGTCCTCGCTACATGGATATGCCCAAGGTATACGGACGCAAGCAGTATGTTGCTGACCTTGCCGACGAATACGGCGTTGACGGCGTCATCTATGAGCAGGTCAACTTCTGTGACCCCTGGGCATACGAGAAGCTCCTGGGCTCCACCATGCTTCAGGACGATTACGGCTACCCCGTACTCGCAGTCAACAGACCTTACAACATTGCATCCTCTATCGGCCAGATGCGTACTCGCGTACAGGCATTCGTAGAAAGCATTGAAATCAAGAAGATTCAGGGAGGTGCCAAATAATGAAGACTGTTGATGTTGTATACAATACCAAGAAGAAAAAGGGCGAAACCCAATACGGTAAGCTCTTTAACGACGGCAAGGTAAGAAAACGCCGTGAGTGGCGCGGTCTCAAGGACACCCTGTATGATTTCTCCAGATGGCTGTATCTGTGGAGCATTGTTATTGATGTTACCATGTCCAAGGGCGCAATCAAGGGCCTGTTCCGTTACCGCTGGATGTCCAACTATCTGGCAGTTCCCCACGCAATAGACAAGTTCACCATGGGCCAGCGTGATGAAACTCTGCGTATCACCCATACCGCAATGGACTTCGTCGTAAAGGACGTTGCAAAGTGCATCAAGGAAACCCTTCGCGGTGACCGCCGCTGCGGCAATGATGTTGAATTCTCCAACAAGTGCGTCCTCTCCGATGAGAACGCAATGACTGTCTTCATGATGGGCTTCCCCATGCTGAAGGCAATCCTGCGTGAGATCCCCTGCATGTTCTCCGCAAACATCATGACCCAGCAGTCCACCATGCATTACCTTGACGTTGCACAGCGTTTCGGTATTCCCGGTGACGTTTGCCCCATGCCTGAAGCTGAAGCCGGTATCTCCATTGAGGACGACTTCGCCGTTCTCGGCAAGTGCGCTGTTCAGGTCAACACCACCTGCGACGGCTCCCTCATGGGCAACGGCCTTATCGCAAAGCGCCTCGAGCGCGAGTACGGTATCCCCACCTTCCAGCTTGCAGCCCCCATGCGTCATGAATCTCCCGACGTTCTCGACTACGCCGCAGAGGACATGAAGGCCTGCATCAAGTGGGTTGAAGATCAGATGGGTGTTAAGTGGGATTGGGACGCATACTTTGAAGCAATCAAGCGCGTCAACGGAACCACCCGTATGCGCTGGAGCTGGCTTGAGGTCAACTCCACTCCGTATCCGCAGTTCTATGGCGCAGTATTCTCCCTGTTCAACGATACCGACTACATGGGCAACTGCGGACGTTCTGCTGATTTCCCGCCCATTGAGAAGAAGATCAATGACCTCATCATCAAGGGCTACAAGAACAAGACCATGCAGGCTCCCGAGTACCGCCACCGCTGCATCGTCTGGGGCGTTCAGCCTCAGTACTGCATCGACCAGCTGTACTGGATGATCAACTGCTGGGGCGTTATCCCCCTGACCGATATGCTCTCCATGGTCGTCGATAAGCAGTTCTGCGAAGAGAACAAGCCCGAGAACTATGAGCAGGCATACAAGGATATGGCATACCTGAACATGAACATGATCATGCGTAATAAGACCCACGGCGGCTACGAGGTTCTCGTTGACGAGCTTTGGGAGCATGTTGAGAGAATGAACGCAGATATGGTCATGATGTGGGAGCATATGTCCTGCAAGGCTCTCAACGGCATGCACGGTCAGTTCGAGGATCAGGCACGTGAGCGCGGCATCCACATCGTTTGGGTCAACCACGACCTCTGCGATCCTCGCGTATTCACCCGTCAGCAGATTCGCGACGAGTTCAGCCAGTACATGCGTACTGTCATGCGCGAAGAGCCTCTGGATCCCACCATCGAGTTCCTGCCCGATGAGAAAGCATGGTAAGAAAGGAGAAATAACAATGAAAAAAATCGTAAAGGTTCCCCTCGTAGCACTTGGCGGTGCAGCAGGCACATTTGCAGTGCTCTTCACTGTATATTTCTTCAACCTGGACGAGAAGTTCATGGCATACTGCGTTGACCCCATTCTCCAGTGGTGGTATGACAACAAGGTAGAGCA
>JAZRVW010000064.1:0-7805 GCA_045599385.1 Oscillospiraceae bacterium | reverse complement strand
TACCGCCTTGTGCAATGCCGACGGACTGCATTTCTACGATGCCGTTGCGCCCATTGTAAGCCTTGACAGCGTTGATATGGAAAGCGCCTTCTTTGCCTCCCGCTATGACAAGGGAACGGCAGATTATGTAAACTGCCCTATGGACGAAGAGGAGTACAAGGCGTTCTGGAAAGAGCTCTGCTCCGCAAAGGAAGCGGAGGTTCACGGCTTTGACGACGGCGGCGTTTTCGAGGGCTGTATGCCCGTTGAGGTTATGGCACGCAGGGGAGAGGACACTCTCCGCTTCGGTCCGCTGAAGCCCGTGGGACTCCGTGACCCGAGAACTCAAAAAGAAAATTACGCGGTTGTTCAGCTCCGCAAGGACAATGCCGACGGCACGCTGTATAATCTCGTGGGTTTCCAGACACATCTCACATGGGGCGAGCAGAAGCGTGTGTTTTCCATGATTCCCGCCCTGAAAAACGCCGAGTTTGTGCGCTATGGCGTAATGCACCGCAACACTTATCTGAACAGCCCGACGCTTCTTGACCGCTATTACAGACTTAAAGCTGAGCCGAGAATAAGCTTTGCGGGACAGATGACGGGCGTTGAGGGCTATGTGGAATCTGCCGCGTCGGGAATGCTTGTGGGCATTGAAACCGCCGCAAGAGTATTGGGTGTTGAGCCCGTGGATTTCCCTCAGGAAACCGCAATCGGCGCACTCGGTCTTTATGTTTCGGGCGGAAGTGTGGGCGATTTCCAGCCCATGAATATTAATTTCGGAATAATTTCGCCTCTTGGATATCGTGTCAAGGGCAAACGCAATAAAAACGCGGAAATTTCCGCAAGGTCACTTGCAATTGTTGACGAACTGATGAAAAAGGAGATTTTCAGCTGTGAAGATAATAGTTGACGCCATGGGCGGCGACAACGCCCCCGAAGCAATAGTAAAAGGTTCTTTGAAGGCAAGAGACGATTTTGATATTGAGCTTGTGCTTGTGGGCAAAAAGGAAGAAATCGAAGCCTGCATTGCAGATGCAAGCCGCGACAGAATTGAAATTATCGATGCCCGCGAGGTTGTCACAATGGAGGACGACCCCAGCACAGCCTGCCGTCGCAAGAAGGATTCCTCCATGTCCGTTGCCCTCAGAATGCTGAAGGAAGGAAACGGCGATGCAGTTGTTTCCGCAGGCTCCACTGGTGCTCTGCTTACGGGCGCAACGCTTCTTGTAAAGCGCATAAAGGGAATCCGCCGTGCCGCAATGGCACCTGTGCTTCCCAGCATGGAAAACGGAATCATGCTCATTGACTGCGGCGCAAATGCGGAATGCACTCCCGAATATCTGCTCCAGTTTGCATATATGGGAAGCTTTTACGCAAAGCGCATTATGGGCATTGAAAATCCCCGTGTGGGTATTCTGAACATCGGCACCGAGGAATGCAAGGGCGGCGAGCTTCAGCACGGAACCTACAGGCTTCTCACCGAAGCTAAGGAAGCGGGACGCATTAACTTTGTGGGCAACATCGAAGCCAGCACCATGTTTTTCGGCGGAGTTGACGTTGTTGTGTCCGACGGCTTCTCGGGCAATATCGCCCTCAAGACCACCGAGGGTGTGGCAAAGTATCTTTTCAAGGAAATCAAGGGCGTTATGACCAAGAGCCTTAAGAATAAGCTTGCCGCGGCGGTTATAAAGGACGATGTCAAGGGCATCGCAAAGAAGGTTGACCCCAACGAAGTTGGCGGTACCGCAATGCTGGGTATCTCCGCACCCGTAATCAAGGCCCACGGCTCGTCAAATGATAAGGCATTCTACGCCGCAATCCGTCAGGCAAAGACCTTTGCCGAAAGCGGCATGATTAACGACATAGTTGAAAATATCGAATACATGAAGATTTCCGAGGAAGTGTAATTTAAGTGCAGGAGCTTGAGAAAAAACTTAATTACAGATTCAATGACATAAGCCTTCTTAAGAATGCGCTGACCCATTCCTCCTACGCAAACGAGAATAAGCAGGAGGGAATGTCCAGCAATGAGCGCCTTGAGTTTCTCGGCGACTCCGTGCTTGGAGTGATAACGGCAAAGTATCTCTACTCCCTTGAGCCCGCCATGCCCGAGGGCAAGATGACACGTCTGCGCGCTGAGCTTGTGTGTGAGCAGAGCCTTTACGGCGTGGCAGCAGACCTTGAGCTCGGCAAATATCTCCGCATGGGCAAGGGCGAGGCGAAAAACGGCGGCAGAAAGCGCGCATCTATCCTTGCCGACGCTGTGGAAGCGGTCATTGCAGCCATTTATCTTGACGGAGGCTTTGAACCTGCGGAGGCTTTCATAAAGGCAAATATACTCAATCCCGAAAGCATTGAAGCCCATCACAGCGCGGACTACAAGACAGAGCTTCAGGAGCTTGTGCAGCAGAAGGCAGGTCAGGTGCTGACCTACATTCCTGCAGGCGAATCGGGTCCTGACCATGATAAGCTGTTTGCGGCAAAGGTAAGCCTCAACGGCGAAGTCATCGGTGAAGGTCAGGGAAGAACAAAGAAGGAAGCCGAGCAGGCAGCCGCCTGCGAGGCACTCAAGAAGCTGATTTAATATGCCTAAAAACAGTATAATTCCCGTTTTCGTACCCCATCTGGGCTGCCCGAATAATTGCGTGTTCTGCAATCAGAATCGCATTTCGGGAGCTTTGGAGCCCGCAACCGCGGAAACGGTAAAAACCGCCATAGAGAATGCAGCCGCCTTGACTCCCAAAGAGTTAAAGCGGCAATTGGCGTTTTATGGAGGGAGCTTCACCGCCATACCCGAGGCAATGCAGGTGGAGCTTTTCGAGGCCGCGAAGCCTTATCTTGACAGCGGATTTATTGAATCCATACGTCTTTCCACCCGTCCTGACGCCATTGACGGTAAAACGCTTGAGCGTCTAAAAAAATACGGAGTGACCACCGTGGAGCTGGGCGCGCAGTCGATGGACGACAGAGTGCTTCATCTTGCGGGACGCGGTCACTCGGCAAAAGAGGTTGAGGACGCTTCAAAAGCGGTAAAAGCCGCGGGCTTCAAGCTCATTTTGCAGATGATGACGGGACTTCCGGGCGACAGCGAGGAAAGCACCGTAAAAACAGCGGAAAAGATTATTGCACTTAAGCCCGACGGTGTGCGCATTTATCCCACGGTTATCGTGAAGGATACGGAGCTTTGCGATATGTGGCGTGCGGGTGAGTACGCCGAGCACACGGTTGAGGACGCTGTGCAGTGGTGTTCGCGCATTGTTCCCATGTTTGAAGCGGCAGGCATTCCCATTATCCGCATGGGGCTCAATCCCACGGAGGACTTGTCGGGCGGAGATGCCCTGGGCGGAGCATACCACCCGGCGCTTGGCGAGCTTGTCTATTCACGGATTATGCGCAATAAGGCCGAGGAGCTTCTCGGAAAAATCGGAGAGGGGAGTGCGGTAACACTGGGCGTAAACAGCGCCGATATTTCCAAGGCAATAGGTCAGCACCGCTGTAATGCGGAGTATCTCAGGGACAAGTACCGTCTGAAAAGTCTAAAGTTCAGGGCCTGTGACGTGCCTAAAAGTAAAATTATTGTGATAAACCTTGATTAGACGGTAATTTTATTATAAAATAATATGAATGCATATGCGTATTTATCAGAGCAGAGGTAGAACACTTGTACTTAAAAGCATTGGAAGTTCAGGGCTTCAAATCGTTCCCTGATAAAACAAGAATTTCATTTGAAAAGGATATAACGGCCATAGTCGGCCCCAACGGCTCCGGCAAGTCAAACATTGCCGATGCAATACTGTGGGTCATGGGCGAGCAGCGTTCCAAAACTCTGCGCGGCGGAAAGATGGAAGATGTCATCTTCGGTGGCACAGAGAAGAGGGGCGCACTCGGCTTTGCCCAGGTTTCGCTGATTATCGATAACTCCGAGCATATTTTTGAGTGCGACAGCACCGAGCTTATGCTTACACGCCGCTACTACCGCAGCGGTGAGAGTGAGTATTACATAAACCGCGAAGCTGTGCGCCTTAAGGATATCAACAATCTGCTTATGGATACGGGTCTCGGACGTGACGGTTATTCAATCATCGGTCAGGGCCGAATCGCCGAAATCGTGTCCAATAAGAGCTCCGAGCGCCGTGAGATTTTCGAGGAGGCGGCTGGTATTTCCCGTTACCGCAGCCGCAAGGAAGAATCCGAGCGCAAGCTTGCAAAGACCGAGGAAAACCTTCTTCGCATTAATGACAAGATTGACGAGCTTGAATATCAGGTGGAGCCCCTGCGCAAGCAGTCAGAGGTGGCAAAGAAGTATCTCGTTCTCCGCGACGAACTGCGAATCCGCGAAATTTCCGTCTGGCTGGCAACGCTGGACAAGCTTCATGCTCAGGCGGAGGCAGTGAACAACGATTATCTGTCCGCGAAGGCAAATCTTGAAAGCGCAAACCGCAGTCTTGAAGCCCTGTATGCGTCCTCGGAAAGCATATCCGAGCGTATGCACAGCAAGGATACCGAGGCGGAATCAGCACGCGAAAGGCTGTCCCGCATAGAAGCGCAGACCGCCGAGTGCGATTCCGAAGCCGCAGTTCTCCGCGCAAATATCGCCGCAAGCGCTGATGCCGTTCAGCGCATGAAGAACGATATTGCGGAGCAGGAAAGCCGCGTCCGCGAAATCGGTGTTAAAATCAGCGAAAACAACGCCCGCATCGACGCTTTGAAAAAGAGCCTCGGCGAGCTTAACGAAAGCCTCAGCGCAAACAACAATGTGCTTGCAGGCTGCAGAATGAAACTGCAGAGCCGCGAAAGCGCCTCGGAGCAGCTTCACGAAAAAGTCAACAGACTCAGTGTTGACTGCCGCAGTCTTGATGCCCGTATCCACATGCTTTCCGAAATGGAAAAGGAATACGAAGGCTTTTCCAAAGCGGTAAAGACCGTTATGCGTGAGGCACAGCGGGGAACGCTGAAAGGCGTGCACGGACCCGTTGCAAACCTTGTAAAAGCCGACAATGAATGTGCCCTTGCAATTGAAACCGCACTTGGTGCTGCAATGCAGAACATTGTTGTTGACACCCAGAACGACGGACGAAGCGCCATCGAAATGCTCAAACGCAATGATTCGGGACGCGCTACCTTCCTGCCGATTGAAACAATAAAGGGAAGCGTCATGAAGGACGCACCCGTGAATGACACGGGCTTTGTGGGCATTGCCTATGACCTTGTAAAGTTCGATGAAAAATATGACGGCATCTTTGTAAATCTGCTGGGCAGAACCGTTGTGGCGGAAAGTCTTTCCGATGCCGTGAGAATGTCACGAAGCAGCGGAAACAAGCTCCGCATTGTCACCCTTGACGGTCAGCTTATTAACGCAGGCGGATCCATGACAGGCGGCTCCGCCGCAAAGAACACGGGCATTCTTTCCCGTGCAAATGAGCTTGAGGAGCTGAAAAAGAGAAAGCTTAAGCTGGATAAGGAGCTTGAAAACGCAAACGATGAGCTTCTTAAGGCGAGAAACGCGCTGTCGGGTCTGCGCTATGAGCTTGATATGGCCCTTGAGGACGATGCGTCAATTAAGCGCGATATTGCCTCCGCCGATGCGGAAAAGCGCGCTACCGAGGCGGCTATTGTTCAGCTAAAAATTCTTCTCGACGGTCTGTCCGGAGACAGCGAAACCCGCAGAAAAGCCATTGAAAAGGCCGAAAGCGACTGCGGACTTATTGAGAAGCAGCTTGAAAAGAGTCTTGCAAGGCGTGAAGACTTCGCAAAGAAGGCTGATGAGGTCAGAGCTGAGATAGCCGAGCTTGTAAGCAGCAGACTTGAGCTTGAGGGACGCAGAACAAAAGCGGACAGAGAGGCGCAGGAGCGCAACAAAGAGCTGCTTGACCTTGAGCGTACCTGCGCAAGCTTCGAGCATAAAAAGCTTGCGGCAGATATGGAGGAGAAGCAGATTCTTGATAAGCTCTGGGAGAACTATGAGCTTTCACATTCCGCCGCCCAGGCGCTTCGCCAGCCCGTTGAGAATCTCCAGAAGGAGACAAAGGGAATTAACGACCTGCGCCGTCAGATAAGTGCGCTGGGTACTCCCAATATCGGCGCAATCGAGGAATATGAGCGCGTCAGCACACGTTATGAGTTCCTCACAGGTCAGCGAGACGATGTTGAGAAGGCAAAGAAGGATCTGCTGGGTATAATAAACGAAGTCACCACCGAAATGCAGGAGGTATTTCTGCGTGAGTTCAGGGCCATTGACGAGAACTTCCGCACAACTTTCCTTGAACTGTTCGGAGGCGGCAAGGCACAGATTCTCCTTGAGGACGAGAGCAATCCTCTGGAGTGCGGGATTGAGATTAAGGTTCAGCCTCCCGGAAAAGCGGTTTCCAACATCAGCCTGCTGTCCGGCGGCGAAAAGGCCTTCGTTGCAATTGCTCTGTACTTTGCAATCCTCAAGGTTCGTCCCACGCCCTTCTGCGTAATGGACGAGATTGAGGCAGCGCTTGACGAGGCAAACGTTATCCGTTTTGCCGAGTATATGCGGCGCATCTGCGAAAAAACGCAGTTTATCGTTATTACCCACCGCCGCGGCACCATGGAGGAGGCAGACCACCTCTACGGCGTAACCATGCAGGAAAAGGGTGTTTCCAAGGTCATTGAGCTTGACCTTGAGGAAGCACAGAAATCCATTGAAACAAACTGAGGAGATTTCAGATGGGATTTTTTGATAAAATGTTCTCCGGTCTTTCCAAGACCAGAAAAAATATGGAAGACCTTGAGGAGCTTTTCCGCGATTTCAATATCGACAGCGAGGACTTCTACGATGAGCTTGAGGAACAGCTTATCATGGCAGATGTCGGTGCCGAAAACGTTGAAAAAATCATCTATAACTACAAGTATCTGCTTCTCCGTGAGCGTATAAACCGCGACGGAAGCGCTGCAAAGGCGGCCCTTGTGGGACTTATGAAGGAGTTTATGGGTGATCTGGACAGCGGACTAAAGCTTGAAACCAAGCCCTCCGTAATTCTTATGGTCGGTGTAAACGGCGTCGGCAAGACCACCACAATAGGCAAGCTGTCCGCACGCCTTATGGCAGAGGGCAAAAAGGTTTTGCTCTGCGCCGGCGATACCTTCCGCGCCGCAGCCGCGGAACAGCTCGGAATCTGGGCTGAGCGCAGCGGAGCCGATTTCGTACGCCATGAAGAAGGCAGCGACCCCGCCGCAGTTGTGTATGACGGCATCTGTGCCGCAAAGGCACGCGGCACCGACACCGTTATTATCGACACCGCAGGACGTCTGCACAATAAGGCAAACCTTATGAATGAGCTTAACAAAATACGCCGCGTCATTACCCGCGAGCTTCCCGATGCCGACGTTGAAACCCTCATGGTGCTTGACGCAACAACGGGACAGAACGGGCTTATTCAGGCAAAGCAGTTTCTCGAAACGGCGGGAGTGTCCGGCATCGTACTCACGAAGCTCGACGGTACGGCAAAGGGCGGCATCGTATTTGCGATAGCGCATGAGCTCGGACTTCCGGTAAAATATGTGGGTGTCGGTGAGGGCATGGATGACCTTATTCCGTTTGACCCCAATGAATTTGTGGAGGCGCTGTTCAAGTGAAGCTTATTCTTGCCAGCAACAATGCCAAAAAGCTCAGAGAGCTCAAGGCAATACTCTCCGATATGGACGTAGAGCTCGTGTCACAGCGCGAGGCGGGCTGTGATTTCGAGGTCGAGGAAACGGGTACGACATTTGCGGAAAATGCGTATCTCAAGGCAATAGCCGTCGTCAGGGCAACGGGTATGACCGCTGTTGCGGATGACTCGGGTCTCATGGTCGAG
>JAZRVW010000063.1:0-28275 GCA_045599385.1 Oscillospiraceae bacterium | reverse complement strand
TTGCACCGAACCAGTAAAAACGGACAATAGACAAAAAGCCCCCTATGTAGGAAAATAGAAGTACTACATAGGGGGTATCGTTATGTCAGGAAAAGAAGGAATGAAGCACTATCCGGAGCAACTAAAAGAAGAAATACGAAGGCGGGCAGAAGATGGGGCAAGTCAAAAGGAACTGAGCCGTGAATATGGCGTCAGCAGATATTCAATTCAGAGCTGGTGCGGAAGACGACCGGAAACGCTGCTAAGGCAGGCGGCTCCACTACCTAAAGGTTGCTCAAAGAAGGTAAAAACGATTGAAGACTACGAGAAAGAGAACAAGCGTCTGAAGATGGAAGTGGAACTGATGCGGGATTTTCTATTGCTCACAGGAAAGGAGTGAATGCAAGCGTAAAGTACAAGGTGATCTACCGTCAAAGAGAGAAGTACGGCATAAGCGAGATGTGCCGTTTCTTTGAGGTGTCCCGAAGCGGATACTACGACTACGTAAAACGCATGGATATTCCGGCAAAGGATCTGCCGCTTGCAGAGAAGATACGTGAGTGTCAGACGGAGTGTAGAAAAACCTACGGCTACCGCAGAGTGCATATATGGCTGGAGCGAAGCGGAGTACATTGCAATCCCAAAACCGTGCTCAGAGTTATGAATAAGTACAATTTGCTGTCTGTTGTACGCAGGAAACGGTATGTAAAGTACGGCGAAGCTCTGCACCGTTATCCCAATCTACTCAACAGGAACTTCACTGCTGAGCGCCCGAATCAGAAGTGGGTTACGGACATTTCTTACATACGCACGGGACAAGGCTTTTTGTACCTTTCGGTTATTCGTGACCTCTATGACAACAGCATTGTTGCTTACAAGACCGGATCGGAACAAAACAACAATCTTGTTCTGGACACCATTACGGCTGCCAGGAGAAAGGAAAAGGTCACTGCAGAGCTGCACCTCCACAGTGACCAGGGCTTTCAGTATACCTCACAAGCGTACTTTAAGCTGACTCAACGATACGGCATTACGCCGTCAATGTCAAGACGGGGAAATCCATATGACAACGCTTTGGCAGAAAATTTTTTCTCAATCCTCAAAACCGAGTGCATCTACCGTCAAAAGATAGCCACATTAGCCGAGGCAAGAGAGCTTATTGACGAGTATATTTACTTCTACAACTATCAGCGAATCCAGACCAAAACAAAACTGACACCGATGGAATTTCGGTGCCAGTATGTTGCTTAAAATTTAATTTCCCTGCATAGGGGGGCTTTTTTGTGCTGTCCGCACAATCTGGGACAGTTCAAAATTCGGTGCTTATTTTTCTATTGCCTTATCGTAATAATATGCAACGAGCAAATCAACGCAGGCTCCGTAGGAGCGCATACCGTCAAAGCCGTTGGACTTCAAATAGCTGTCATAAACGCCCGTTGCGGCCTCGCTGACGGGTGATTCAAACTGCGCCCAGTATTCATTGTTATAGGCGAGGTCACGTTTCACATCAGTACTGAGCGATTTATAGATTTCAAACCACGCATCGTAATCGGCATCGTACAGAGCATTGCTCAGATGCACATAGGCCATAAGGGTGCCCGAATAGCAGAAGTCGGCATCGCCGCAGGACATGCAGGCGGCAACGGCAACGAAATTTGCCTCCGACTCCGAGGCAACTCCCCTTTGATGCGCCATCTCATGCGCAATTGTTGCGCCGCGAAAGCACAGGGGCGAATGCACATTGACGTTGGCCTCTCCCGTAAACGGAAAGAACACACCCGTAAAATCTGTCATGCTCATGAAGTAGGAAAAGAACATGGGTTTTGTTTTTATGTAAACCGACTTAAGACACGGAAACTCTTCGGATATGCTGTCATAAAGCTGTTCGTTCCTTACAAAAAGCGAATCCTCATCGCAGGTGTAAATTCCCTTTTCGTCGCGGGAGACCATGCTTCCGTAATAATTAGCCTGATTGGCAAAATACTCAGTAACCGCAAGGAGTTCCTCCTCGCTGACGGGCTCATCGGCAAGGCCGCTTTTATCCGAAAAATTATCCGCGTAATAGCTGACGCCCAGCGTCCAGGACAGCGCCGCATATATTCCCAGACCGACGGCAAGAAGAGTTATAATTGTTATGTAAACCCTTTTCAGCTTTTCAGGTCTGCTGATAATTAAAACTGTTTGATAAATTATGTAAACCAATACTGCAAGCACCGCGGCGGCAACAAGCAGCTCCGCAACGGAAAACGGCAGGTGGGAGCACAGCTTTGCCATGAAGCGCTGATATGGGTGTACGGCATTGTCGGTTACGGCATTCATAAGCCCACGGCTTCCACGCAGAAGCAGAAACAGTCCCGTCAGCGCACCGAACACCGCAACAAGCACATGACGCTTCGGACACAGCGAAAACCAGCGCGATATTAACTTTTTCTTCTTTGTCTTTACCATAGGGCTATAATAACACAGACATAAAAAAACTTCCACCTATCAGGGCGGTGCACCATAGGTGGAAGCTTTTTATTACATATTTGCAGAAATTAAAGTGCTGCCTTTGCCTTCTCGCAGAGTGCGGTGAAAGCTGCGGGATCGTGGATTGCGGTCTCGGACAGCATCTTGCGGTTCATGTCGATACCGGCGAGCTTGAGGCCGTGCATAAACTGGGAGTAGTTCATGCCGTTTGCCTTGCAGCCTGCGCTGATACGGGTGATCCAAAGCTGACGGAAGTCTCTCTTCTTCTGCTTGCGGCCAACGTATGCGTAACGGCCGGACTTCATCATCTGCTCGTTTGCCATCTTGTAGTGGCGGGACTTGTTGCCCCAGTAACCCTTTGCCAGTCCCAGAACCTTATTTCTATGCTTACGGGTCATCATTGCGCCCTTAACTCTTGCCATTTGTTATTTCCTCCTATAAGTAGTAGCCTTACGATTATTTGTAAGGAATCATCTTTCTGATGGTTGCTTCGTTGGTAACGTCTGCCATTACGTTGGTACGCAGGCGGCGGCAACGCTTGGTGTCCTTCTTAGTGAGGATATGGCTCTTGTAAGCGTGAGCGCGCTTTACCTTACCGGTCTTGGTGAGATTGAATCTCTTCTTAGCACCGCTGTGGGTCTTAAGTTTAGGCATAATAGTTTCTCCTTCCGTATAATGCTGATTACTCAGCGCCTATTATCAGGTTTTACCTGTAATATACTTACTCTTCTGCAGCCTTTGCTGCCTCTGCCGCAGCTTTTTCCTCGGCCTGCTTCTTTTCCTTCTGCGCCTTCTTGATTGCGGCGGCAGACTTGGGGCTAAGGAACATGGACATATTGCGTCCCTCAAGCTTGGGCTGTTTGTCAAGCGCGGCAATCTCGCTGCACTTTTCCGCAAAGTCGTTGAGCAGCTGCTCACCTATCTGGGTATGTGCCATCTCTCTGCCGCGGAAACGCACGGATACCTTGACACGATCGCCGTCGGCAAGGAACTTCATTGCGCTCTTGAGCTTGGTGTTAAAGTCATTTGCGTCAATATTGGGAGACATGCGAACTTCCTTGACTTCCATAACACGCTGATTCTTCTTTGCTTCCTTTTCGCGCTTGGACTGCTCGAAACGGAATTTGCCGTAGTCCATGATTTTGCACACAGGGGGCTTTGCCTGCGGGGAAATCTTGACCAGGTCAAGCTCCTTCTCCTCTGCTATTTTCAGGGCTTCTTCAGCAGACATGATTCCAAGCTGTTCGCCATCTTCACCGATAACGCGTATTTCCTTGTCAAGAATCTCTTCATTAATCTCGTGATTTACGCTTGCGATTTTGAAACACCTCCATGAAAATTAAAAAACGCCGATGCCACATGAAGCATCCGCGCACAAAGACACCGCAGCACCTGCGGCAGCTTTATTAACCGAGACGCGCCTTCTGCGGTTCGGTGAGGTCGGACCTGCTTCATTTTCAGCTCTATTAATATACCAGTTGAAGCCTGCTGTGTCAAGGAATTTTTTCTTATTTTCCAAATATTTTTGCTCCTCCCGGGAGAGAATAAGCCCGGGAGGATTTTTTATGCAATTCCTTATCGTTTATCTTCTGGGCGCCGTTCTTTACGGCACAATTGAAATTTTGTGGCGCGGCTTCACCCACTGGACAATGCTTGTTCTCGGCGGAGCCTGCTTTTCACTCATGTATCTGCTTTCCGCCACTTCCCTGCCCTTTATGCTGAAGCTTTTGCTTTCTGCCCTGTGCATTACCGTGCTGGAGTTTGGCACGGGCTATTTGGTTAACATAACTCTTGGCTGGCATGTATGGGATTATTCCGCCCTGCCCTTCAACATCATGGGACAGGTCTGCCCGCTCTACACGCTTTTTTGGGTTTTGCTGTCGGTACCCGGGCTCTTGCTGTGTGACCTGCTCAGCTCTGTTCTGCCGCAATTGCAAGCTTGACTATGCGGCTTGTTCCCAGTCGGGTGGCACCGAGATTAATAAAGTCCTCGGCATCTTCAATGGAGGAGATGCCGCCTGCTGCCTTGACCTGAACAGTTTCGGGGGAATATTTGCGCATGAGCTCAACGTCCTCACGTGTGGCGCCTGCCTTTGAGAATCCGGTGGAGGTCTTGATGAAGTCCGCGCCGCACTCGGCAACGATGGCGCACATTCTGATTTTTTCCTCCTCGGTGAGAAGACAGGTTTCGATGATGACCTTGAGTATTTTGCCCGCGCAGGCATTGCGGACCGCTTTAATATCGTCGGCAACATCGTTCCAGCAGCCGTCCTTTACCATGGAGAGATTGATGACCATGTCAATCTCATCGGCACCGTTTTTGACAGCATCGGCGGCTTCAAAGGCCTTGGCGGCACTTGTCATATAACCGTTGGGGAAACCGATTACGGTGCAGATTGCCAGCCTGTCGCCCACATAGCGCTTTGCGCCTGCCACATGGCAGGGTGGAATGCACACGGAGGCGCATTCATATTTTATTGCCTGGTCGCAAAGAGTTTTAATCTCATTGGCGGTGCAGTCAACGCGAAGCAGAGTATGGTCGCAGGTTTTGAGTATATCTTTAATATCCATTGTTATTTCCCTTTCATGTTTTTTTCTTCATTATATATTATCCCGCCGTCATATTCAAGCATGCGAAGCTAATAGAATTGAGTAAAGACTTTAAGCAAGGAACGGAATATAAATGGACGAATTGAATATTACAAACTATGCCGAGCTTTGCGGCACACTTGCCGCCTCCCCGGTCTTTTCTCACAGCGGACGCGGCGAAAGCTTTTTCTCCTTCCCGCTGGAAATCGAGCGTCTTTCAGGCGCTTACGACAGAGTTAACGTCATCGTGCGCAGCAGTATTCTTGAAAATCTTGAGCTTAAGGAAAGCGATAAAATCTGCGTTTTGGGTGAGCTGCGCTCCTTTAACAACAAAAGCGGCGAAGGCGCGAAGCTTGTTATAACCGTTTTTGCAAAGGAAATCATTCTCTGTGACGGTGACGACACAAACATCATCAGGCTTATAGGCACGCTGTGCAAAAAGCCGAATCTGCGCACAACACCCATGGGGCGTGATATCTGCGACCTTATGCTTGCGGTAAACAGAAAATACGGCAGGTCGGATTATCTCCCCTGCATCGCCTGGGGCATCAAGGCGCGTGAGGCTGCGGACTGGGATGTGGGAACAACGGTGTCGCTTGAGGGGCGCATTCAGAGCCGAACCTACATAAAGCTCATCGACGATGTGGCGGTTGAGAAAACCGCCTTTGAGGTTTCGGTTATCGAAATAGGTGAATATGAGGGCTGAGCATAATTGACAACATTTTCTTTTTGGGCTATTCTGTTTACAGCATAAGTGAATATTATAGCTGAAAGGGAAAATTTTATGAAAAGATTTATTTCAATTCTGCTTGTTCTCGCCATGGTTTTCTGTCTGGCAGCCTGCGCCTCCGACAAGGGCGGCAAGGATAAGGGCTCAGAATCAGAGGAAGAGGTCAAGGTGCTGACTCCCGAGGAAGTCGTTGCCGCAGGTCTTGACTGCATCATTAATTATGACGAAGACTCCATAGCGGAATACTTCATGTCCGAAGACGGTGATGTAGAACTCGGCAGCATACTCAACTCCGGAAGCGATGCGGAAGAGCTTGAAGGCGCCGAAGACGCTGAAGGCGCTGAAGTAGAAGAAGTGGAAGAAGAAACAACCGAGCTCGCCGACGAAGAAATGGCGAAGCTCATATTCAGCCACATGACCTACAAGATTACCGGCTCCGAAATTAACGGCAACAACGCAACGGTTACGGTGGACATTACCAACAAGGACGCCGCCCCAGCTTTCGGCAACGCATTTATTGCAGTCCTTGCAGCTGCTTTCAGCGGTGCAAGCGAGGAAGAATCCAACGCTGCATTCAATTCTGCTTTCGCAGAAACTTTTGAAAGCGACGAAAACGGCACCGTCACCAACACCGTTGTTATCAATCTTAAAATGGTTGACGGCAAGTGGATGGCCGACCCTGACAACGACGCTTTCCTTGACGCAATAAGCGGCGGACTTCTTTCCGCAGTTGAAGAGCTTTCCGATATGTAACGCTTTACTGAAAAAAGGAACACCCTTGTTTTAACTCAAGGGTGTTCCTTTTTTTCGGGTACGATTTCGAGCCAGTAGCCGTCTAAATCGATTATGAAGTAGATGCCCATAGCTGTATTTTCAAAGCAGATGCAGCCCATTTCCTCATGCTTCTTATGGGCGGCTTCAAAATCCTCAACGGTGAAAGCAAGGTGATACTCCTGCTCGCCCAGGTCGTAGGGCTCGGTACGGTCACGCAGCCAGGTCAGCTCAAGGCTGAAATCCGAAGCTCCGTCACCCAGATATACAATTTTGAAGCTGCCGTCAGAGGCTTCCTTTTCCCTTACGGGCTTAAGTCCCAGCGCCTTATCGTAAAACTCAAGGCTCTTTTCAAGGTCGAACACGTTGAAATTGAAGTGGTTGAATTTAAACATTTCCCTGCCTCCTTTTTTATCATTATAAAATATACTTCCCTCTCTTGTCAAAAAGATATTGGAATTGAAGGGATTTTATTTTATAATGATAAAATAAGAATGGTATGGAGATGCGCCATGTACTCTGAGCTTATTGAAAAATACATACCCGAGGCGGACGTTTACCTCTTCAACACAGGCAATGCACGGAAGGCATGGCTGCTTTTCGGCTGCACATGGATTGAAGAGATTAAAATACACCGCTTTGTTCTCTGGGCGCCCAATGCCGAAAGTGTCAGCCTTGTGGGTGATTTTAACGCCTGGGACGGCTCCGCAACACCCATGCAGAAGCACGGCGACTTATGGTGCGCTTTTGTGTGCGGTTTACATAACGGAGATTTGTACAAGTACTGCGTCACTCAGAAGGGCGGGAAAAAAGTACTCAAGGCCGACCCCTTTGCCGCCTGGTCGCAGACGGATATTGAAACCGCCTCAAAGGTCTGGACGGCTTCCTATACGCCGAAGCACAGCTCATATATTCATCGAGAAAACAGCCCCGTAAATATTTACGAGGTGCATCTCGGTTCATGGAAAACCAACGAAAACGGCAGAGTAAACTACGTTCAGGCGGGAAAAGAGCTTGCGGAATACTGCACGAAAATGCACTACACCCACATTGAATTTCTGCCGCTCACGGAGTACCCCTATCCTCCCTCCTGGGGCTATCAGGTCACGGGCTACTACGCACCCACAAGCCGCTACGGAACTCCCGACGAGTTCGCCGAAATGGTTGACATAATTCACAGCCACGGTATCGGCGTAATCATGGACTGGGTACCCGCCCACTTCCCCCGCGATGAGCACGGTCTTGCCCTTTTTGACGGCACTCGGCTTTTTGAGTGCAAGGAGGAGCGCATGGCTTCCCACCCCGAATGGGGTACGCTGATTTTCGACTACGCTCTTCCCGAGGTGCAAAGCTTCCTCATTTCCTCCGCCTGCTCCTTTATTGAGCGCTACGGCATCGACGGCATACGCGTTGACGCGGTGTCCTCCATGCTTTACCTCAACTACGGCAGAAAAGACGGAGAATACACACCCAACAAAAACGGCGGCAACATTAATCTCGGCGCGGTTGAGTTTCTGCAGAAGCTCAACACCGCGGTGCATTCCATTTCACGCAGGGTAGTCACCGTTGCGGAGGAATCAAGCGCCTTCCCCATGGTTACGGGAAAGGTTTCCGACGGCGGTCTGGGCTTTGACTTCAAGTGGGACATGGGCTATATGCACGACACCCTCGACTATTTTTCCCTTGACCCGCTTTTCCGCAAGGGCAGCCACGATAAAATCACCTTTTCCATGATGTACGCCTTTTCGGAGAAGTTTATACTCGCCTACTCGCATGACGAGGTGGTACACGGCAAAAAGTCAATGCTGGACAAAATGTTCGGCAGCTATGAGGAGAAATTTGCCGCGCTGCGCACCCTTTACGGACTTCAGTTTGCCCACCCCGGCAAAAAGCTAACCTTCATGGGCTCGGAGTTCGGGCAGTTTATTGAATGGGACTACAAAAAAAGTCTCGACTGGCTTCTGCTTGACTATCCTATGCACAAGGCTATGCAGGAATACTGCAGGGCGCTGAATGAGGTTTACATAACAAATAGTGCCTTATACGCAATCGACAGCTCATGGGAGGGCTTCCGCTGGCTCAACGTCAATGAGAAAAACCGCAGTGCCGCTGCATTCATGCGCACCGACGGCGAAAAGTTCCTGATTTGCGCCTGCAATTTCATTCCCTCGCTTCACGAGGGCTTTGTTGTAGGTCTGCCCTGCGGAGGCACTTTGCGTGAAATACTCTCCTCCGACGATGTGAAGTTCGGAGGGAATGGTTTACATAATTCATTAGCAATTATCAGCAGGAGCGAGGGCTTCTGCGAATATCCATACAGCGCAAGAATTAATCTTCCGCCGCTTAGCTGTGTTTACTTTGAATTTATTCCCGAAAGGATTGAGCGTGATGAAGCAGGAATATAAGGAAATCCTAAGTCAGCACGGACTTAAAACCATGCCCAATGTTCTTCTGGCCGCTGCGGAGTGCGCTCCGCTTTCCAAAACGGGCGGTCTTGCCGATGTTGTGGGAACTTTGCCCAAGGCGTTGAAAAAGCTCGGCATAGACGCAAGGGTCATAACCCCCTACCACCGCTGCATCAAGAATAAATACGCAGACCGCGTGGAGCACTTGTTTGAGTTTTATGTAAACCTCGGCTGGCGCAGGCAGTACTGCGGAATCGAGAAGCTTGAGCTTGACGGCGTTACGGTTTATCTCGTTGACAACGAATTTTACTACGGCGAAAAAATCTACAAGGGCGGCTACGAGGAGGGCGAGCAATACGCATTTTTCTGCCGCGCGGTGCTTGATGCTCTGCCCAGCCTTGACTTTGAGCCGAAGATTATTCACTGCAACGACTGGCACACCGCCATGCTTCCCATGCTTGCCAAAACCCAGTATGACGGCATTCAGAGCAAATGCAGGTTCCTGCTGACCATTCACAACATCGCATTTCAGGGAAAATACGGCTTTGACTACGTTCAGGACCTTCTGGGAGTTGAGGATAAGTACTACACCCCCGAGTTTATGGAGATGGACGGCTGTGCAAACTTCCTCAAGGCAGGCTGTGTTTTTGCCGACCGCATCAACACCGTAAGCCCCACCTATGCCGAGGAAATCAAGACCGCATACTTCGGCGAAGGTCTTGAGGGCATTTTGAATGCACGCTCCCATGAGCTTTCGGGCATCATAAACGGCATTGACACAAAGACCTTCAATCCCCACTCCGACCCTGCAATTACCGCAGGATATGACAAGGGACATTTGGGCGGTAAAAAGTTATGTAAACTAAAATTTCAGGAGGATATGGGTCTTGAGGTGCGTGAGGACGTTCCCCTTTTCGTCATGTGTACGCGCATGACGGAGCAGAAGGGTTTCGCCCTTGTGGAGCGTATGCTCGATGAGCTTATGCTTTACAACGATATGCAGTTCATGCTTCTCGGCACCGGCGACAAGCGTTTTGAGGATTTCATGCGTCAGGCAGAGTTCAAGTATCAGGGCAGGCTCTGCTCTTACATAGGCTATAATGAGGAGCTTGCCCACCGCGTTTACTCCGCAGGCGACTTCTACCTCATGCCCTCCCGCTTTGAGCCCTGCGGTCTGTCGCAGATGATTGCCATGCGCTACGGCACGCTTCCCGTTGTTCGTGAAACTGGCGGACTTAAGGACTCCGTAAAGCCTTACAACCAGTACACCGGTGAAGGCACGGGCTTCTCCTTTGCGGATTTCAATGCCCATGAAATGAAGGACGTCATGCTGCTTGCCATGGACTGCTTCAAAAAGCCCGAGCTTATGAAGTCCCTTATCCGTCAGGCCATGGAGGCCGATTTCAGTTTTGACCGTTCTGCAGAGGAATACGCAAAGCTTTATTTATGGTTATTATAAGACGAAAAGTTTATACCTACGGCGGCTACGAGGAGCATTGGTCCGAGGATTACAGACTTTCAATCAGCTATGAGCGCCCCCGCGACTATGACATGGAGCTGCGTGACGGTGTCTGGCAGTCCGAGCTTGTGCTCAATCCCCTCATGCTTAAATATCTGCGCTCCGCGGCGGCAGTAGAATATGCCGCAGAGCGATGCGACTATTTCCGTATGCCGCTTGAGGAAATCGGTCGCTTCATTCCCGAAAATCAGGATTTTCTCCCTGAGGAGCTTTTCCGATTTCTCATGGACGACAGAGGCTTCGGCATGGAGGACGCACTTAAGGTTGTCATCGATGTCTTTGGGAAAGAGCTCTGCAAGCTGAGCGACAATGACTGGCTGCGCGATATGCAGCCCCGTACTGCCGCGCTTAACGCGGTGCTCCGCGGTGTGATTTTCGTGCGCAGTATTGTAATTCACGAGCCCTATGACGAAGCTTTCCGAAAGTCCGCAGGCGCTGTTGAAGAGGGCACGGAAATTGAGTTTTCCGTATATGTCCCCGGTAACACTCCCCGAGTGAGCATGCACGTATGGGGCGAGGATTTCTGCCGCGAGCTTGAAATGGAGCGCAGGGGTGAGCGTTTTGTCTGCCGCTTTGCGCCTCCGTCGCCCGCCGTTTACTTCTACTCCTTTTTCCACAACGGCGGCGAAACAAAGGCTTATCAGCTCACCGCATACCGCAGGGGCTTTGAAACTCCCGGCTGGTTTAAAAACGGCATAATGTATCAGGTCTTCCCCGACCGCTTCGGCTTCGGAGAAGATGTTTCGGCGGGAATTGAATATCACCGCCGACTTGGCCGCACTCCCGAGCTGCATGAAAGCATTTCCGAGGCTGTGAAATGGCAGGCCCGTGATGGCGAAAAGGACTACGCCCCCGATGATTTCTACGGCGGCACGCTGAAAGGTATCGCAAAAAAGCTCCACTATCTCAAAACTCTCGGCGTGAGCATTCTCTACCTTAACCCCATCGTTGAGGCACGCTCAAACCATCGCTATGACACCGCAGACTACGAAAAGGTCGACGCGGTATTAGGCCTCAACAAAGATTATGTAAACCTATGCTCCGAAGCCGAAAAGCTCGGCATACGCATTGTAAATGACGGGGTTTTCTCACACACGGGAGCCGACAGCATATACTTCAACAAATACTCAAATTATGTAAACCTCGGAGCGTATCAGGGCGAGGCTTCGGCCTATTATGACTGGTATGATTTCAAAGAGTTTCCCGACAAATACAGATGCTGGTGGGGCTTCAAGGAGCTTCCCGAGGTTGATGAGCTTAATCCCTCATGGCAGGAGTACATTGTAAGCGGCGAAAACAGCGTCGTTAAAAAATGGCTGCACATGGGCGCTTCGGGCTGGCGCATTGACGTTGCCGACGAGCTTCCCGATGAGGTGCTTGAGCTTATTCGCAATGCAGTTAAATCCGAAAAGAGCGATGCCGTTATCATCGGTGAGGTATGGGAAGACGCCATTCTGAAGGAAGAAAATGGACGTCGGCGCAGATACGCTTTGGGCGGCGCGCTCGACAGCGTTATGAACTATCCCTTCCGCGAGGCTGTGCTTAATTTTGCCACGGGCAAAAGCAATGCTTATGAGCTTAAAGACTTTCTCCTTCATCAGAAATATAACTACCCTGCGCCAATGTATGAGAGTCTTATGAATTTGCTCGGCTCCCACGATGTTGAAAGGCTTCACACTTATCTTGCCCTGGGGCATGACGCAAAAGGCATGAGCCGCGAGGAGCAGGCGGAAATCCGCATTGACAGCGAGAGCTCTTTAATGGCAGAAAATCTGCAGAAGCTCTGCGCCGCAATTCAGTACACGGTTCCCGGCGTTCCCTGTCTGTATTACGGCGACGAGGAATGTCTTGACGGCTGCCGTGACCCCTTTAACCGCGCACCATTTGAGCCGAAGTGCGAAAGGCTCCATAGTTATTATGCGAAGCTCGGTGCCATACGCAGCAGTTGTTCTTCTATCCGAAACGGTGACTTCCGCGTGGAAGCTCCGGCGCCCAACGTAATAAACATCATACGGGAAAATGCCGAGGAAATAATCACCTGCGTAATCAACAGAAGTCACTTTGTTCTTGAATTTACGGACGGCTGTCCCCTTCTATGCGGTGACAACCGTATTTCTCCCGTTTCTGCGGAAATATTCAGAAAAAGCAAAAAAACAACACGGTGAATAACCGTGTTGTTTTTTTGGGGTTGGTGTGGAGAGAGGAGTAAAGAATGGAAGACCTAAACTATATGCTTATTATTAATTAATTTCCAGACGTCTGGTGGGAGGAGTGACGGGCTCCTTCTTGGGCATGGTGAGTTTCAGTACGCCGTCGGTGTACTCTGCGGTGATTGCGTCGGTGTCAATTCCGCGGACATTGAAGCTGCGGGTGTAGGAGCCGTAGAAGCGTTCACGGCGAATGTAGTTGCTTTCCTCGCCGCTGTCGGATTCTTCATTGCGCTCGGCGCTGATGGTGAGGGAATCCTTCTCAAGATCGATGCTGATGTCCTCCTTCTTAAATCCGGGAAGCTCAGCCTCAAGAGTATAGACGCCGTCCTTCTCGGTGATGTCGGTGCGGAAGGCATTCACTGCCGCATCGCTCCAGAAGCTGCGGGTCATTTCCTCCATTTCTCTGAAGGGGTTATAAGCTGATACACGGCGGAAGCCGTAAGGCATAATTTCGAACATAATTAATTCCTCCTTGAATTTGTCTTGGCCGTCGCAAACTTTGTTTGCTTGGTTATAACTTTTGTTTGTTTCTGTATATAAAATACCATTCATTTATGAATAAATATAGTGTTTTATATGAACAAACTATGAATTTTAGCACTCTTTTTGTTTGAGTGCTAAAAATATGGGTGTGTTTTACAAATTTGTATAACAAGAAAATAACCGCCATACTCAGTATGGCGGTTATTGGAATTAATTATTCACCTTTTTTGTTCAGCGCTTTATGCTTTATAAGCACTACAACAACAAGTGCCAGTGCCGCGGCAGCTATTGCCACGCATGTGTAGACAATCGCGTTGTTATAGGTATTTGAAACGGTTATGGCTTCAGCTGGACGCTGGGGAACTGTTGTTTCAGCGGGAGTCTCCGTTTCCTCAGGCGCTTCGGGTTCGTCCGGAGTTTCTGTGGGAATCGGAGTTTCTTCGGGAATTATGGGGTGGACGGGTACGTCAATCGGTATCTCATAAGCAGGAGTACCGTCCGCATAGCACAGGTCGGTCATCAGAACCCAGCCGCGAAACTCAGAGCTTTCGCCCGTTTCCATGTCCGTTACGGTGATTGACGTGCTGCCCCAGGGAACAGCGTCCATATATTTTACCTGATTGTCAATAAGCACGGGGGTTTTGTTATCAAGCAGCAGATAGCCGTCTTTGATATTGCAGGCGGGCGTTGCCCAAATGACAATGTATCCTGATTCGCTGCTTGCATAGTAAATATTGCCGTCAGCAACGAGATTTTCGGGGTTGTTCCAGGGGTCATCAACGGGCTTAATTGTCAGATCGGCAAAGGCTGCACCCGACATCGTCAGCATCAGAATAATCGCAAGTGTGAATGAAAGAAGTCTTTTCATATTTCTGCCTCCGAGTTGTTTCACACATAAACGAGCGCATTATAGCACAGATGTGCAGAAATTAAAAGCATTATTTTTTTAATCATTATAACGCTGTCGGAACTGCGTCCTTTTCTATGGGACACACATAGCCCTCCGCTGACTTCTTTTTGAACTCTGCTCTTGCTTCTGCAAGGATTTCCGCATTCTCAATGAGGTCAATTGCCGTTGCCGCAAGCACCTTGCCTGCGCAAAGCATTCCCTTATATGCAATGCTGCTCTTTCCGACGCTTACCACCTGCCATGTATGTGCAGGTGTGCCGGCAGGCCATGTCACAACATTTATCTGCGAGGCGGGAGTCTGCCAGCTGACATCACCCACATCGGTGCTGCCCGCAACGAAGCCGGTTCCCGAGTATTCAGGCATGAGGAAATCATCCAGAGCTTTTGTCATGTTTGCGGTTTTTTCCTTTACAAGCTCCGCTATATCCGCATCAAATTTTGCGCCTATGCCGGGTGCGTTGCTTTCCGCGGGGAAGGTTTTCTTTATTGCCGCGGCATAAGCAATTTCATCATCGGTATACCGCGGAGCTCCGATTTCCTCAAAGTTCTTATACAGAAGCTTTTCAAGGGTGTAGTTCGGGAGAAGCTCTGCCGTGCCGTCAATGAAAATCCGGTCATAGCTCGTTTCCGTCATGAGCGCAGCGCCTTCGGCAATTTTATCAACGCGCTTCAAAAGCTTTACGGAGTCGGCAACCTTGTTTGCACGCACCATGTAAAGCACATCTGCCTCGGCCTGCACTACATTCGGCGATACGCCGCCTGCGTTCAGAATCGAATAGTGAATGCGGCAGTCGTCCGTAGTGTGCTCACGCAAAAACTGAACACCGATGTTCATAAGCTCCACCGCGTCAAGCGCGCTTCTTCCCTGCTCGGGTGCGCCTGCGGCATGGGCAGCGATGCCCCTGAATTTATACAACACCTGAATACTTGAATTATTGGTACCCGTACGCACCTCATTGACGGTGTCGGGGTGCCAGCTCAGCGCGGCATCAAGGCTTTCCCACAGCTTTTCTCTTGCCATGAACGCCTTACCTGAGCCGCCCTCCTCGCCGGGACAGCCGTAGAAAATAACCGTACCGCTGTTTCCGCTGCTTTCAAGATACTTCTTAACCGCAACGGCGGCGGCAAAGGAGCCTGCACCCAGCAGATTATGACCGCAGCCGTGTCCGCAGCCGTCCTTAACTATGGGGCTGCATTCGGTCAGGTCTGCTTTCTGTGAAAGACCTGACAGCGCGTCATATTCGCCAAGGATTCCTATTACGGGTCTTCCGCTGCCGAAGCTTCCGCAGAAGGCGGTTTCAATTCCGCAAAGCTTCTCGGTTACTGAAAAGCCCTGCTCTCTCAGAGCATTGCAGTAAATTTCGGTTGCCTTGTACTCCTTAAGGGAAAGCTCGGGGTTTTCCCATATTTCATCTGCTATATTTTTATATAACTGCGCCATAGAGTCAACTGACTCTATGGCGGCTTTCTTGAAATTATTCATTACAACACCTTTGATAAGAAGTCCTTAAGACGTTCACTCTGGGGATGCTCGAAAATATCCTCGGGAGTACCTTCTTCAACAAGCTTGCCATCTGCCATGAAGAGAATGCGGTTGCCTACTTCACGGGCAAAGCCCATTTCGTGAGTTACAACAACCATTGTCATACCCTCGCGTGCAAGCTCCTTCATAACGTCCAGTACCTCGCCAACCATTTCCGGATCAAGCGCGGAGGTGGGTTCGTCAAAGAGCATTACATCAGGCTCCATTGCCAGTGCGCGAACAATTGCCACACGCTGCTTCTGACCGCCGGAAAGCTGAATGGGGTAGGCTTCTGCACGGTCGGCAAGTCCCACGCGTTCAAGCAGGGCCATTGCCTTCTTCTCTGCCTCTTCCCTGGGAATATGCTTTACCTCAACAGGTGCGAGAGTCATATTCTCAAGAATGGTCTTGTGGGGGAAGAGATTGAAGTGCTGGAAGACCATACCCATCTTCTGACGGTGGACATTGATGTCAATCTTATTGTTCGTAATATCAACATCTTCAAAAATTATGGTGCCGTCGGTGGGCTCCTCCAGCAGATTCAGAGAGCGCAGAAGTGTGCTCTTGCCCGAACCCGAAGGCCCGATAACAACCATGACGTCGCCGCGGTTAATATCCACACTAACGCCGTCAAGGGCCTTGATAACGCCCTTTTTATAGTACTTTTTAAGGTCTTTGACCTGAATTAGCTTATCGTTTGTCACCAACGCTCATCTTCCTTTCAAAGTGTTCTATTATCTTGGAGGTCGGGAAGGTCAGGCAGAAGTATACGAGGGTTGCAATGATAAGAGGCTCGCCGATACGGTAGGTTGCACCCTTGACACTTGCAACGGCATACATGATTTCCTGAACACCGATGGTGTAGCAGATTGAGGACTCCTTGATGATGGTTACAAATTCATTCGCAATTGCGGGGAGAATGTTCTTGATTGCCTGAGGCAGAACGATGAAGCGCATATTCTGTGTCTGAGTAAGACCCAGAGAACGTGCAGCCTCGGTCTGACCGCCGTCAATGCTCTGAATGCCGGAACGGATAATCTCACACAGATAAGCTGCGGAGTTAAGGGACAGAGCTACAATGCCCGGGAAGAAACGGTCAAAGCGGATATTGCCGAAGAAGGTAAATCCGGGCAGAGGAATGTTTGCAAAAACTATGTAGTAAATTATGAACAGCTGAACCAGCATAGGAGTTGCACGGAACACTTCAACATAGCAGCTTGCAATGAAGCCGAGAGGGTTGAATTTGCTCAGAGAAACAAGGAAGCTGTTATCGCGCAGGTGTCCGTCCTTGTCAAGTGCAAGGAATTTAAAGGGACGCCAGTTGGAAAGGCGCATTACCGCAAGGAACAGCGCCAGAATAAAGCCGAAAATAACGGTGAGCAAGGACAGAGATACGGTACAGACAAGACCGTCAACAAACATGTCCTTATATCGCCAGGCTTTTTCAAAGCCCTCAGGGCTTATGAGAGAAGTTAGCATCATATAGGTTATTACCTTTCAAATAACGGGAAATTCTCCCCGGATAAAATCCGGGGAGAAATCTCTTGATAATTAATCGCTTGTCAGCTAAGAATTATTTCTTGTCTTCAAGCAGACCTTCGTAGATGTTGCCGGAAGCAAGGTCATTTGCGGTTGCTATAAAGCCGTCGATAGTGCCGTCGGCAACTGCCTCTTCAATAATCATATTGATTGCTGCCAGAAGTGCAACGTTGTCCTTGTTAACGCCGACTACAGAGCCTTCCTGATCGTAGGGAACGTCGCAGACCTTAACGAGATCGGGGTAGTTCTTTGCATAGGTTTCGCCAACTGCGGTTTCGATGAATGCGCCATCCATCTTGCCTGCCAGCATATCGGCAATGATGTCGGTAACTTTGCTCATCTCAATGATGTTTGCATCGGGAGTGTTCTCGTATGCCAGGTCAGCCTGAATGGAGCCGATCTGTGCGCCGACGGTGAGGTCAGCATTGTTTGCACTTGCAAGGTCGGTGAACTTGTCTGCGGTTGCCTTGGTGCACCAGAAGGACTGGCCGCCCTTGTAGTAAATGGTGGAGAAGTTCATGAGGTCTTCACGGTCGGGGTCGGGAGAGTAACCGGCAAGTGCAATGTCAACCTTGCCTGCACCCAGCTCGGAAATGGTGCCGTCGAAGTCCATGGGGATAACCTCAAGCTCGAGGCCGAGCTTGTCGGCGATGAGCTGTGCAATTGCGATATCAAAGCCTGCGAGAGTGGGATCGCCGTTTTCGTCGATTGCGTAGAACTCATAGGGAGCGAAGTCGGGGCTGGTTGCTACGGTGAGCTTGCCGGGGGTTACGGTCTCGATTTCAGCCTTCAGGTCGTCGAGAGTCTTGTCTTCAAGCTTCTGGAGCTCTTTTTCCACGTCTTTCTTTTCTCCGGAGTCGCCGCCGCATGCGCACAGGGCGAAGACCATGAGCATTGCAAGAAGAAGTGCTACAAACTTTTTCATTTTATTTACCTCTTTTAAAAAATTAATAAACGTTTTCTGTCATCTCTGATGACGTTGCTTATAATAGCATCAATATTCATATTTGTCAACGCTTTTCCGAAAAAATATTCGTTAATTTGCAGATTATTCACATTATTTACGAATAATATTCAAATTGTAGTGAATATTCGCCAAATAATGAATTATTGAATATAACACACAGGCAATTTTTTACAATTTCGCCTGTGTGTTGTAATGTTTTCACAGTTATTCTACTTCTTTTTTATAAAAGATGCAAAAGAAAACAGCAGAAATGCGACGATGTTGACCACAACAACGCTGGCGCCGCTGGGCAATTCAAACACATAGGACGCCACCATACCCAGCACAAAGCACACAACGGAAAGCACCGCAGAGCAAACAATTACGCTTCTGAAGCTGCGGCACAGACGCATTGAGGTAAGCGCGGGAAAAATGATAAGGCTTGAGATTAAGAGCGCGCCCATCATGCGCATACCGAGCACCACGGTGACTGCGGTGAGAACGGCGATTACGGTGTTATAGGTCTCCGACTTAGTACCCGTTGCCTTTGCGAAGCTTTCGTCAAAGGTCACGGCAAAGATGCGTGGATAAAGCAGAATGAACATAACAAGCACTATTACGGAGAGAATAACGCTCAGGCTTGCGTCGGCGGAGCTCAGAGAAAGAATGCTGCCGAACATATAGTTTGAAACGTCGGTATTCATGCCCGTTGTCATGCTTACAACAATTACACCGATTGCAAGCGCGCTGCTGGAAATAAGGGCAATTGCGGCGTCACCCTTGATTTTGCTGTTTTTGCTCACGCGCAGCAGCAGGAATGCCGCCGCCACAACCACGGGTACGGCAAGGGCAAGAGGGGCAACGTTCACCGCCGCCGCAATTGCCAGTGCGCCGAAGCCCACATGGGAAAGTCCGTCGCCAATCATGGAGTAGCGCTTGAGCACAAGGGACACACCCAGAAGTGCGGCACAGAGCGAAACAAGGACACCCACGATAAGCGCACGGGACATGAAGTGATAGGATAGCATTTCGGAAAGAAGACTCATGCTCTGCCACCTCCCACGAAACGTCTTGCAAGGTCGCTTTCGCGGTATTCCTGCGTTGTGCCGAAGAAAAGCTGTTCGTGGCCGAGGTGCAGAATATGGGTTGCATAGCGCACGGCCTCGTGAATATCATGGGAAATCATAATCACGCTTGTATTGTCGCAGAGGTTAATGAGCTTGATTAGATTATACATCTCATTTGTGGCCTTGGGGTCAAGGCCCGTTACGGGCTCATCAAGGAGCAGAAGCTTCTTCGTTGCGCACATGGCGCGGGCAAGCAGAACTCTCTGCTGCTGACCGCCGGAAAGCTCCATATAGCACTTATCGCGGAGATTTTCAATGCCGAGGCGCTCCATATTTTCCTCCGCCGCCGCCTTATCCTCCGCATTATAGAAAAAGCGCCGTCCCATTGAGTTGAGTCTGCCCGACAGCACCACCTCATAGACGCTGGCAGGGAAATCACGCTGAAGCTCCGTCTGCTGAGGAAGATAGCCTATTTCCGTGGGCTTAAGTCCGTCACCAAGTTCAATTTTTCCCTTTGAGGCGGATTTGAGACCCAGTATGCCCTTCATCAGCGTTGATTTGCCCGAGCCGTTTTCGCCCACTATGCAGAGATAGGAGCCTGCCTCAAGGCTGAAGTTGATTCCGCTGAGCACGGTTTCGCCGTCGTATGAAAATTCGAGGTCTTTACAAATTATCTGTGCCATCAGTAAAGCGCCTCCTTTAAGCTTTCAAGATTTATCCGCATGAGGTCAAGGTAGGTCACGCCCTCCTCAAACTGCTCAGCGGTGATATTGTGCGCCGAGTAAAAGGGCAGCTTTTTGCAGCCCGTATCCTCGCATATCACGTCTGCCATCTTCTGATTGGAAAACTCCATATAAAGCACCGCGGGAAGCTTTTCCTCGCGCACACGGTCAATGAGAAACGCTACGGTCTTTGCCGAGGGTTCGGTTTCCGAGGAGCAGCCCGGGAATGCGGCAAAATAGTCAAGTCCGTACTCCCTTGTGAAATATCGCATGGGAAAACGGTCGGCAAACACAAGCGTCTTATGGGGCGCATTTTCGACAACGCGGCGAAACTCCGCGTCAAGCGCCATGAGCTGTGCCGTATAGCCCTCGCAGCTTGCGGTGTAGTAATCCGCATTTTCGGGGTCGATATCGCAGAGGCGGCGGCATATTTCCCCGGAAATCAGAGCCGCGTTTACGGGAGAAGTCCACACATGCTCGTCAAGCTCCTCCTCTTCCTCCTCGCCGCGAATGTACATGCCTTCCTTTTCCTCTTCGGCGACGGCTTCAACGCAATCTATCATGTAGATAACGTTCATGCCCTCCTGAAGCAGCTCCTCCACCCATTCCTCAGACTCGCCGCCGTTGCAGATGAAAAGGTCGCTCTGCTGAATACGGACAATGTCTTTGGGTGTGGGCTCATAGGAATGCACCTCAGCGCCGGGCTTAATCAGAAGTGTTATCTCCGCCTTCTCCCCCGCTATCTCACGGGCAAAATCGTAGGCAGGATAGCTTACACATACAATCTGAAGCTTATCGCTCTGAGGCAGAGCCTCGGTATTACAGCCGCAGAGCAGAACGCATAAAAGCATTAAAAGGGCAGTTAATCTTTTCATCTTGCCCTCCTTGCACAGCGTGCGCAGAGTCCGTAAAGCATACTGCGGCTGTCATCAATGACAAAGCCCGTGGTGCGCGCAAGCTCGTCCTGCGCAGCATGGTCAAGATGGACAAGAAGACCGCAGTCCACGCACTTTATATGCAGATGCTCGGCACAGCAGTCGGCACCTGCAAGCTGATAGACCGCCTTGCTGGTGCCTTCACGGGTTATGCGGCGGAGAGTTCCCTCCTCCTCCAGCTTTTTCACCAAACGGTAAACCGTGCTTTTGCCCGGTGCGCCCTCGCCCAGACCGCTGATTATCTCTTCAATTGTATATTCACGTCCCTCTCCGCTTTCAAAAAAATCAAGCAGAGCGCGGCGCTGATGTGTCTGATATGTGGCTTTCATGTTTCCTCCAATTTGAGAAAAATTCCCGAATTGCTTTGATAGGATACATTATATAACGCATTTTGTCAAGAAAAAAGACCGCCGTCGGCGGTCTTTTTTCGCATTATATTCAGTTCAGCAGAACCGCAGCGGCGGTACCCAGCATTGTAGCCTCGTCCGCTGTGACAAACTCGTATTTTCTGCCCATAATCTCGTCTGCGTAGATTGCCATGCAGTCTTCAAGCAGCGGTTTGAACAGACGGCTCTTTTTATACAGCGAGCCGTCAACCGCAATGCAGACGGGCTTATCCGCGCCCTCGCCTGTGAGCATCAGGATTGCGCACAGCAGGCAGGCGGTACAACGGGCGGCACGGTCAAAGATTTCATTAATTATGTAAACCAAATTCACCGCGTCCTCACCATAAATGCCCTTGGGAAGCTTGCCGTTTCCCCATTTATCCGCGGCGGGAGTATCAAGGAATTTAAGCTCCTCAACAAACGCTCTGCCCTTTTCGGAGAACACGTCCTCCTGAGCTGCGGCACGCAGAGTGCGCAGGCAGAGAGGGCCGAGATAGCGTCCGGACATCATTTTTTCGCTTGTGGATTTGCCCGCATCGGACAGCTCATTATCCATTTCAATGTCAAAGTCGCCTCTGGGGAAGCCGCAGTAGGAGCCGGTTTCAAGATTCACGAGCATTTTTTCGTTGCTCTTAAGCCCCAGCTTCTCAATCTTTTTGTCGGGAAGCATACAGGAGGTATTGACACCCGTTCCCGCCACAAGACCGATGAAGCCGCCGTACATGCTTTTTTTAAGCAGTGCGCTGCCGCCGAGAAGCGTTGCGGGGGTATCGTTGAGCGTGACGATTTTCTTTTCGGGAACACCGAGCTTCTTAAGCTCCGCGATTAAATCGGCACTGAGGAATCTGCCCTCCGCACCGTGCAGCTCCTCCTGCTTTGTGAGATTCAGAACGCGGCTGTCCTTATCGGGCGTTACCTCTGCGGGATAGGAAAAGCAGAAGCCTATGGCTTCAGCTTCGTTCACAATGGGAAGCAGGACTTCGGCGGTGTGTGAAATAAACTCCGACCACTCCGCAGGCTCCTTTGAGCCCGGCATATCGTGCTTTTCGAGCTTTTCAAGCTGCACTCCCTCTCTTGTAAAGGACACAAGGGCTGTGCGGAAGTTGGTGCCGCCTGCGTCGATTACCGCAACCTTGCGGTCACGTGGCACCTGCTTTTCGCCTCGCAGATAGGTGGGAATCATGGGAACGGTGTCCTGCTTTTCCCTCAGCCCGCTCTGCATTGCTTCATAAAGCGCCTTGCTGTATGTGTCAAGCTCCACACGGTCTGCGTTCATGCCGTGGCGCACCATAAATTCTGCTGCTTTAATCATAAGTACTCCTATAAAAAATCGGCGGCAGCGCCGCCGATTTTCACGCGTTCATTTTACTTTTTTACGGTTTCGATAACGCCTTCCGCAAGACCGGCTATACCCTGGATTTCGCTGGGTATAATAATCTTGGTGGCCTGTCCCTGAGCTGCTGCGGTGAATGCTTCGAGAGCCTTGATTTTCAGCACTGCGTCGCTGGGCATGGACTCGTTTATAAGGCGGATACCTTCTGCGGTTGCCTTCTGAACCTTGAGGATTGCTTCGGCTTCGCCTTCTGCCTCAAGAATCTGCTGCTGTTTCTTTGCGTCTGCACGCAGGATTGCGGATTCCTTCTCGCCTTCTGCTTCAAGGATTGCGGAGCGCTTTTCGCCTTCTGCGCGAAGGATTGCTTCACGGCGTTCACGCTCTGCCTTCATCTGCTTCTCCATTGCGGACTGAATCTCACGGGGAGGCAGAATGTTCTTCAGCTCAACACGGTTGACCTTGATGCCCCAGGGGTCAGTTGCTTCGTCAAGGATTGTGCGCATCTGGCTGTTGATGAGGTCACGGCTGGTGAGGCACTGGTCAAGCTCCAGGTCGCCGATGATGTTACGCAGAGTGGTTGCGGACAGATTTTCGATTGCAACCATGGGATATTCGATGCCGTAGGTGTACAGCTTGGGGTCGGTTATCTGGAAGTAGATAACGGTGTCAATCTGCATGGTGACGTTATCCTTGGTGATAACGGGCTGAGGCGGGAAGTCTGCAACCTGTTCCTTCAGGGAGACGACCTTTGCAACCTTCTCGAAGAAGGGAATCTTCATGTGGATACCTACGCCCCAGGTTTCCTTATATGCGCCCAGGCGTTCAATTACAAATGCCTTACTCTGCTGAACGATACGAATGTTTCTGACAATGACGATGATTGCCAGAAGAACGATTACTGCAATCCAAATATATTCCATTTTCATTCCTCCTTATATATCTGTTACTGTGCCACGGTAGCCGCGGCCTTATTCACTATTACCTTAACGCCTTCGATACGCACTGTGGTGACAAGCTCGCCCTCGGGAATTACCTCATCATTCTCGCTGCGTGCAGTCCAGGTTTTGCCGTCAACGTACACGGCGCCCGTACCCGCAATATTGTCAATCGTTTCGGTTACGCGGCACTCTTCACCGATAATCTTATCGGCATTGGTGGGCTGAATCTTTCCGTTAACGTACTTTTTGACAATGGGACGGGTGAAGTACAGCGTTACGCCCGACACAACGATGAACACCGCAATCTGAAGCCACACAGGAGCCTTCAGCATTGCGCACACCATGGCTGCAAATGCGCCCAGAGCAAACCACACAGACGTAAGTCCAACGGTGATGCCTTCAATCACAAGGAACGCCACGCCTGCGACAATCCACAGTGTTGTCATACTCATTCCGAATACTGACATATTATTCACCTCCATAGTTTTCTGAGTTTATTTTATAACAAACGCCCAATTTTCGCAATAGGAAACTGCTGTATTTTGAACATAATTATTACTCTGTTCATAAAACAGCCTATTCGGAAATATGCAACAATTTACACTTTTACACTTTACTTTTCTACAGTAGTGATGTACAATATTATCATATTAAAATTATAGGTTTTCTAAATTCAGGAGGTGCTTAATTAATGAACAAGCTTAACAGAAAGCCCCGTAACATTGATATGTACAAGGCTATTCTTACGCTTGAGAACGTTGACGAGTGCATGGCATTTTTTGATGACCTCTGCACCGTTACTGAAATTCAGGCAATGGAACAGCGCTTTCAGGTTGCGGTTTGCCTCAGCAAAGGCATGATTTATAACGATATTCTCGCAGAAACCGGTGCATCCAGCGCTACCATCAGCCGTGTCAACCGTTCCCTCCAGTACGGCAAGGACGGCTACGAAATCGTTTTCGGACGTATGGCGGAAAAGGAAGAGGAATGAGTGTTTCTTACGGTCCCCTGGCCTTCTGGTATGACAGACTTACAACCGACATACCCTACGAAGCCTTTGCGGATTTTTATGAAAAAGAATTCGCGGCAGACGGTGGAAAGTTCACTTCTCTGCTTGATTTCTGCTGCGGTACCGGAACACTGACATGGATTATGGCTCAGCGCGGCTACGACATGGTTGCCGCGGACGAGTCCGTGGATATGCTCATGCAGGCTTCCGGCAAAGCGGCGGACGTCAGGATTCCGCCGCTGTTTCTTTGCCAAGAGGCAACGGAAATTGATCTGAACGACACGGTCGATGCCGCAATCTGTTCCCTTGACGGCGTGGACTACATTCCACCCAAAGATTTGCCCGAGGTGTTCCGCAGACTGCACCTTTTCGTGCGTCCCGACGGACTTGTCATTTTCGATGTTAAGACACCCGAGTGGTTTCGCAGCATAGACGGAGAGATTTTTGTTGACGAAACCGAGGATATGCTCTGTCTGTGGCGTGCCGATTTCGATGATGAAGAAAACGCAATCTGCTACGGCATGGACATTTTTTCAAAAGCCGGCAGGCACTGGCGCCGTGAAAGCGAGGAGCACATTGAATACGCCCACGAGCCAGAAATGCTTGACCGTCTGCTTCGGGAAGCGGGCTTTGTCAAGGTAAAAATCTGCACCGAATGTCCCCAGGGCGACAAGGGCAGAATATTCATAGTTGCCAAGCGCGACAGCATATACTGAGAAAGAAGAACCGAAATGGACAGAATTTTACGCGCAACAGCCGGCGACGGCTTTGTAAAAATGTCCGCAGTATCAGCGCAGGGCGCTGTTCAGCGGGCAAAGGAAATACACAACTGCACTCCCACTACGGCGGCGGCTCTCGGACGCACGCTCTGTGCCGCCTCCATGCTGGGCAATCTTCTCAAAGAAGAAGACGGCACGCTCACCATACGCATTAACGGCGGCGGCCCCATCGGCAGCGTCATTGCAGTTTCCGATTCCGAGGGATACGTGCGCGGCTATGTCACCGACCCCTCCGTCGATTTGCCTCTCAGAAGCGATGGCAAGCTGAATGTCGGCGGCGCAGTCGGCACGAACGGAATGTTCACCGTCAGCCGTGACATCGGTCTTAAGGAGCCCTACATCGGCTCCACCCAGCTTGTATCGGGCGAAATCGCCGAGGACCTCACCTCCTACATGCTCGAAAGTGAGCAGATTCCCGCGGCCTGCGGTCTCGGCGTTCTTGTTGACACCGACCTCAGCATTAAAGCCGCAGGCGGCTTCATCGTTCAGCTCATGCCCGGTGCTCCCGAGGAGCTTATCGACATTCTTGAGGAAAACATTTTCATGATGGACCAGCTCACCACCATTCTTGCGGAGGACGGTCTTGAGGAGGTCTTTGCCCAGGTGCTCAAGGGGCTTCCCTATCACCTTGTGGGTGAAGACGAGGTGGGCTACAGATGCTATTGCAGCCGTGAGCGCGTTTCCGAGGCAGTTCTGGGCGTAGGAAAAGATGAGCTTGAGGCCATGATTAATGAAGCTCAGACCGTTGAGGTCAGCTGTCAGTTCTGCGATACAGTTTATGAATTTTCTCCGGAGGATATGCGGGCGCTGCTGGACAGCGGTAAAAAAGAATAAAAAACGGAAAATTTGTGTTGACAATTGGACTCGGGTTTTGTATAATAAACAAGCTGACGCGGGAGCTTAGCTCAGCTGGTTAGAGCACCTGCCTTACAAGCAGGGGGTCATTGGTTCGAGTCCAATAGTTCCCACCACAGCGTGCCTCTGTAGCTCAGTAGGTAGAGCAGCGGATTGAAAATCCGCGTGTCGTTGGTTCAACTCCGACCGGAGGCACCATTCGCGGGCATAGCTCATCCGGTAGAGCGCCACCTTGCCAAGGTGGAGGTAGCGAGTTCGAGTCTCGTTGCCCCCTCCAAAAAGTGTTTGCAGGCTCACTAAAAAAGCCTGCAAACTTATATGGCGTCATAGCCAAGTGGTAAGGCAGCGGACTGCAAATCCGCGATTCCCCGGTTCAAATCCGGGTGACGCCTCCAAATAAAAAAGAAACACGCTTTGCGTGTTTCTTTTTTATTTGGAGGCGCTTTCAGCGCCAGATATCCGCTTCGCTCAATTTATGCGAGAGGGGCATACCCTCCCCTCTCGCCTCTCCCCATGCGGCTAAAATGAAATGGCTCTGCCCCTCTCATGCTCACTCCCCTGCCGTAGTTTCTTCTGCGCCCTTTTTCAATCCATAAGTGAAAGCGTGTTTCTTTTTTATTTGGAGGCGCTTTCAGCGCCAAATATCCGCTTCGCTCAATTTATGCGAGAGAGAATAACCTCAAACCGAAGCCTAGCGAAGAATCCCCTATTATGATAGCCGCGCCGTAGATTCTTCGTTGCTACGCTCCTCAGAATGACAGTTTTTTGTTGCGGAGCACATTTGCAGGCGATTTATGAATCGCCTGCAAACCGCACACCATAGGGCGAGGGCTTGCTCCCACCGATTAACGTAAAAACAAGCTGTCGTATGACAGCTTGTTTTTATTCGTTATTCTCTTTTAAATCCTCAAGCGCATTTCGTACCGCTTCAACTACGAAAGCAGAGAATGTGCAGTCCTTGCCCACTATCGCATTTTCCACTTCCTCAATTATATCATTGGGAAATCTGATTGATTTATTTGTCGTTGGCGGTATTTTTGGTATTCTGAAATTAGCCATACTACACCTCGTAATACAATTTGCATTACATATTGTATTGCAAACCGCTCTTGTTATATGTAATGCGTATGTGCTACAATAGTGTTGAGGTGATACTATGAACATCTATGAAGAGATGTATTACAAGCTTTTTAACCGCGTTACCGATGCTCTGGAGTCAATTGAACGCGGTCAATTCACCAAAATCAAGGAAATTCTTGAAGACGCCCAGTCAGAAACAGAAGATATGTTTATTTCCGTTAATGATTCTTGATTGCTTCCTCATGCTGTGCTAAACTTAAACAGAGGTGAATATTATGTACGAGCTTATTCAGGTTTCAAATAATTCTTATTATGTTAACTGTCCTGCAAAAATCGGTGTATATCGCTGTGAGGACAACTCCGTATATCTCGTTGACAGCGGCAATGATAAGGAAGCAGGACGCAAGGTGCGCCAGATTCTCGACAAAAACGGCTGGACGCTGAAGGCAATTCTCGTAACCCACTCCAACGCAGACCACATCGGCGGCTGCAAATATCTTCAGGCGCAGACGGGCTGCAAAATCTTTGCCCCGGGCATTGAGGCCGACTTCACACGTCACCCCATTCTTGAGCCCGCATTCCTCTACGGCGGTTATCCTCCAAAGGACCTGCGCCACAAGTTTTTACTGGCACAGGAGAGCAATGCAGTTGACATAACTTCCATTGACTTCCCGAAGGAAGTTGAGGTAATTTCCCTGCCCGGTCATTTCTTCGACATGGTGGGATACCGTATGCCCGACGGTGTATGCTTCATGGCTGACTGCGTTTCCTCTGCGGCAACGCTGGAAAAATACCGCGTTGGCTACATATATGACGTTAAGGCATATCTTGAAACCCTTGACTGCATCGAAACACTTGAGGCGCCCGTTTTTGTACCTGCACATACCGATGCGGTTTCCGATATGCGTGAGCTTGCGGAATTAAACCGCAGCGTCGTGCTTGAAATTATTGACAAAATTCTTGATATCTGCACCGTGCCCTCCAACTTTGAAGCTATACTTCAGCGGATTTTTTCCGACTACGCTCTTGCCATGAGCTTTGAGCAGTATGCTCTTGTGGGCAACACCGTTAAATCCTATTTAAGCTATCTGAAGGACAG
>JAZRVW010000062.1:0-6812 GCA_045599385.1 Oscillospiraceae bacterium | reverse complement strand
CAAGGCAGGCGACAAGGGCAACGTAACCGTTGACAAGTACCTGCAGACCAGCGCTCCCGACGTATTCGCCGGCGGCGATGTTGTAACCGGACCCAAGTTTGCAATTGACGCAATTGCAGCAGGTAAGGAAGCATCTATCTCCATCCACCGTTACGTACATCCCGGTCAGACCCAGAACCTGGGCCGCGACAACCGCGACTACAAGCCTCTGGACGTCAAGACTCTGGCTATCTCCGCAGAGGGCTTCGACTGCGCACCCCGTCAGAAGACCGCTGCTGTTTCCGGCAAGGAAGCAAAGAAGACCATGTCCGACCTCCGCGGCACTCTCACCGAGGAGCAGATCAAGAAGGAAGCAGCACGCTGCCTGGGCTGCGGCTCCGTTGTTCTTGACGAGGATATGTGCTTCGGCTGCGGCATCTGCACCACCAAGTGCAAGTTCGGCGCAATCACTCTGGAGAAGTACATGGACACCAAGTACGAGAGCTACCACAAGACCCTGCTCACCGCAGTTTCCAATGCTCCTAAGGCAATTGCACGCCTGGCAGTTAAGAAGGTTGCAAAGAAGTAATGCACGAAATCGGAGTTGTCAGACAGGTCATTCGCACTGTTGAGGACTTCGCCAGGGAGAACAATATCAAGGAAGTATCCGGTATTGTTCTCGATATTGGCGAGCTCTCCCTGGTCATTCCCAAGTACGTTGATGAAATCTACAAAATCACCGTGGAAGGCACAATTCTCGAGGGCGCAGAGCTCACAATGAATGTCATTCCCGGTATGGCGGAATGCGAAGAGTGCGACGAAATTTTCAACGTGATTGAGCATGAGGGCTACTGTCCCAACTGCGGCAGCTTTGAAAAGGAAATCCTCTCGGGCAGAGATTTTCTCATTAAGGAAATCCACGTCCCCGAGGAAGAATAAAAACAGAAAATCCCACACCGAAAGGTGTGGGATTTTTTTGCTTAATTTATAATTTTACGCTTACCTCTCCTGCGTGGAGGGTTTTTCTTTCGCCGTTTTCATAGCGGACAATAAGCCCGAAGTCCTCGGAAATATCCTCGGCAAGCACGGTGTCGGTACCCTCGGAGGAGTATATATCCACCTCGTGACCGAGCATGGAGCAGCGCCTGCGGTATTCGTCGAGGTAAACGGATTTGTTTTCCTTCCATGCGGCATACATGGCGTCAAGCTCCTCGATGATTGCGACAATCAGCTTGCCGCGCTCCACGATTTCACCCGTCTGGGAATAGATTGAGCCTGCGGTTTTCAGAAGCTCGGGGGGAAAATCGTCGGGACGGGTTATGACATTGAGTCCCACGCCCACCACAATGTAGTCAAGCTTGTGGTCGGTGATGCTGCTTTCGCAGAGAATGCCGCAGATTTTCTTTCCGCGTAGATACAGGTCGTTAATCCACTTGATGTCGGGCTTGTAGGGCGTAAGCTTTTCGACAGCATTGCATACGGCAACCGCGGCGTTTGCGGTAAGGGTTGCGGCGTCAAGCGGAGCGCAGTCGGGCTTTAAAAGCATGGACATATAAATGCCCATGGAGGCAGGGGAAGCGAATTTTCTGCCGAGTCTGCCTTTTCCCGCAGTCTGCCCGTTTGCGAAAACGACAGCGCCCTCGTCAAGATTTTTCGCCTCACGTTTAATATAATCGTTTGTGGAGTCGAGTGAGTCAAAAACCAAAAGCCTGCTCATGCCCTGACCTTCTTTCTGACTTTGAAATAGTGTACTGCCATAAGAACGATGAATACGCTGCTCAGATAGCCGAATATGGGATAGATAATGCTTATCAAATCGCCGAAGCCGAAAAGACTTCCCATGAAGGCCAGCAGAGCGCAGACCGCAATGAAGCCGACGCGGCGCTTGTTTATCTTTTCGGATTTAAGACAAATCAGGTTTGAGAACGCAACCATGCTTGAAAGCGCCGTGCCGAACATGGCAAGCAGAAGCAGAAGCGCGTAGACATAGCCGAGGTATTTGTTCATTCCGCTTGCAAGGGCAAGCATGGGAAGCTCGGCATCTGCCGTTTCGGGAAACGCGCCCATGGAAACGAGGACACTTGCGGCGATAATAAACAGCACGGCAGAGCCGAGCGCAATGCCGGCGCGGCTGTGAGCTCTGCTCTTCATGTGCTCACCGAGAGGCGCAACAATGGCGATTCCGCCGAAAATGTTGTAGCAGGCAAAGCTTATTGCCGCAATGAGCCAGGAGCTCATGAGAGGATTTGAGCCGTTGGGCGTGCCATGAGGAATGCAGAAGCCGCCCTTTGTTACTGAAACAATTCCGAAAAAGAGAGTGACGCCCGCAAGCACGGGAACCGTCAGGGAAAAGGCGGAAACCATGCCCGAAAGCCCCGCAAGAGAGAAGACCGCCACTACAACGGTGAAAATAAGCGCGCCTATCCAGAGGGGGATTCCGAAGAGCTGATTGAGCAGAGCGCCGACGCCTGCGGTCATGATTACCACAACGCCGAAAAGAAACAGGGATTCAAGAAGCACAACAGCGCCGCGTATGGCAGGGGCGTTCCAGCAGACAACAAGCTTGTCGGCATCTGCAAAGCCCGTAAGCTGATTGAGCCGAATCATCATTACGCCCACAAAAAAGAGAATGGCAATGGCAATGCAGAGCCCGAAAACACCCTCTTTGCCGAAGGAACCGAAGAACTGCCAGAGCTCCTGACCCGAAACATAGCCTGCGCCGAGAAAGCTTCCCGCGAAGGCAAGACCTAATTTTCCGAAACCGATTTTTTTCATGCTTGTATTTTCCTCGAAAAGTGATAACAAAATAATAATAACCTGCAAAAAGTGCAAGTCAATAGACAAATATGTATAAAAAGTAAAATAATGCCCACCGCGTTGATTTGCTGACATTTTTGTGGTATAGTATTGAAGTAAAATCAATTATAATGAAGGTGTAAAAAATGACAGACAAAAAAGTGGACAGACGTGTGCGCTACACAAAAAAGGCAATCCGCGAAAGCTTTCTTGATTTGCTGGAAAAGAAGCCTCTTGAAAAAATAAGCGTAACCGAAATCTGCAAGAACGCCGACATAAACCGAGGCACATTCTATTCCCATTATGCCGACCCCTTTGAGCTTGAGGCAAGTCTTGAGCAGGAATTGGTTGATATCTTCGATGACGGTGCAAGCAAAAGCGCCGACGGTCTCCTTTCAGCCCTTGACGCGCTTAATCTTCTCAAGGAAAACAGGGACCTCTGCCGCCTTTTCTGCGGCCCCAACGGTGATATGGACGCTTTTGTGAAGATAATAATGGACAAATCCGCAAGCTACTTCAGCAGCATAATGCCCAACGGAGACAAAATGCCTGGTCTCCATAAGGAATGCCTGCACGCCATGCTTGTTTCCGCAGTCAGCGCCCTGATTAAGTTCTGGTTTGAAAACAACATGGAGGACGACGCCGAGCTTATTGCCGGCTGCATGGACAGCTTCTGCATGGGCGGAAGCGAGCGCCTTTATGAAGACGTAAGCAAGAGATTTACATAATGCTGTTCAAAACCCTGTTGAAACTGTTGAAAGCATAGAACTCATTACAGATATAACGTTAATTTGTGCGGAATGCACACGGAGGTTGTTATGAAAAAGGCGGCAGCCATTATTCTGGCTATGGCAATGATATTTGCGCTGTGCGGTTGCCATGATATATATGATAAGGACGAGGACGCACCTGTTCCCGAATTTGCCGTATGTGTGGATTTTTCCCGCGTGGAAACTGACGGGTTCGTGGACGAGGCAAGCGATGAGCTGGTTTTTGCCCAGTCGATTTGTGTGCCTGAGATTATTTCCGCAGGCAGCGATAAGGCGGCTGAGAAAATCAACCTTGACATTGCGTATCAGTACGAGCTTTTTGATGAGGGCGCAGATACAATCAGAAATGCAGCCCTGAGCATTGCCGACGAAAAAGCGGCTGCGGAGCTTGAGTCAGCCGAAGCGTCCGACGAGTCCGAAGGACTTGTTTTCAATACCTTTATGTATGAAGAAACCGCAGAGCTCAACCGCGGCGATGTGGGCGTTATCAGCCTGAGCTACGATGTTTACACCTACAGCGGCGGCGCTCACGGATACGTTTCCCGCACCAGCGCGTCCTATGACGCGAGCACAGGCGAAAAGCTTACGCTTGAGAGCATTTCCGATGAACCCGAACTGCTTGAGCAGCTTGTTTACGGCTATGTTCTGAATATTTCCGCAGGCGAAAAGTATAAGAACGAGGCGGGCGAAAGCATATTCTTCAACCCCGACCTTACGGAATCGATTTCCGACCTTATAGGGAGCGGCAACTGGTTTTTCAGCAACGAGGGACTGGTGTTTTTCGCAAATCCCTATGAGCTTGCGCCTTTCAGCTGCGGCCGCATTGACTTCACCGTGCCTTATGCCGCCATGGACGGTCTGCTGAAGGAGGAGTATCTGCCCGTTCAGCTTGAAGGCGATAACGGCATGATGCTTGCCGAAAACGGTGACAGCAAGGATATGTCCGGGCTTACCGTTCTCAACACCGTCACCCTTGACGAGAAGGGACAGAGCGTCATCATCTCCGCGCAGGAAACCGTGTACAATGTTCAGATTATGACTGACAATAGTGCTGAAGCCTACAATCCCGGGAGAAATCTGCTGTGGTACCGCAGCTATATGACCACCGATGAGGCGCTGGAGCTTGTGAGCTTCATTCCCGATACGGCACCCAATGTGATACTGAGCTACACGCTTGCCGACGGAACGGTCGTTGAGCGCGGAGTTTACCAGAGCGGCAAGGACGGCTCCATAATTCTCACCGAGCTTGGCTGATAAACTGACTGAAAGGCGGAAAAATGAATAACAGCAGTAAAAAATGCGCAATTTCCTTGATACTGGTGCTTGCAATGTGCCTCTTAATGCTTTGCGGCTGCGGTAAAAGCTTTGATGCCGCTTCCTATGTGAAGGGCGGCCTTGACGTTCTGTATCACGGCGAGGTTTCAGATGAGTATCTTAAGCTTGTGGTGGAAAGCCGCGAGGAATGCCTTGAGATGTATGAGGAAAATTTGCAGAATGAGGCGAAAAATTTCTGTGAGCTGTTTTATTTTTACCTCGGCGATGAAGAGCCTGCCGAGGAAATCGTACAGCTTTACAGGGACATTTTTGCAAAGAGCAAGTATGAAATAGGCGAGGCTGAGGAGAAAAACGGCGGCTACGCTGTGGAGGTTACGGTTTATCCCATTGACCTCTTCCGCACAAGCTATGAGGCTCTCGACCGTCATGACCGCGAGTTTACACAGCGCTTTTCCTACGGCGAGTTTTCGGAAATGGCAGGAAGCGAGATTGAGCAGCTTTATCTCAACGAGGTAATCGGCATTCTGCGTGCGGGAATTGACAGTCTCGGCTACCTCGACCCCGTAAAAGTCACGGTTCAGCTTGATGCCGACGGCGACGGCGTTTATACCATAAGCGATGAGGATTACGCCGAGCTTCACAAAAACATAATAGCGTATTAATTATAAAAAACGGGTATCCGATTGGAAATCGGATACCCGTTTTTTGTGCGTTTATGCTTCGCCGCGCTCGCGGAGTGCGTCCTTGCGGCTCAGGTCGATTCTGCCGCGGTCATCAACGTTCATAACCTTAACCCAGGTCATGTCGCCGATGTTGAGAACGTCTTCAACCTTCTCGGTGCGCTTGAACTCAAGGTCCTTAATCTTTACAAGGCCGTCCTTGCCGGGAGCAAGCTCAACCCATGCGCCGAACTCGGAGCGGATATTGCTTACCTTGCCGTAGTACAGAGCGCCCACAACAGGCTCGAAAACGATGTTTTCGATGATGGTGCGTGCTGCGCGGCAGGCCTCGATGTCCTCGGAGGCAATGTAGATGTTGCCGTCGTCGTCGATGTCGATCTTGCAGCCGGTGTCAGCGGTAATCTTCTGAATGACCTTGCCGCCGGAGCCGATGACCTCGCGAATCTTGTCGGGATTGATCTTCATCTGAATCATCTTGGGAGCGGTCTTTGCAAGCTCCTTGCGAGGCTCTGCGATAACGGGGAGCATGATTTCGTCAAGAATCTGGAAGCGTGCTTCGCGGGTAATCTGGAATGCTACCTTGACGATTTCGTGCTTCAGACCGTCGTTCTTAAGGTCCATCTGAATTGCGGTGATACCCTGCTTTGTGCCTGCAACCTTAAAGTCCATCTCGCCGTGGAAGTCCTCAACACCCTGAATGTCGATGAAGGTGGTGAAGTCGTCGCCGTCCTGAATAAGACCGCAGGAGATACCTGCAACGGGAGCCTTGATGGGAACGCCTGCGTCCATGAGTGCGAGGGTGGTGCCGCAGATGGAGCCCTGAGAGGTGGAGCCGTTGGAGGAAAGAATTTCGGAAACTACACGGATGGTGTAGGGGAAATCTTCAACAGAGGGGATAACGCTTTCAAGTGCCTTTTCAACGAGAGCGCCGTGACCGTATTCGCGGCGGCCGGTGCTGCGGCTGGCACGTGCTTCGCCGGTGGAGTAGGCGGGCATGTTGTAGTGGTGCATGAAGCGCTTCTCTTCCTCTTCCCAGATGGTGTCGAGCTTCTGGGTCATGGACATGGTTGCCAGGGTTGCAATGGAGAGAACCTGGGTCTGTCCGCGGGTGAAGAGACCGGAACCGTGGACAACGGGGAGAACGCCGACTTCGCTTCCGAGAGGACGGATTTCGTTCATCTGACGGCCGTCAACGCGCTTGCCTGCGAGCAGCCACTTCTTAACGACCTTCTTCTGCAGCTTGTAGAGGATCTCCTCCATGTACTGCATCATGTCGGGATGCTCTTCGCCGTACTTCTCCTCGACCATGGTG
>JAZRVW010000061.1:0-62991 GCA_045599385.1 Oscillospiraceae bacterium | reverse complement strand
ATCTTTTCAAGATGCTCTCTCTCCTTGATTTCCGCAAGCTTTGCGCGGAGCATCTGACGGCAGTTTTCGAGGTTCTGGAAGTGGCTTCGCTCGACCTGTGATGCAACGACGATGCCCGTGGGGATATGGGTAAGGCGGACTGCGGAGGAGGTCTTGTTGACCTTCTGACCGCCTGCGCCGCTGGAACGGTAAACGTCCATCTTAATGTCCTCATCGCGAAGCTCAATTTCGTTGTCATCGGAGATTTCGGGCATTACCTCAACGGCGGAAAAGCTGGTCTGACGTCTTGCGTTTGCGTCAAAGGGGGAGATACGCACAAGGCGGTGAACGCCGTTTTCACTCTTGAGGAAGCCGTAGGCGTTTTCGCCCTCAATCTTAATGGTTGCGGACTTGATACCCGCTTCGTCGCCGTCCTGCCAGTCCATGAGCGTGTACTTATAGCCGTGGCGCTCAGTCCATCGGGTGTACATACGGTAGAGCATTGATGCCCAGTCCTGAGCCTCGGTGCCGCCTGCACCGGGGTGAATGGTGAGAATGGCGTTGTTTGCATCGTATTCGCCCGTGAGCAAAGTGCCCAGGCGCATGGCCTCAAGCGCCTCCTCAAAGGAAGCGAAGTCTGCCTGAAGCTCACCCAGCATGCTGTCATCGCCCTCTTCAAGCGCCATCTCGCAGAGTGTGAAGAGGTCGTCCCAGGTGTTGCAGAGCTTCGCATATTTTTCGACCTTGTTCTTCAGGGTTGCGATGCGCTTCTGCACCTTCTGGGAATTTTCAACATCGTTCCAGAAGCCGTCGCGGGCAGACTGTCCCTCAAGCTCCTCAATCTCCTTGTTTGCGGCATCAAGGTGCAGTGCCTCAGCAAGACCGTCGAGAGTAGGTCTGAGGCCGTTGAGCTTTACTTTATATTCTTCAAATTCAAGCATTTAAAATCATTCCTTATAATTTTTAGCTAAAATATTATACACGAGAATTTTCCGCTTGTAAACAGCCATATTCAATTTTCGGCACTCCCGCTCCGACTTGCAGAGCTACTCCGCTGTTTCCCTGCGCAAACGGCATAATCGACATAAACTTAACATTTGTTTGGCTAAAATTCTCACTCTATGCCCTTTATTTTTCTTTTTTGATTTGTTATACTTCTATTGCTGAATATTTTTACCGCAAAAAGCGAGAATTACAAAAAGAGAGGATATTCGAAATGATTTCTCACGGCAAAGAAATTAAGGTTTTCACCGGAAATTCCAACCCCGAGCTTGCTGAAAGAATTACCAAGCTTCTGGCAAAGGACATGGGCGACAGCACCTGCACCCATTTCGCAGACGGCGAATGCTCCATCTCCGTCCATGAGCCCGTACGCGGCACCGACGTTTTCATCGTTCAGTCCACCTGCAAGCCCGTAAATGACAACCTCATGGAGCTGCTGGTTATGATTGACGCAATGCGCAGAGCCTCCGCCGGACGCATCACCGCAGTTGTTCCTTATTTCGGCTATGCCCGTCAGGATCGCAAGGCAAAGAGCCGTGACCCCATCTCCGCAAAGCTCGTTGCAAACCTCATCACCGCCGCAGGCGCTGACCGCGTTCTCACCATGGACCTCCACGCAGCGCAGATTCAGGGCTTCTTCGATATCCCCGTTGACAACCTCTTCGGCGCTCCTCTCTTTGCAAACCATTATCTCGAAGTCTTCGGCAAGAACAACGAGGACATTATGGTCGTTTCCCCCGACGTAGGCTCCACCGCACGCGCACGCAACTTCTCCATGAAGCTGGGCTGCAACATGGCAATCGTTGACAAGCGCCGTGAAAAAGCAAACCAGTCCGAAGTAATGAACATCATCGGCAACGTGGAAGGCAAGACCTGCATTCTTCTCGATGACATGGTTGACACCGCAGGCTCTCTCTGCGGCGCGGCAAAGGCCATCAAGGAAATCGGCGGCGCAAAGGAGGTTTACGCCTGCGCAAGCCACGGCGTTCTCTCCGGTCCCGCAATCGATCGCATTGAAAACAGCTGCATCAAGGAGCTGCTCCTTCTCGACACCATTCCTTATCCCTCCGACAAGCCCGTATGCGACAAGATTCACTATATGTCCGTTGACAAGGTCTTCTCCGAAGCAATCCGCCGCATTTATGAGGAAGAATCCATCTCCAATCTTTTTGAGTAATACATAAGCATTTGTCATTCTGAGGAGTAAAGCGACGAAGAATCCCCTGTTTTTTGAGGGGATTCCTCGCTTCGCTCGGAATGACAATTCTATTAATTGGTTTCAGAGGTCATACCATGTTTGACAAGCTTCGTGCCGGCTCCGGCGTATCATGGATAGTCGTGTTCCTCGGCAATCCCGGAACTAAATATAACGGCACCCGCCACAATGCAGGCTTCATGGCCTGCGATGCAGTGGAGCGCGATCTCGGCGTTTCCGTCAACAGAATGCGCTTCAAGGCTCTCACCGCAACAGCAGCGATCGGCAGCGAAAAGGTGCTTCTCATGAAGCCCCAGACCTACATGAATCTGTCGGGCGAGGCGGTGATTCAGGCCGTTAAGTTCTACAAAATTCCCGCCGATCACGTCATCGTCATTTCCGACGAGGTGGCGCTTCCCATCGGCAAAATGCGAATCCGCAAATCAGGCTCCGCAGGCGGTCACAACGGGCTCAAGAACATCATTCTCCACCTGGGCACCGACGCATTTCCCCGTATCCGCATGGGCGTTGGCAGTGCGCCGCATCCCGATTACGACATGGCGGACTGGGTGCTCAGCGTTTTCAGAAATCAGGACGCGGCCGACATGGCAGAGCTGGCGAAGCGCGTTTCCAAGGCCATTCAGTGCTACATCACCGAGGGCGCTGACAAGGCAATGAACACATACAACAGGAATTGACATTTACAGCGGCGGGAACATTTTTAAGCTCCCGCCGCTCTTGTTTTTAACCGCAATGTATAATATAATTAAGTGTTAATAATTAAGTATGAATATAATGCCTTTACGAAAGGAAGATGCAACATGAAGAAAAGCTGTATAGCAATGCTTCTTGCAGGCGGTCAGGGCTCGCGCCTTTACGCGCTGACGCAGAATGTGGCAAAGCCCAATATGCCATTCGGAGGAAAATACCGCATAATAGATTTTCCTCTGTCCAACTGCGCAAACTCGGGCATTGACACCGTGGGCGTGCTGACCCAGTACCGTCCCCTTCAGCTTAACAGCTACATAGCAGGCGGTCAGCCCTGGGACCTTGACAGCGCCGACGGCGGCGTGTTCATTCTTCCTCCCTATCAGACGGCGGGCGAGCAGGGCGAATGGTTCTCCGGCACCGCCAACGCCATATATCAGAACATGGGCTTCATTGAGATGTACGACCCCGACAACGTTCTCATTCTTTCCGGCGACCACATCTACAAAATGGACTACGCAAAGATGCTCCGTGAGCATATTGAAAAGGACGCCGCCTGCACCATCGCCGTGCTGCAGGTTTCCATGGAGGACGCAACCCGCTTCGGCATCATGAATCTGGGCGAAGACGGCTATGTTTCCGAGTTTGAGGAAAAGCCCAAGCACCCGAAATCCGACCTTGCCTCCATGGGCATCTACATCTTCAACTGGAAAAAGCTCCGCAAGTATCTCATTGAGGACGAGGCAGACCCCAAGTCCAGCAAGGACTTCGGCAAGAACATTATCCCCAATATGCTCTCCGCGGGCGAAAAGCTCTGGCCCTACCGCTTCGACGGTTACTGGCGCGATGTGGGCACCATCACAAGTCTGTGGGATGCCAACATGGATATGCTTTCCACCACTCTCATCAACCTCTATGACCCCAAGTGGCCCATTCGCTCACGCGGCACAACCCGTCCTCCCCATTTTGCAGGAGAGGAGGCGGAGATTATCCACTCCATCGTCACCGAGGGCTGTGTAATCGAGGGTCATGTGGAAAACTCCGTGCTTTCCAATTCCGCCGTTGTGGGCAAGGGCGCGCAGGTGCTTTACAGCGTGCTTATGCCCGGTGCCGTTGTTGAGGACGGAGCAGTTGTGGAATACGCAATCATCGGCGAAAACACCGTCATCAAAAAGGGCGCTCACGTGGGCGCTGCTCCCGACGGAACAGACGAATGGGGCGTTGCCACCTGCGGCCCCGATATACAAATACGCGAGGGCGCTCAGATTCCTGCAGGCGCCATGATTTACAAGTCAGAGGAGGTTTGAAAATGGTTGATTTTCACGGAATAATCTACGCCTACGGCGCAACCCCCAAGCTCGACCAGCTTGTGCGCAATCGCACAGCCTCTTCCATGCCCTTCTGCGGCAGATACAGACTCATCGACTTCGCTCTGTCCTCCATGATGAACGCGGGCATTCACAATGTGGGCGTTATCATGCAGCGCGATTACCAATCCCTCCTCGACCATCTCGGCAGCGGCAAGGACTGGGATATGGGCAGAAAAATCGGCGGTCTGAAGATGCTTCCGCCCTTCGGTCTCCCCGAATATCACAAGGGCGACTACACGGGTACCGTTGAGGCCTTAAACGCCGTCAGAACCTATGTTGAAAGCATTAAGGAGGATAACATCGTCATGATGCACGGCAACCTTGCCGCAAATCTTGACCTTGAGGAAATCCTCCGCCGGCACGTTAAAAGCGGCGCGGAGCTTACCGCAATCTGCACCGAAGGCACCCCCGATTACAAGCATCATCGCTATATCGCCGAGGCCGACGGCTTTGCACGCAAAATGGCCTTCAATCAGACCTGCGCAGGCGAGGGTCTTGCCTCCCTTGAGGCCTACGTAATCTCAAAGGCGCTTCTCATGAAGCTCATGGATTACTGCTTCACCGAAAACAAATATCACTTCCACCGCGATGCCATTGCAAACTATCTCGAAAACGGCGGCTGTGTGAATATTTACGTTCACCGCGGCTATGCAAAGCGCATCATGAGCACCGAAAGCTATTTCCGCTGCAGCATGGATACTCTTAAGCCTGAGGTACGCGCCGAGCTTTTCCCCGTTGACCGTCCCGTCCGCACCAAAAGCGAGGAGGACGTCAGCACCTATTACGGCGAGGGCGCGGTTTCCAGAAACAGCCTTGTTGCCGACGGCTGTATCGTCGAGGGCGAGGTCAAAAGCTCCGTCATCTTCTCCGATGTGCGCATCGGAAAGGGCGCCAAGCTCACCAACTGCATCGTCATGCGCGGCAGTAAAATCGGTGAGGGCGTTGAGCTTACAAACTGCATTGTCGACAAGGACTGCGACATCGGCGCATATCAGACGCTGGTGGGCTCTCCCGCCCTGCCCATCGTAGTTCCCAAGTTCAGCAAAATCTGATCAGCATGGCAAAAGAGCTTTTGCCATGCTTCCTAGATTTTTCTAACTATATGAAGTTAGAAAAATCAGCTGATTTAACGTGAAAGACACCCTTCTGGGTTTCTTTCACACTATCTTCCTTTCCGTCATCTAACACCGACTGTGTTTTTTAACAGTCCATCTAATTTCCCTGAAAGGTATTTCTGTATGAAAAGCGAAATTTCCCGCGACGAAATGCGCAGCGCCATTGAAGATAAGCTCTGCGCCTACTTCGGAGTGACAATCGAAAAGGCCACCGACGACCAGGTGTTTCAGGCCTCCGCCATGGTTATCCGCGAGATCATGAGTCGTCTTATGGCGGTTAGCGAGGAGCGCCGCGGCGACCGCCAGGTGCATTATATGTCCATGGAGTTTCTCATGGGCAGAAGTCTCATGAAAAACGCCTTCAATCTCGGCATTTCCGAGGCGCTGGCGGGCGCACTTGAGGACATGGGCAGGTCTGCCGCCGACATCTTTGAAGAAGAAAACGATGCGGGTCTCGGCAACGGCGGTCTGGGCCGTCTTGCCGCCTGCTACATGGACAGCATGGCGTCGTTAGGCATTCCCGCAACGGGCTATTCCATCTGCTACGAGCTGGGCATTTTCCGTCAGAAAATCGTGGACGGAAAGCAGACCGAGGTGGCTGACGACTGGCGCAGAAGCGCTGACAGCTGGCTCATTCCCCGCAGCGAAGACGCGGTTGAAATCCGCTTCGGCGGTCAGATTACTCCCCACTGGGATTACTTCGGTCAGTACCGCGCGGAGCACACGGGCTACACCACCGTAACCGCCGTTCCGAGAGATATGCTCATTGCTGGCTTCGGCGGCAAAACCGTCAACACCCTGCGTCTGTGGGACGCCAGAAGCACCTCCGCCCTTGATATGTACCTCTTCTCCGAGGGCGAATATGTCAAGAGCATGGAGCAGCGCACCATGAGCGAGGTCATCACCAAGGTGCTGTACCCCGCCGATGACCACATTGAAGGCAAAACCCTGCGCCTTAAGCAGCAGTACTTCTTTGTTTCCGCAACGGTGCAGACCATCGTAAAAAAACACGTTCAAAAGTACGGCGACGTGAAGAGCTTCGCAAAGCACCACGTCATTCAGATAAACGATACCCACCCCACCCTTGTCATTCCCGAGCTCATGCGCATTCTCATGGACGAACACGGACTCGGCTGGGACGAGGCATGGGAAATCGTCACGGGCGCCGTTGCCTACACGAACCACACCGTCATGAGCGAGGCTCTTGAAAAGTGGCCGCAGGAGCTTATTCAGAAGCTGCTGCCGCGTGTGTGGGAAATCCTCTGCGAGATTAACCGCCGCTGGTGCGACTGGCTTGTTTCGAAGTTCGGCAGCAGCGAAAAGGTGGGCAGAAACCTCATTATCCGCGACGGTCAGGTGCACATGGCAAACCTCTGCCTTGCGGCCTGCTATAAGGTAAACGGCGTTTCGGGACTTCACGGCGAAATCCTCAAAAACGACCTTTTCAAAGACATAAACGAGCTTCGCCCCGAGCGCTTCACCTATGTCACAAACGGCATCGACCACCGAAGGTGGCTTGCCCAGATAAACCCCCGCCTCCACGGTCTTGTCACCGAGCTTCTGGGCAGCGAAAACTACCTCACTCACCCCGAGGAGCTGATACGTCTTGCGGACTTTGCGGAGGAGCCCCATGTGCAGAAGCGCGTCCTTGAGATAAAGGCGCTCAACAAGGCGGATTTTGCCGCCTTCGCTCTGCGCAATGACGGCTTCGTGCTCAACACCGACGCAATCATTGACGTTCAGGTCAAGCGTCTGCACGAGTATAAGCGTCAGCTTCTGTGCGCCATGCTCATTACCCGTCTGCAAATGAAAATCCACGCAGATCCCAATGCGGAGTTTGAGCCGAGAACCTTTGTTTTCGGTGCAAAGGCCGCCGCAGGCTACCGCAGCGCAAAGCGCATAATCGAGCTTATCTGCTCTCTTGCAAAGGACGTTAACAGCGACCCGCTGTGCAAAGGAAAGCTTCAGGTTTACTTCATGGAAAACTACCGCGTTTCCGCCGCGGAGGCGCTTATGCCCGCCGCGCAGATTTCCGAGCAGATTTCCACCGCAGGCAAGGAGGCCTCAGGTACGGGCAACATGAAGCTCATGCTCAACGGCGCGGTCACAATCGGCACGCTGGACGGCGCAAACGTTGAAATGTTCGAGCGTCTGGGGGATAAAAATATGTTCCTTTTCGGTCTTCGCACCGAGGAGGTCATCGCCATGAAGGCAGGCGGCTATGACCCCCGCGCAATCGCCGCAAAGGACGTGGAGCTTACGGCAGTTCTGAACCGCTTCTCCGCAGGCTTTGCCGACGGCAAGAGCTATTCCGACCTTGTTTCCGACCTGCTCTATAAGGGCGACCCCTATATGCTCATCGCAGATTACCGCGACTATGTAAGCACTCACGACAGGCTCTATTCCGCCGTTTCCGACAGATGCGAGCTTGCCCGCCTTTCACTTATGAACACTGCGGAAAGCGGAATTTTCGCCGCTGACCGCGCAATAAAGGAGTATGCCGAAGGTATATGGAACATAAAACTGTAATCGTAATCGGCGCCGTCAATATGGACATCTGCGGACGCCCCAGCCGCACACCGAATATGCACGACTCTAATCCCGGAACGGTAAGTCTTACTCCCGGCGGCGTGGGCAGAAACATTGCCCACAACCTGCGTCTGTTGGGCCTTGACGTTAAGTTTGTCGCCGCCATAGGAAACGATGTCTACGGCGAAAGCATATACAGAAGCTGTGCCGAAACGGGCATAGACATGAGCATGTGCCGCCGCATAAAAGGAGCGCGCACCTCCACATATCTCTACGTCACCGACGACAAGGGCGAAATGGTGATCGCGGTCAGCGATATGGATATCGCAGCCAGCATAACGCCCTCCTATCTTGCGCTTCTGACGGATAAGCTCAACGCCGCCGACGCCGTTGTAATCGACGGAAATCTTTCCGCGGAAGCAATAAAGTGGATTGGCGAAAACGTGACCGCACCGCTGTACGCCGACCCCGTTTCCATCACAAAGGCCGAGCGCATGAAGCCCATTCTTTCAAAGCTCACCGCCTTCAAGCCCAACGATGTTGAGGCCATGAGCATGACGGGCGAAAGCACCTCGCTTTTTGCCGCGGAGGAGCTTCTGAAAAGAGGCGTAGGGCGCGTTTTCGTAAGCCTCGGCCCTGACGGAATCGTGGCAGCCGAGGACGGCGAGGTTGTGAAGCTTCCCTGCTGCAAGGCGGACATTGTTAACACCACGGGCTGCGGCGATGCCGTCACGGCGGCAATCGTCTGGGCGGGCGTGAACGGTCTTGACCTTGCGGAAAGCGCGGACGCGGCAATGAAGGCCGCAGCACTTGCAATGGAGTGCGGAGAAACGGTAAATCCCGACCTTTGCGCCGAGCTGATAATGTAAAACAAAAGCACCGATATTTCAGATATCGGTGCTTTATTCTTTGTGTTGAAAAGGTGTTGATTGCCGCCTGCAATATCGACCTTTTGAAGCGGTGCAACGGAGCTGAAAAAGCGCGAGTGCATTTGACTCACAGAGCTGTCACCGGTCGGGCACCTGCAATATCGACCTTTTGAAGCGTCGCAACGGAGCTGAAAAAAGGAAAATCTCCGGTGCCTCGGGGGAAGACACCGGAGATTCCTCAATGGGTGGAGAAAGGAGTAACTGCAAAATAAAATCAATAAGCCATGGGCGATTGCTTATGTTCGGATAATTACTGTTATGTCAGGTCGCGGTAGAGAAACAGCACGACCTGATAGCGCAGACACGGTCTGCCGACGCCGAAATGTGTTGCGTCGATGCCCGTTGTCACACCCGTTTTGTAGGCCCACAGCACCGCGTCATAGCAATAGCTGCCGCGTGCGAGGTCCGCAAAGGGATTATCGCAGTAAACCTGCGGACAGCCGTGGTATTTCCACAGCATTGTCACAAACTGGTCGCGGGTGACTGTACGGGCGGGGGCAAAATGCGATGCGTCAACACCGTCCGTCACGCCGTTTTCGTAGGCCCAGAGCACTGCCTTATAGCAGAAGGAGCCGCTTTTCACGTCGGTAAAGGGAAGGCTTTCGCCTTTCGGCTGCGGACAGCCTGCGGCACGCCACAGGAAAGTCACAACCTGCGCTCTCGTGCAGGGCTTGTTGGGGCTGAAATGCAGCGCATCGGTACCGCCGGTTATGCCGTTTTCGTAGGCCCACAGTACAGCCTTGTAATAAACGGCGCCGCCGCTTACATCGGCAAAGGGTATTTCGGGATTTACGCCCGTTCCGACCTTTACCGTAACGGTTTTCGTATAGCTTCCGCAGCGAACGGTGAGCTCTGCGGTGCCGTTGCCCACGCCCTTCAGAGTGAACACGTTGACCTGCACGGACTCAACGCGTACAACGGCGGGATTTGAGCTTGTACAGCTTATTTCCTCCGTGGCATACACGGGGCTCGGAATACCTGAAAGCTGCGCTGTGCCGCCTACAGAGAGCTTCACGGAGCTTTTGTCCGTTGTGACTGACGTGGGAGCGACATAAAAGCTGCCGACGGCGTTTGAAGGGCTTGTGCCGCCCGCAAATTCCTGCGTCCAGTAGTGAGTGTACTTGGAGCCGGAAACGTTTCTGTAGCCCGCGCCCATATAGCCGTAGCTTCCGTTTAAGATATTGGCGCGGTGGCTGCTGCTGTTCATCCAGCGGTAAACGGTTTCATAGGGCGTACCGCTGCCTGCGGAGATATTTTCGGCGGCGCTGCCGTAGCTCACGCCCTCTGATTTCAGGGCGGTTGACCACTTTGTCCCGTTGGGGCGGGTATGGCTGAAGGAGCTTGCGATTTCACCGACTCTGACATCGGCAGCGCTTTGAAGCCCGGGCGTTGTTTTCAGTTCGGGAAGCCCGTTTCTGCTTCTTTCCACATTTGTCCAGAACAGAACGGCGTTCTCATAATACTCATCGGTTGATTTTGCGGCCGCATCGGGAGTAATCAGTGCGCAGGCGAGAATTATTGCCGCGAGTACCACGCAGCCGATTCTCAAAAGGCACTGCTTCTGAAGGTTAGTCATGCAATCTTCCTTAAAAAGTATTCGGCATTGAGTGCGTCAATCCCCGTTTCCGCTCTCACCAGTAAATGACGTAAGTTTGCCTGACATATTTCAGTTTTTTGTTCAACTTCCGTATTTTAGCGGTTTTTTAAAGTAAAAACGCAGCTTTTCGGCGGATATTGCTTTCAGGCAGAAAAAAAGACCGTTCCAAACGGAACGGTCTTTTTTCTATTAAGTAAAAAATTACTTGATTTCGACAGATGCGCCGACAGCCTCGAGCTGTGCCTTGAGTGCTTCTGCGTCTTCCTTGGAAACGCCTTCCTTGATCTTTGCGGGAACGCCTTCTACCATTGCCTTTGCTTCTGCAAGGCCCAGGCCGGTGATGCCGCGGACTTCCTTGATGACCTTGATCTTCTCAGCACCGAAGCTGGTCATGACAACGTCAAACTCGGTCTTTTCTTCTACTGCTTCTGCTGCTGCTGCGGGAGCTGCTGCTGCTGCGACTGCGGAAACGCCGAAGGTTTCGCAAATGCCGTCTACGAGTTCCTTGAGCTCGAGAACGGAGAGAGCCTTGATCTCTTCGATCATAGCGGTGATTTTTTCACTCATTTTAATTTTCCTCCAAATAATTTACATTAGTGTGCAGAAATTATTCTGCTGCGGGTGCGGCTGCGCCGCCCATTTTCTCTACGACTTCGCCGAGGCATACTGCCAGACCTGCAATGATGGAATTGAGGGTGCCGGCCAGCTGACCGTAAAGGTCGTTCTTGGAAGTCAGGGTGGACAGAGCTGCGATTTCCTGTGCGTTCAGGATCTTGCCCTCCATGAATGCTGCCTTGACATTGAACTTGTCACCGAGCTTCTTGGAGTAATCTGCAACGATACGGAAGGGAGCGATAGGATCTTCGCTGCTGGTTGCCAGAGAGGTGCTGCCGTTGAGGACGGAGTCGAGCTCGCTCATACCGACCTTGTCAATAGCAATTCTGGTAAGGGTGTTCTTGACGACGGTGTAGTCAACATTCTCCTTGCGCATTTCGGTACGAAGTGCGGTGTCCTCTGCAACGGTAATACCCTGATAGTCAACGAGGATACCTGCGCTTGCTCCCTGGATACGCTCGACGAGTGCTTCTACGATCGCCTGCTTTTCGCTGAGAACTTTTGCGTTAGGCATGTGTGTTTTTTCACCTCCACACGATTTATCCGCGCCCGTAAGAAAAAGAAAAACCTCCGTGGCCGTAAAGACACAGAGGTATTAAGCAATCAAAATTATGATGCCATCCTCGGCAGGATTTACACTTGCGAAACCTGCTGTCTTTGGAGCGCCCAGTTAACATATCAAAAAAGCCCTTGTTTGTCAAGGACTTTTTTACAATTTATTTATTTTTTAATTCGGCAATCTTTCCGTAAAGGGTATTTGAGGACGAAAGCGCCGTGATAATCGCGGTCTGCAGAACAAGCATGACGCCGAATTCCACAAGGCGCGTCACAAACAGCGGCAAAAATTTCGGTCCGTACACAAAGGAAATCATGGCGGTGTTTGCCAGCAGCGTAATCAGAACGCAGTAGCACAGCGCCGCAAGAAAGGCGTGTTTAAAGTCGGGACGCTTTTTGTAAAGCAGAAGTCCGAAGATAACACCGCCCAGCGCCGCCGTTGCGGTGAAGCCCGGGAAGTAGGCGCCCGTAGGAAACAGCAGCGCGCCGATAAGGTCGGCTGCCGCGGCGGCAATGCCCGCCCACACGGGACCGTAAAGCATGGCGCACACCACGGTTGCGGCAAAGCCGATGCCCGCCTTGAAGGTCAGCACGTTAACGGCAAGCAGGCGGGTAAAGATTACGTCAAAGGCCACCAGCATAGCGATTATTATAAGTTTTTTGGTGTTGATTTTTTTCATCTTTTTACATCAGAAAAATGCCCTGGGCATTCACGCTCATGTGGAAGAAAATACTTGTCCAGATCGAGCCGCTTTTTTCATAGCACCAGCAAAGTGCAAAGGACGCGGGAATATACTGCACCGCAAAAAGCAGCAGGGCAGGACCGCCGAAAAGGGCATACTGCCACACATGGTAAAGGGAAAAGGCCGCGATGGAAATCACATAGGCAAGACCGCGGCTTCTGTGATAAAGTCCGCAGAAAACTCCGCCTCTGAAAATGACCTCCTCCACAACGGGAGCCATGAAAACCGTCATCGCGATAATAATTCCGCGGTTTTCAACGGCCATGTCCGTAATTGCGGACTGGTTGGGGTTGTTGTTGTCGAAAAAGGGAATCTGCGCGGTAATCAGCGCCAGCGCCATGAGCAGTCCGTAGTAAATCAGCCACGCGAGGAGAAAGCTCTTAAGCGCCCCAAACGCATTGTCCAGCAGGGAATCAAAGCTGCGGCGGAGATATTTTCCCGCAACGGCAAAGGCAAGAAGGATTCCGAAGCCGTAATATGCAAGATTAATCTGACTGCTGCTGAGCCCTCCGAAGTCAAAATGCCAGAAAAGCTGAGCCGCCGTCATCAGCAGAGGCAGCACGAAAACGTGCAGCGCCAGCAGCAGCATTATTCCCCACAATTCTCGGGTTTTAAGTCTGTCACGCATGAGTATTTCAGCCTCTCGCTTTCTTTTGCAGCTCGCTGAGGAGATTCAGCGCCTCAAGGGGTGTAAGTGAATTAACGTCCGTGCCTCTGAGGATTTTTCCCACCTCATCGGCGCCCACGTCCATGAAGCTTATCTGGTCGCTTTCGGTTTTTTCGCCCAGCTTCAGCTCCGCCCTGTCCGCCTCAAGCTCCTTGAGATAGGTCTTCGCCTTGCCGATTACCTGGTCGGGCACGCCCGCAAGCTTTGCAACCTCGATGCCGTAGCTGTCATCGGCGGCACCGGGCATTATCTTGCGCAGGAACACAAGGCTTCCGCCCTGCTTTCTTGCGCTGATGTTGTAGTTGCGCACGCCCTCGATTGCTCCCTCAAGGGCGGAAAGCTCATGGTAATGTGTGGCAAACATAGTCTTTGCGCCCAGCTTCTTTTTATCCGCGCAGTACTCCAGAACGGCCCTTGCAATCGCCATGCCGTCATAGGTTGAGGTGCCTCGGCCTATCTCGTCGATAATAAGCAGGGACGCGCCTGTGGCGTGCTTCAGAATGTTCGCCATCTCGCTCATTTCAAGCATGAAGGTGGACTGCCCTGCCGCAAGGTCATCGCTTGCGCCGATGCGGGTGAACACTCGGTCAACAACGCCGATGACGGCGCTCTTTGCGGGAACAAAGGAGCCCATCTGCGCCATGAGCGTTATGAGCGCGGTCTGACGCATATAGGTGCTCTTACCCGCCATGTTGGGACCGGTTACGATTGCAACTCGGTTGCCCTCACAATTGAGGCTTGTGTCGTTGGGAACAAACATAATGTCCTTTACCGCCTGCTCAACAACGGGGTGACGTCCCTCGGTGATGATGATTTCACCAGATGTATCAACCTCGGGCATGCAGTAATTATTGCGCACCGCAACCTCCGCAAGCGCGCACAGCACGTCAAGCTTCGCAACTGCATCGGCAGAGGCCTGCACCGCCGCCGTCTGTTCGGCAATTTCGGCACACAGCTCCATGAAGAATTTGTACTCAAGCTCCTTGATTCTGTCGCCTGCGGTGAGCAGGGTCGTTTCAAGCTCCTTGAGCTCCTGAGTGAAATATCGCTCATTGGAAACAAGCGTCTGCTTTCTTATATAGTCCCCGGGAATGTCCACATCGCCCGCGGATTTGGGAACGTCGATGTAATAGCCGAAAACGCGGTTGTAGCCCACCTTCAGCTTTTTGATGCCCGTGCGCTCACGCTCGCGCTTTTCTAGCTCCGCAACGGCCTGAGAGCCGTTGTCGCGGATTTCGCGCAGGCGGTCAACCTCCTCGGAATAGCCCCTGCGGAGAATGCCGCCTTCACGCACAGAGAAGGGAGGCTCGTCGCATATTGCGCGGTCAATGCTGAAGAGAATTTTTTCCAGCACGTCCATGCCCGCGATTTCCCGCAGAGCCGCGCTTTTGGAATCCTCAAGAAGCTCGGCAAGCTTCGGAAGCGCCCTTGCGCAGTCGGCAAGGGAAACAAGGTCGCGTCCGTTTGCCGTGCCGTACACCACGCGTCCGATGAGGCGCTGCATATCGCCTATGCCGCGCAGATTTTCGATTAATTCGCCGCGCTTTACATTGTCGCGGTAAAGCTCGTCAACGGCGGAAAGACGGCGCTTGATTGCAACAGGCGAAAGCAGGGGACGCTCCACCCATGCGCGCATGAGTCTGCCGCCCATGGCTGTTTTCGTTTTGTCCAGCACCCACAGCAGAGAGCCCTTTTTCTCTCCCGTGCGCTGCGATTCCGTAAGCTCCAGCGACCTGCGGGTTGCCCAGTCCATTTCCATGTATCTGCCGCCGCAGAAAACGTCCATGCTGCGTATGTAGCTCAAATCCATTTTCTGCGTTTCCGCTATGTAGGCAAGCAATGCGCCCGAGGCGCAGACAGCGGCGGGAATATCCTCAAGACCGCCCTCATCAACGCTGCCGTAGGAAAACTGCTGGCACACTCTTGCGGCAGAGGGCATGAACTCAAAGTCGCTTCCGCCCATTTCAAGCATGCAGCCCATGCGTTTTGTGAGAAATTCCCTTATCTCCGCTTCCTCGGAGGCGCCTGCGGAAAGCACGGCCTCACGGGGTGCAAAACGGCCCAGCTCGTTGAGAATATGGCTAACGGTGTCCTTCTCAAAGGCAGCGGTGCAGAACTCGCCCGTGGATATATCGCAGAAGGCAACGCCGCCCTTTCCCGCCTCATAGAAAACGGAGCCGAGATAGTTGCTTTTGCCCTCCTCCAGCATGGCGGCATCGGTGACGGTACCGGGGGTGATGATGCGGATTACATCGCGCTTCACAAGTCCCTTTGCCGTGGCGGGATCCTCCATCTGCTCACAGATGGCAACCTTGTAGCCCTTGGAGATAAGGCGTGCGATATAGGTCTGGGCGCTGTGATACGGAACGCCGCACATGGGAGTGCGCTGCTCGGGGTCCTCAACGCTGCGGTCACGGGTCGTGAGGGCAAGGTCAAGCTCCTTCGACGCAAGCTTTGCGTCCTCGTCGAACATCTCGTAAAAATCGCCCAGACGGAAGAACAGCAGGCAGTCCTGATGCTGCTGTTTTATCTCGTTATACTGTCTTTTCATGGGTGTGAGTTCAGCCATGATATTACCTCTTTGTTATCTCAATACTGTCATTCTGAGGAGCAATACGACGAAGAATCCCCTGCGCAAATGCTGATGTATGAGATTCTTCACTTCGTTCAGAATGACACGTTTTTGTATCAGTCGGAAATTTTGAATTCCGCTTTCTTCTTTTCAAGCTCGGGCCTAAACTTTTCGGGGACGAATTTCATAAATTCCTCCCAGGTGTTCCAGTAATAGTTGAAGTAGAAAACACCCTCGTCAACATTCTCGGGAAACTCCTTTTTCTCCGCGTCCGTAACCTTGTGGTCGGAGGCATAGACCCAATAGGCGCGGCGGGTTTTTTCGATGCCGCACTCAACAACGTCCTCCCACTTAAGACGGAATTTATCGTCGCCGGAGGTGAACTGTATGAACTCATCGCCGAAGGAAATGCGGGCAAAGCCGAAGGTGTTTTCGGAAATGAGCCGTGTCGCCAGCGCCCAGATAATGCCGAGAACTCCGGCTATTACAGCCACGCCCATGATGACGCCGCGTGTGCCGGTCACAAGACACACGGCAACGGCAACCGCAGCTGCCGCAAGCAAGACAAGTCCGGCATAATACAGGATTTTTACTGCGGGATTGGGAAAACGCAGACTCTGCGTTACAACAAACAGCTTGGTCTTTCCTTTTTCTTTTTCCATTGTCATATCTCCTTACTTAACTTCGCCGTAGAGCGCCCAGGTGTTCGAGCTTTCTATCTTAACGTCAACGAATTTTCCTATGAGCTCGGGGCTTCCCTTGAGATGCACAAGGCGGCCGCCGTTTGTGCGGGAGGAGAGATTGTATTCGGGCTTGCCCGTTTCTCCGTCAACAAGAACGCGGACGGTTTTTCCCTCGTACTCCGCGTGCTTTTCACCGCTTATTCTGTTTGCTACGGCAAGAAGCTTATCAAAGCGCAGCTGCTTGTCCTCACGGGTGGCGGCATCGGGCATTGCTGCCGCGGGAGTGCCCACGCGCTTGGAATAAATGAAGGTGAACATGGCGTCGTAGCGCACCTTTTCGCAGAGCCTTATGGTGTCCTCAAACTCCTCGTCGGTTTCGCCGGGGAAGCCCACGATGATGTCCGTTGTGATGACAAGGTCGGGCATATAGCTTCTGGCGATTTCAACCTGCTTAAGATACCTTGCGCTGTCGTAATGGCGGTTCATGGCCTTCAGCACGCGGTCATTGCCAGACTGCACGGGAAGGTGAAGCTGGTGGGCGCATTTTTCGCACTCCGCCATGGTTTTGAAGAGCTTTTCCGTTGCGTCCTTCGGGTGACTCGTCATGAAGCGGATAAGAAATTCGCCGGGAATTTCGTTAATCATGCGGATAAGGTCGGCAAAATCAACGTTGAGCCCCAGGTCCTTGCCGTAGGAGTTGACATTCTGCCCCAGAAGCGTGATTTCCTTGTAGCCTGCGGCCACAAGCTCCTTTGCCTCGGCAACGATATCCTCAGGTCTGCGGCTTCTTTCGCGGCCTCTCACATAGGGAACGATGCAGTAGGTGCAGAAATTGTTGCAGCCGTACATGATAGAGAGCCATGCCTTGACGCTTCCGTCGCGCTTAAGGGGAATGCCCTCGGCAACGGTGCCGTCGCATTGCGCGGTTTCAAACACTCTTTTCCGCTTTCTCGCAAACATGACCTGCTTTAAAAGCTCAGGGAAGCGCCACAGCTCGTGAGGACCGAAAACAAGGTCTACGATGGGGTAGGATTTTTTGATTTTTTCAGCGATATGCTCCTGCTGAACCATGCAGCCGCAGACGCAGATTATCTGGTTGGGCTTTTCCTTTTTTGCGTGGTTGAGCTGACCCACGTTGCCGAAAACGCGCATCTCCGCGTGCTCGCGCACGGCGCAGGTGTTGACAACAATGATGTCCGCCTCAAACTCGTTCATGGTGAAGCCGTAGCCCATTTCCGCAAGGTAGCCGCGGATTTTTTCGCTGTCGGCCTCATTCTGCTGACAGCCGTAGGTGTCAACCATTGCCAGACGGGGCTTTTCGCCCAGCTTATCGTTTATTTCCGCGCAGATTTTTTCCTGCTCGCGAATTTTTTCAATGCTTATTTCTTTTCTTTCGTATGCCATTTCCGAATTTCCTTATACGGTGATAAAAATACAGTTTATCTTACCATAAAACGTATGGAATTTTCAATACAAATAATGTATAATGGATTGACTAATCAGCCTCCCCTTGAGGGGAGGTGCCGAATGACAATGAGGCGAAAGGGTGAAACACCCTTCAGTCGCTGCGCGACAGCTCCCCTTGAGGGGAGCCAAAGAGGTAATTGACTATGACAAAGATAAACATACTTTCCCCTCTGCTTGCGGATATGATTGCCGCAGGCGAGGTTGTGGAGCGCCCCGCCTCCGTCATCAAGGAGCTTATGGAAAACAGCTTCGATGCGGGCGCGGAAAAGGTCACCGTTGAATTTCACCGCGGCGGCGCACCCTATATCCGCGTCACCGACGACGGCAGCGGCATGAGCCCCGAGGACGCGGGCGTTGCCTTCATGCGCCACGCAACAAGCAAGCTCCATGACGAAAAGGGCCTTGAGGCCATCGGCACCATGGGCTTCCGCGGCGAAGCTCTTGCGGCCATCTCCGCCGTTTCGAAAATTGAGCTTGTCACACGCGAAAAAGGCGCCGCCGAGGGCGTGCGCGTTACCGTTCAGGCCGGCGATATTGTGGACATGGTTCCCTGCGGCTGTCCCGAGGGCACAAGCATCACCGTGCGGGATATTTTCTTCAACACTCCCGCAAGACTGAAGTTCCTTAAATCCGACCGCGCCGAAGCCTCCGCCTGCATTGCCGCGGCACTCCGCTGTGCGCTTGGCAGACCCGAGGCCTCGGTGAAATGTATACGCGACGGCGAGGAGGAATTTTTCACTCCCGGCGACAGCAGAGCGGACTCCGCCGTCTATTCGCTTCTGGGCCGTGACATCGCAAACACCCTGCTTTCCTGCAAGGGCGGCAGCGAGGGAATTTCCGTAAGCGGCTTCGTTTCCTCACCCTCTGCGGGACGGGGAAGCCGCGCCCAGCAGTACTTCTTCTGCAACGGCAGATTTATCAAGTCCGCGCTGCTTCAGGCCGCCGTGGAGCAGGCCTATAAAAACACTCTTTTAGTGGGAAGATTCCCCGCCTGCGTCATCTATCTCAGCCTAAGCTGCGGCGCAGTTGACGTGAACGTCCACCCCGCAAAAACCGAGGTGAAATTCTCCGACGAAAAGAAGGTTTTCGACCTCGTTTACCAGACAGTCAAGGCGACTCTCGAGGGCGAGTCAAGGCCTGTTGAGATAAGTCTTTCCGCAGGCACGAAAAAGGCCGTTGCGGAGCCTAAACCCGACTTCTTCAAGACCATGCCCGCAAAGGATTTCGCCAAAGCTGCGGAGAATGCGGCAAAGCTGTCCTCCGTGCGCACGCCCTCGCAGCCCGTGAGCTATTCACACACCGCGCCCGCCTTCAATCCCCCTCCGCAGAAGCCCGCAGTGTCCGCCGGCAGCGCACAAAAGACCACCACACAAAACGTGTCGAACTATTTTGACACATTTGGAAAAATGTCTCAAAATGTCGAAAAAACCCTTGAAATCCCAAGAAAAACTGTTGAAAAAGCGGTTGAAAGTGTGGAAAAGTCAAGCGTTCACGAGCATCGTGTAATCGGTGAGGCGCTGAACACCTACATACTGGTTGAAGCGGGCGAGGAGCTGCTTTTAATCGACAAGCACGCAGCCCACGAGCGCATGATTTTTGACCGTCTGAAAGCGCAGGGACGGGAGATTATGAGCCAGACTCTTCTTGACCCCGTCATCATTAAGCCCTCCGCAGAGGACGCGGAAATTTTTGAAAACAAAAGCGAGCTTTTTTCCTCTCTCGGCTTTGAAATCGAGGCCTACGGCATAAGCGATTACGCTGTGCGCACACTCCCCGACGGCATGGACGTTTCCGAGGCCGCCGCAGCCCTTGAGGAGATATGTGAAAAGCTCAGAAGGGGCGCAAATCTCAGCGCGGAAAACGCACGGGACGAGGTGCTTCACACCGTTGCCTGCAAGGCAGCGATCAAGGCGGGCAGACGCCACGATATAGCCGAGCTTCAGCGCATCGCCGAGGCAGTCGTGGCAGGCGAAGTGAAGTACTGTCCCCACGGCAGACCCGTTTCCGTGGCGCTGACGAAAAAAGAGATGGACAAGTTCTTCAGCAGAATTGTGTGAAAAGCCTCACCTTGAGGGGAGGTGCCGAATGGCAATGAGGCGAAAGGGTGAAACACCCTTCAGTCGCTGCGCGACAGCGGCTACGCCTTTCTTGTGCCTAAAAATATGCCACTGGCATATTTTCTAAACGGCACAAGTCCTCGAGGGGAGCCAAAGAGGTAGTTATGATTAAACCGAAAATTGTTGTAATAACCGGCCCCACGGCAACGGGAAAAACCGCGCTTTCCGTGGCGCTGGCAAAGGACTTCGGCGGCGAAATCGTGTCCGCCGATTCCATGCAGATTTATCGCCGCATGGACATCGGCACCGCCAAGGTTACGCCGGAGGAAGCCGCAGGCGTGCCGCATCACATGGTTGACATTGCCGAGCCCGGCGAGGCCTATTCCGTGGCCCGCTACGTTAAGGAGGCCTCCGCCGCAATCGACGGCATTCTTGCCCGCGGAAAGCTTCCCATTGTGGTGGGCGGCACCAATCTTTATATCGATTCTCTCATCTCGGGACGTGACTTTGCAGACAATGAGGAGGACAATTCCCTGCGAAGTGAAATCGACGCCGAATATGAGGAAAAGGGCGGGGAAAAAATGCTGGAAATCCTCCGGGAGTTTGACCCCGAAAGAGCCGAAAAGCTCCACCCCGCAGACCGCAGGCGCATTGTCCGCGCCATCGAAATTTATCGTCTCACCGGCAAAACCATAACCCAGCATGACCTTGAAACCCGGGCGGTTCCGCCCCGCTACGACGCGGCCATGATTGCCCTTGATTTTGAGGACAGAGCCGACCTTTACACCCGCATCGACAGGCGCGTTGACATCATGGTGGAGCAGGGACTTTTCGACGAGGTTAAGTCGCTTCTCGACAGCGGAATTTCCGAAAACTCAACCGCCATGCAGGCCATCGGCTACAAGGAGCCCGCGGCCTTTTTCCGCGGCGAAATCACAAAAGACGAAGCAATTGAGCTTATAAAGCGCGAAAGCCGCCGCTATGCAAAGCGTCAGCTCACGTGGCTACGAAGAAACGAAAAGCTTTTCCGCATTCGTCACAAATCCGTGCCCGATTTTTCTGAGGCGCGACGGCTTTCGACCGAATTTTTGCACTCCTTCGGCTTATGATAATATTCGCCCCGAGGGGCGAATATTACATACAGAGGTGCAAAAATGCAAAAGACACAGAATCTTCAGGACGCGTTTCTCAATCAGGTGCGCAAGGACAAGGTCGTCCTTACGGTTTTTCTCATGAACGGCTTTCAGATGCACGGAATAATCCGCGGCTTTGACGGCTTTACGGTACTGCTTGACACCGACGGAAAGCAGCAGCTTATCTACAAGCACGCCATCTCCACAATCATTCCTCCGAAGCCCGTTTCCGTTGCCTCCGACTGATGAAGGGCGGCGCTTATCTGCGGCTTACCGCCTCGGTTGTTTTTATTGCGCTGGGACTGTGGCTGGGCGCGGAAATGTTCCTTGCTTCAGATGAAAAGCCCCGCACCGTCACGGCGGATACCGTAAGCATCAGCGACGAAAAAAGCCTCGCGGGCATCATTGTCCGCGAGGAAAAAGTCCTCTGCGCCGAGGGTGATGTTTTCATCATTCCCGACGAGGCACAATGGCTCTCTGGCGGCGATGCCGTCGCCGTGGGCCGCGATGCCGCAAAGGCATATTTTGACTACGTTTACGCCGCGGAAAGAGGCCGCGGCACACAGGATTTTCAAGAGGCGCTCTGCGCCCTTTCGGTGTCGAAAAACCGCGAAAATCAGCGAAGCGCCGCCGCTGCGGTTTCGGCATTTTTATTCGGCGAAGAAAGCTCCGAGGGCGAGCATATTCCCCTGCCGAGAACGCTGTATTTCACCGAAACCGCGGGCTATTTTTCCCGCTTCTGCGACGGCTTTGAAGGTCTGGGAGTCCACAGCGATTTTGCCTCTGCAAAAGCAAAAATTCCCGAGGGCTGCATCGGCAAAACCGTGGGCGGCGACTGTTGGTTTTTCGTTGCGGAGGCAGACTCCGAGGCCGCGGAAAAGCTTCACACGGGAATGTGCGTTACGCTTGACGGCTATCCCGCGGAGGTCGCGGAAATTTCAGAGGAAAAAATCATTTTCCGCGTGCGCCGGGGCGTTGAGGCACACCTTACGGACAGAGAAAAAACGCTTACGCTCAGCTTCTGCCGATGGGAAGGAATTTCAGTTCCCGAAGAAGCCTTGTGCGGTGAAAAAAAGAACACTTACATTCGGATTTTACGCGCCGGCAGAGAGGAAAAGCTGCCGGTGGATATCATATACAGAGGTGACGGTTTCTGCCTTGTTCAAGGTGACGGACTTGTGCCCGGAACGCAGATTATCGTGCCGTGAAAAAACTTCAGAAAGCAGGGTTTTAAGAGAAATGAGCATTGCCGATAATGTACTTGAGGTAAAGGAAAAAATAGCTGCCGCCGCGCTTGCCCGCGGAAGAAAGCCCGAGGAAATAATTCTTGTGGGCGCAACCAAGATGAACGATGCGGACAGAGTCCGCGAGGCAATTGCCGCAGGTCTTGAATACTGCGGCGAAAATCGCGTTCAGGAGCTTGTGGAGAAAAACGAACAGGGCGCATACGCGGGAAGCCACCTCCACTTCATCGGTCATCTGCAGAAAAACAAGGTCAAGTTCCTTGTTGGCACCGTTGAGCTTATTCACTCCGTAGACAGCGCAGAGCTTGCCGCGGAGATAAACAAAAAGGCTGCGGCGCTTGGCATCGTGCAGGACATTCTGCTTGAGGTGAATATCGGCGGCGAGGAGGCAAAAAGCGGCTTTGCCCCCGCAGAGCTTGCCGCGGCTCTGGAAAAAATCGGTGAAATGGGCAATATAAGGGTTCTCGGTCTTATGGCAATACCCCCGATTTGCGCAAATCCCGAAGAAAATCGACATTATTTTGCCGAAATGAAGCAGCTTTATATTGACATTGGGAATGATAAAAAATATAATAATGTCATTATGGACATATTATCCATGGGCATGAGCGCCGATTATGAAGTCGCTGTATCCGAGGGCGCAACGATGGTTCGCGTCGGCACCGGTATTTTCGGTGCAAGGGATTACGGCGCCGCGGCAAAGTAAGCCGCTGCCCTTATCAATTCAGGAGGAATAACCAATGGCAAGCTTTTTAAAGAATTTCAAGAATCTTACCCAGCCCTTCGCTGATGACGACGATTATATCGAAGGCGATGAGGAAGAGCTGGAAGACGAATACGAGGAAGAAGAGGAAGAGGAATACGAAGAGCCCGCTCCCCGCGCAGGCTTCGGCAAGCGCAGCGCTCCCGCTCCCAAGGCAAAAGAGTATCAGCGCGAGTATGCTGAGCCCCGCAGAGCTCCCGCTCCCGCTCCGAGAGCCTCCAGCCGCCCCGAAGTTCACACCTTTGCACCCGCTTCCTTTGACGAGGTTCGCGACATCGCACAGAATCTCCTTGACCGCCGCGCAGTAATCCTCAACCTTGAGGACACCGACCCCGATGCCACCGGCCGTCTGCTCGATTTCATGAGCGGCGTTGCCTTTGCTCTTGACGGTCAGATACGCCGCATTGCCAAGCAGGTTTACGCATTTGCTCCCGCAGGCGTTGACTTCATCGGCTTTTCCGTTGACGACGGCGATGCCGAAAGCGACGGTCTGTACATCTGATTGCCGCAGAACAGCAAAAAACAAAGCAGCTTAAATATATAAACCACCCCACAGCGAAGGAAGGAAGCTCTGCAGGCTTTCAGCCCGAGCAAAGAAAGGACAAAGATATGATTACTCCTCAGGAAATTCGCGGAAAAGGTTTCGACACCACCCTGTTCAAAGGCTATGACATGGGCTCTGTCGATGACTACATGGAAACCCTGGCAAACGAGTTTGCCTCCATGCAGGCAGAAATCATCACCCTGAAAACCAAGATGAAGGTTCTGGTTGACAAAATCGAAGAATACCGCAGCAATCAGGACGCAATCTCCATGACCATGGTTCAGGCTCAGCAGATCAGCGCACAGACCGAAAGCGACGCACGCGCACGCGCAGCCAACATTATCGCCGAGGCAGAGGCAAAGGCTTCCGCCGCAATCAGCGATATTGATGACCGCATTGCGCTTGAAGAGGCACGCCTTCAGGAAGCAAAGCTTTCCACCGTCAAGTTCTTTGATTCCGTCCGCGCTCTGTGCAAGGGCCAGCTTGCAAACCTCGACGCTCTGGGCATGGGCAGCAAGCCCTCTGCCAGCGAAGATGCAATGCGAATACAGGCTGCTGACATTTTCGGCGTAAATGCCGCACCCGCAGCCGCTTCTTTTGATTCCGAAAACACTCAGGTATTCTCCTTCACCAAGGAGAACTGATTTTACCCCGTTGAATCATGAAGCAGAAAGGCGTGCTCGGCACGCCTTTCTGCATTGTATCAAAACATCGTTTTAAGGAGAAAAACAGACATGGCACAGAAATTTGACCATACACTTAACCTTCCCAAGACCGATTTTCCCATGCGCGCAGGCCTGCCCAAGCGCGAGCCCGATATGCTGAAGCATTGGGAAGAGCTTGACATCTACAACGAAATGCTCAAGAAGAACGAGGGCAAGCCCCGCTTCAACCTTCACGACGGACCTCCGTTCTCCAACGGCAACATTCACATGGGCCACGCCCTGAACAAGTCCATCAAGGACTTCATCACCAGAAGCTACGCAATGCGCGGCTACTACACCCCCTACATTCCCGGCTGGGACAACCACGGCATGCCCATTGAATCCGCAATCATCAAGGAGCAGAAGCTCAACCACAAGGCCATGAGCGTTGCGGACTTCCGTTCCGCCTGCGAGGCATACGCGGAAAAGTACATCGGCATTCAGATGGACGGCTTCAAGCGTCTGGGCGTCATTGGCGACTGGGAGCACCCCTACAAGACCATGGACAAGGGCTTTGAGGCTGACGAAGTCCGTGTATTCGGCAAGATGTACCAGAACGGTCACATCTACAAGGGTCTCAAGCCTGTTTACTGGTGCGCTCATGACGAGACCGCACTGGCAGAGGCGGAGATTGAATACAAGGACGACCCCTGCACCACTGTTTACGTCAAATTCCCCATGAATGACGACCTGGGCAAGCTTTCTCACCTTGACCACAGCAAGCTCTTCTTCGTCATCTGGACTACTACCATCTGGACTCTCCCCGGCAACCTCGCCATCGCTCTGCACCCCGATGAGAGCTACGTCATCGTAAAGGCTCCCAACGGCGAAATGTACATCATGGCAGAAGCCCTCACCGAGAAGGTCATGGGCATCGGCGGCTTTGAGGAATACGAGATCCTTGAGGCTCACCCCGGCTACTTCTTCGAGAACATGCTGGCTCAGCACCCCTTCCTTCCCAAGACAAGCCGTCTGCTTCTCGCCGACTATGTCACCATGGATTCCGGTACCGGCTGTGTTCACACCGCACCCGGCTTTGGCGCAGAGGACTATCTCACCTGCAAGAAGTACGGCATGGATATGGTCGTTCCCGTTGACGACCAGGGCAAGCACACCGACTATGCCGGCAAGTACGCAGGCATGGGTACCGATGAGTCCAACCCCGTTATCCTCAACGACATGAAGGAAGCAGGCTCTCTGTTTGCCTCCGAGGAAATCGTCCACAGCTATCCTCACTGCTGGCGCTGCAAGAAGCCCATCATCTTCCGCGCAACTCCTCAGTGGTTCTGCTCCGTTGACGGCTTCAAGGAAGAGGCAGTCAAGGCCTGCGAGGACGTTCGCTGGCTTCCCGCATGGGGCCAGGACAGACTGGGCGCAATGATCCGCGAGCGTGCCGACTGGTGCATTTCCCGTCAGCGCCGCTGGGGTCTCCCCATTCCCGTTTTCTACTGCGACGACTGCAAGAAGCCCGTCTGCACCGAGGAAACCATCGAGTCCGTGGCTCAGATTTTCGAGGAAAAGGGCTCTAACGCATGGTTTGAGCTTGAAGCTGAAGAGCTGCTGCCCAAGGCATTTGTATGTCCCCACTGCGGCGGTGTTCATTTCACCAAGGAAACCGACACCCTCGACGGCTGGTTTGACTCCGGCTCCACCCACTTCTGCGCAATGCAGCGCGACCAGGGCTTCTGGCCCTCCGATATGTACATGGAGGGCGGCGACCAGTATCGCGGCTGGTTCCAGAGCTCTCTGCTGGTTGCTGTCGGCGCTCTGGGCATGGGCTCTCCCTACAGAGAATGCCTCACTCACGGCTGGACCGTTGACGGCGAGGGCAGAGCAATGCACAAGTCCCTCGGCAACGGCGTTGACCCTGCCGACATCATCAAGGAGTTCGGCGCAGACATGATTCGTCTGTGGGCAGGCCCCGCCGACTACCACGTCGATGTCCGCTGCTCCAAGGATATCTTCAAGCAGCTTTCCCAGAACTACCTCAAGTTCCGCAACACCGCACGCTACTGCCTGGGCAACCTGGACGGCTTCGATGCAAACGACCTTGTAAAGCCCGAGGATATGCTGGAGCTTGACAAGTGGGCGCTCACCAAGCTCAACGCCCTCATCGAGAAGGTAGCCGCCGCATACGACAATTACGAGTTCCACGTTGTTTCCCACCTCATCAACGACTTCTGCGTTGTTGAACTCAGTAACTTCTACCTTGACATCATCAAGGACAGACTGTACTGCGAGGAGCGCAACGGTCTCAAGCGCCGCAGCGCACAGACCGCACTTTACCTCATTCTCGATTCTCTCACCAAGATGTTCGCGCCTATCCTCGCCTTCACCTGCGACGAAATCTGGCTGGCAATGCCCCACAAGGATTCCGACGACGCACGCAATGTTGTTCTCAACGAGATGAACAAGCCCTTCACCGAGTACGCACTCTCCGACGATGAGATGGCAAAGTGGGACGCACTCATCTCCGTCCGCGGCGACGTAAACGGCGTTCTCGAAAAGGCACGTGCCGACAAGCGCATCGGCAAGCCCCTGGAGGCAATGGTCACTCTGTCCGCAAAGGGCGAGAGCAAGGCCGTTGTTGAAAAGATTGAAAGCATGAACCTTTCCGAGCTGTTCATCGTTTCCAAGTGCCTCATTGCCGAGGACGACGATGACGCAGAGGCCGTCAAGGGCATCGGTGCAAATAACAGCGGTCTGAGCATTTCCGTCAAGGAAGCTCCCGGTGTCAAGTGTCCGCGCTGCTGGATGCACTCCGTGGACGCAGATCCCGAAACCGAGCTCTGCCCCCGCTGCGCAGCCGTTGTCGCAAAGCTTTAATAAACAATCTGCTGTCAGCTCCCCGTGCGGAGAGCTGACAGCACCCTGTTCCGAGATTTACAGAAAGGAACTTAAACCTTTATGATTTACGCAATAATTGCCGCGCTTGTTCTCATCGCGGACCAGTGGCTCAAGTACTACGTTACCACCACCATCGTTCTGGACACAGGCTCACAGCCTCTGATTGACGGCGTTGTAAAGCTTGTGAACATTCACAACAGCGGCGCCTCCTTCGGCCTGCTGGACAATGTTCCCTTTGCACGCTGGATTCTTCTCGGTCTTGCGGCCGTGCTGTGCGTTACCGTCATCGTGCTCATTGCAAAGCGCACTTTCCCCAGCAAGTTTGCCACCTGGTGCATGGTTCTGTTCATGGCAGGCGCACTCGGCAACTGCATTGACCGCAGCATCTACGGCTACGTTGTCGATATGTTCAAGCTGGAGTTTGTCTCCTTTGCGGTGTTCAACATCGCCGATGCCGTGCTTGTTGTTTCCTGCCTGCTGTTTATAATTTATCTGTTTGTGGGCGGCAAGGACGAGGACACCGAAGCGCTTGCCGCGGAGAACAAGGATTCCGACAAGAAGTCCCGCCGCAGCAAGAAGCTTGAGGAAGAGCAGCTTCCCGAGAATGAAGACGATGTCTGGAACAATTTCAAGGCTGCCCTTCATCCCGATGACGCAAAGGAAGAGCCCGCGGAGGAAGAGGTTCCCCTTAAGAAAAAGGACCGCCGTTCTGCCCTCTCTTCCACTGCCAAGGAGAAGCCCGCACCCGTTGTGAAGGAAGAGCCCATGCCCGAGGCATCTGCCGAGCCCGCTGCCGAGCCCGATGTGGAAAAGACCGAGGCGGTTGAAGCCGTTCAGCCCGAGCTGAATGATGACGTCATTTCTTCTGTCCTGCCTGAGCTTAACGATGTCAAGCCTGAAGCAGAAGCAGCCGAAATGCCCAAAGCAGACGAGTTCTCCCTCGAAGAAATCCTCAGGGAATTCGGTATATAATGGACGAAATAATAAGTATAACAGTTGAGAAGAGCGGCGATAGAATCGACGCTCTTCTTGCGCAAAACGCGGAGGGACTCACCCGAAGCGCAGCGCAGCGTCTTATTGAAGACGGCTCCGTGCTTGTCAACGGCGGCACGGTGAAGAAAAATTATAAATGCGCCGCAGGCGACGTTGTGGAGCTTGCCCTGCCCGAGCTTCAGGACATTGAGCTTGTGCCGCAGGACATTCCTCTTGACATAGTTTACGAGGACAGCGACGTTGTCGTTATCAACAAGGCACGCGGCATGGTTGTTCACCCGGCGCCCGGTCACCCCGACGGTACACTTGTCAACGCGCTTATGTTCCACTGCGGCGATTCCCTTTCGGGCATCGGCGGTGAAAAGCGCCCCGGCATTGTCCACCGCATCGACAAGGACACCTCGGGTCTGCTCATCGTTGCGAAAAACGATTTTGCCCACCTCGGTCTTTCCGCACAGCTTGCCGACCGCAGTCTTTCCCGCGTTTACGAATGCGTCGTAAAGGGCAGACTGCGGGAGCACAGCGGCACGGTAAACGCGCCCATAGGCCGTCACCCCGCCGACAGAAAGCGCATGGCGGTGACCGACAAAAACTCCCGCAATGCCGTTACGCACTGGGAGGTCATTGCGCGCTACAACGGCTATACTCACGTGCGCTGCCGTCTTGAAACGGGACGCACTCATCAGATTCGCGTTCACATGGCCTACATCGGTCACCCTCTGCTCGCCGATTTCACCTACGGTGCGCCTTCCCGCGAAAAAGGGCTTGAGGGACAGTGTCTCCACGCAAGAGAGCTTAAGTTCATTCACCCCCGCACAAACGAAAATGTGCATATCGAAACCGAGCTTCCGGAGTATTTCAAGGACGTTCTGGCGAAGCTTGGAAACAAAATCGGATAACAAAAAAGACCGCCGTAGCGGTCTTTTTTTAATCGTGCTCACATACGTCGTCTCTGAACAGCAGAGAGATGCACCAGAGCGCCGCAAGGGCAACCAGCGTATAGATAACGCGGCTGAGTGTTGCGGTCTGTCCGCCGCAAATCCATGCAACGATGTCAAAGCGGAACAGGCCGACGCTGCCCCAGTTTATGCCGCCGATTATGGAAAGAATCAGCGCAATGCGGTCAATTATCATCATTTGGAATACTCCTCTCTTTTGTCTTCTCACTTATTTTGTGCCTTCAAAAAATTTTTATTAAGGAAATTTTTTCGCTTCGACAAAAGAAGTCTGAAGCCGTCTTTTTTCGCTCTTTACAAGCCCTCGGAAAAGTATTATCCTTTAATCACAGCTTATCCAATTGGTTCCGCATTATGCGGGGCCAGGCTCATATCTTTATCCCACAACCCTGTTTGCAGGCTGCTTCCGCAGCCTGCTCTTTTTTTTTTTTAGCTACGTTGCACCGCTTCAAAAAGTCGCTTTTACGTCAGCCCGACCGGTGACAGCTCCGTCCGTCACGTGCACTCGCACTTTTTCAGAAACGTTGCACCGCTTCAAATATTCGCTTTTGCGCCAGCCCGACCGATGACAGCTCAGTAAATTGTTTTGCACTCGCGCTTTTTTCAGATACGCTGCGGCGTTTCAAATATTCGCTTTTGCGTCAGCCCGACCGGTGACAGCTCTGTAAATTGTTTTGCACTCGCGCTTTTTCAGAAACGTTGCGGCGTTTCAGATATTCGTTATTTTGATGTTGAAAACACAAATTTAAAATAAGCGAAAAATTTCATTTCCCCTTATACTTCGCCCTGTTTTGCACAAGATATAGTATATGCTTTCTGCTGTGGCCACATATATCTTGTACAAAGGAGGAAAAATTTACTTGCAAACACTAAAACGGCGGCCAAGCCTGCGGCGAGGCGGAATCATCAATCTTCCCGTTGACGCGCTTGAGCCGAATCCCGTACAGCCGCGCAAAAATTTTGAGGACGAAGGCCTGCGGGAGCTCTGCTCCAGCATTGAGGAATTCGGAATACTCAATCCCCTGACGGTGCGTCTGCGGAGCGGACGCTACGAGCTTGTTGCGGGGGAACGGCGGCTGCGGGCAGCGAAACTTGCGGGGCTTGAGGACGTTCCCTGCATTTTGCTTGACGTGGGGCTTGAGGAGGCAAGCCTCATCGCCCTCATCGAAAATCTTCAGCGAAAGGACCTGGACTTCATCGAGGAGGCAAACGGCATCAATCAGCTTATCCGTATGTTCGGATTAAGCCAGGAGGAGATCGCCCGCCGCATCGGAAAATCCCAGTCCGCCGTTGCAAACAAGCTACGTCTGCTTAAGCTGCCCCGTGACGTGCTGGAAACGCTGCGTGACCGCGGTCTCACAGAGCGCCACGGACGCGCTCTGCTGCGGCTTCCCGATGCCGACACCCAGCGTGCCGCCCTTATGCACATAATCGACCTGGGGCTTAATGTGGCGCTCACGGACAGCTACATAGACGCGCTTCTTGCCGCGCAGAGCGAGGAAGCCGCCGAAAAGGAAGCGGAAGCCGAAGAGGAAGCGCAGACTCCCCGCCGCGCCTTTATTATGAAGGACGTCCGCGTGTTTATGAACACGCTCATGCACGGTCTTGACCTCATGAAGCAGGGCGGCATCATGGCGGGCATGAAGAAGCAGGAAACGGAGGAGGAGCTTATTCTCACCATCTCGATTCCCAAGTCCAAGGCTGAAGAACAGCTCGTATAAAATCGCGCAAAAAAGCGCATCGGAAAGCTTTTCCGATGCGCTGTCTTTTTAGTTTTAATCTTCTTTTTCCGCTTTGCTGCGGTCGTCCCAGCTCTGATACTCAAAGCCCGCATCGCCGAACAGAGAGGTGAAATCGAAGTCCTTGAACTCGCCTATCATTTTAACCTCGGCGGCATCAATCCATTCTTCAATCTGCTTGTAGAAAACTTCATTCAGAACAACCTCGCACAGAGTGCCCGATGCGTTATTTGAGGACACCTGATAGTCCAGCTCAAGAGGCAGACCTATCATAAGATGGTAGCCGTAGGAGGTTTCGGCAATGCCCAGCTCATACTCGCCGAGCTCAAGGCTCTTCTGATAAAACTCGGGAACCATAACGCCGTCCGTGAACTGATAAGCCTCGGTGCCGTTGTCCTCGCAGTACTGCTCCTTCAGCTCAAGGAAGCGTGCGTAGCGCTCCCCGCTGTCCTCAATGGCATTCAGCTCGGCAAGAAGGCTTTCCGCCTGGACCTTTTTCGCGGCAATCTCAGAGTCGGAAAGGGGCTCGTTCGTCGTCTTGTCAATGGTCATGAACAGAATGTGGTTTGCCTTGGTGTAGCCCTGCTCAGCCGCCATTTCAAGCACCTTGTCCTGACCGAACTTTTCGCCGTTTTCGCCGTAAAGCTCGGTAAACAGCTTATTGGTGAGCTCGTTGATGACATAGTAGTCCTTCATTATTTCAACGGTGCAGTAGCAGTTTTCGCGCAGCCATTCTTCAAACTCGGCATCGGTGGCAGAATCATTGCCCGTGCTGGTTCTGAACTCGTCAATATTCTGCTGAATTTCCTTCTGCTCGGCATCGGAAAGCTCAATGCCCATTTCGGCGCACTTTGCTTTTATGACTTCGTTTTTGACAATGGCGTCATGACCAAGCTCAACGCAGGTCTGGGCAAGCGTCTTGCCGTCGTTCAAGGGAACAGACCAGTCAATCTGCATGCCGTACATGCTGTACATACTGTCATACTGTGCGGCGTAGTTTCCAATCCAGAACATATACTCGTCCCAGCTTACCTGAACTCCGTCCACCGTCATTACGGTGTCAGCCTTCAGCTCATCTCCTTTTTTACTGTCAGAAGAGGAACAGCCTGCCAGACAGCAGAGCAGCATTACAAGCGCCAGGGAAAGCGCAATGATTTTTTTCATGATTTTTGCTCCTTATGCAGAAATATCGGGATTATTCTATTACATTAATCCGTCGGAAACAAGACCATTTTGTGAACTTATTCCGCAGCGGCGGATTTACTTTCCGCCCAATCCGCCACGAAGCGTCTTGCTTCGTCGACCGTGCGGTTTTTCGACTTAATTCTGAGGCTTACGCAGGGCTTTGCTCCCGCTTCAACCTTAAGCCGCCCCTTGTATTCGGGCTTGGCGTAAAGCCAGGAGATGCGCCCCATGTCAAACTCCTCAAGGGTGAAGCGCAGAGCGCCGCTTTTCTGCGAAATATCGCTTATGCCCGCTCTGCCCGCCTCGCCTCGCAGAAGCGCAACGTGAATGAGTGAGTTAACTCCCGGGGGAGTGTCGCCGAAGCGGTCAATGAGCTCGTCCGTCAGGTCGTCGGCCTCCTCTTCGGTTCGGATAAGCGCTATGCGGCGGTAGATGTCCATGCGCTGCTCCGGCGCGGTGATGTAATATTCGGGAATGTTCGCCGCAACCGCAAGGTCGGCGGAGCATTCCGCGCGTTTGTCGGGCTTTATTCCGCGCTCCTCCAGCACGGCCTCCTCAAGAAGCTTGAGATACATATCGTAGCCCACGGAAATCATGTGGCCCGACTGCTCCGCGCCCAGAAGATTTCCCGCGCCGCGAATCTCAAGGTCGCGCATGGCAATCTTGAAGCCCGAGCCGAATTCCGCATACTCGCGTATTGCCGTGAGGCGCTTTTCCGCCACCTCCGTCAGCACCTTGTTTTCGCGGAAGGTCAGATAGGCGGAGGCGCGTCTTGTGGAGCGTCCCACGCGGCCGCGAATCTGATGAAGCTGGGCAAGTCCCATTTTGTCCGCGTCCTCGATGATGAGGGTGTTGACGTTGGGAATGTCGATGCCCGTTTCGATAATCGTTGTGCACACAAGCACCTGAATTTTGCCCTCGGACACCTCCTCCATGACGGAGGCCAGCATATCCCTGTCCATCTGTCCGTGGGCAACTCCCACGGAAACCTCGCCGCAGCTTTCCTCCAGCATGGTCTTCAGCTTAAGGGCTGTGCGCTCGATGTTTTCAATGCGGTTGTGCAGGTAGTAAACCTGTCCGCCGCGGGCAATTTCGCGGCTTATGGCGTCCGTAACCATGCCCCAGTCGTGTTCCATGACAAATGTCTGAACGGGAAGTCTGTCCTGAGGCGGCTCGTCAATCGTGGACATATCGCGTATGCCCGAAAGCGCCATGTTGAGCGTTCTCGGAATGGGCGTTGCGGAAAGCGTAAGCACGTCAACGCCGCGGCTCATTTCCTTTATATGCTCCTTGTGGGTAACGCCGAAGCGCTGCTCCTCATCGACGATGAGAAGTCCCAAATCCTTGAACTTCACGTCCTTCTGAAGAAGTCTGTGGGTGCCGATGACAAGGTCACAGCGTCCGCTTTTAAGGTCTGTGAGGGTTTTGGATATTTGAGCAGGCGTTCTGAATCGGCTCAGCACGTCAACGGTGACGGGGAAGCCGAAAAATCTCTGCACGGCGGTCTGATAATGCTGCTGGGCAAGCACAGTCGTGGGTACCAAAATCGCCGCCTGCCTGTTGTCCAGAATACACTTCATGGCGGCTCGGAGAGCAACCTCTGTTTTGCCGTATCCGACATCACCGCAGAGAAGTCTGTCCATGGGAACGGGGGACTCCATATCTGCCTTGATTTCCGCAATGCACCTGAGCTGGTCATCGGTTTCGGTATAGCCGAAGTTGTCCTCAAACTCCGCCTGCCAGGGAGCATCGGGAGAAAAAGCGTAGCCCGGAAGACGCAGGCGCTCGGCATAGAGGGCAATGAGCTTTTTCGCCATGTCCTTTGCGGCGCTTTTTGCCCTTGTGCGAACGCGGTTCCACTCGGTGCCGCCCATTTTTGACAGCTTAACTGGCTTGTCCTCGCCCGCTCCGAGATATTTTGTCACCATGTCAAGCTGTGTTGCGGGAACGTAAAGCGTATCAGTACCCGCGTAGCAGATTTTTATATAGTCCTTTTCAAAGCCGTCAACCTTCATCTGAACGATGCCTGCAAAGCGGCCTATGCCGTGGGTTTCATGCACCACGAGGTCACCTGCGGAAAGATCGGCGTAGGAATTAATTCTCTGCTGGTTTGAGGGTGTTTTCTTTCTTTTCTTTTCGGTTTTGCGGACACGCTGAAGCTGGGAGTCGGTTATGACCGCAAGGCGAAGCCCCGGGTATTCCATGCCCGCGGAAAGCGAGCCCACGGAAATGACACAGCTGCTCTCCTTTGGAAGCTCCTTCAGCTCGGGATACAGCATGGCCTTTACGCCGTTTTCATTAAAGAAATTCTGCAGGGTTTCAGCGCGGCGCTCATCTCCGGCGAGAACAAGAACGCGGTAGCCCTGCTTCAGATAAATTCCCACATCATCGCAGGCGGTTTTTGCGCTTCCCGCATAAGAGGGAAGCTGCTTCGCGGGGATTGAGCAGAGCGTTTTCGGCTCAATGGGATATCTGCCCACGGTGAAGGCGTCAGCCATGTAAACGGGGAAATCTACAAGACGACGGCAGAAGCTGTCCCAGTCCATGCGGAAGCGCTCCGCCGTTGTGGCTATAATGCCCTTTTTTATCAGGGTGGAGATGTCCTCGCCCAGAATTTTCGTGTAGGCCTTCGCTCTGTCGGCGGCTCTTGCGGGCTGGTCGAAAATCACAAGTGAGTCGAAGGGGATATAGTCGAAGCCGTAGGCCTCGTCATAAAGAAGCGGCATATAGCGGTCGGTGTCCGCAAGGCGTATTCCGCTTCGGATTTTTTCCGCATCCTGACGCAGAGTAACGGCAAGCGCCCTCTGCTGTTCGCTGTTTTTCCTCCGCTCACAGCTGTCCGCCATGGTGTCCAGCGCGGCGCACAAAGCCGTCTGACCGTTTTTTGCAAGCGGCACAAGGGCTTCCGCCGCAGGAAGTATGCAAACCTCGCTCACCGCGTCTGTGCGGCGCTGTGTGGAAACGTCGAAAAAGCCCATGGAGTCGATGTCATCGCCCCAGAACTCAATTCTGACGGGCTCGGGATACATGGGCGAGAAGAAATCCAGAATGCCGCCTCGGCGGGCAAACTGTCCCGTGCCTTCAACCTGCTCGGTGCGGGTATAGCCGTTGCGCAGAAGTGCCTTTTCCAGTTCGTCGGGAGGGCATTCGCCGCCGTCGGTGACGGTGAAAGCCGCCTTTTGCAGAGTTTCGGGGGGAATGCTTCTCTGAAGAAGCGCGGCAACGGTGGCAACACATAACCGAACACTTCCGCCTGCCAGTCTGTCCAGAGCAAAAATGCGCTGCTGCTCCGCCTGACGCGAGGCCGCAACCGTGGAATAGAAGGTATAGTCACGGGCGTTCAAGAGAAGCACCTCTTCGCCCGTAAAGGCTTCAAGGTCGCGGCGGAAGCTGTCCGCCGAGGCCTCATCGGGACAGATGACAAACAGCGGCTTTTTAAGCTCATCATACAACGCGGCGGCAAGATGCACGCGGTGGACATTTGAAAGTCCCGAAATGAGCGCGGGAAGTCCTCCGCTCTCCAGCAGTGAGGGGAGGGCGGCTGCTTCCTTATTCTCTAAAATCGCCTTTGTAAGAATTTTCATAGGTGACTTATTATATAACCAAAATCACGCGACTTCAAGGGGAAATTAGGGATAAGTATATTCAAAAGCTTGTCATTTTTAGAGCGCAGCGACGAAGAATCTCTATCGTAAAAGGGGATTCTTCGCTTTGCTCAGAATGACACAACTTTTTTTGAAAAAGCACAATTTACTGCTCATTAAAAATCGCTGTCATTCTGAGGAGCGACAGCGACGAAGAATCTCCTGCGGTGAGCAGCGTAAAGAGGGGATTCTTCGCTTCGCTCAGAATGACACGTTTGTTTCTTGAAACAGCAAAAAAGACACCGCATCATCGATGCGGTGTCTTTTGAACTAAAAATATTAATTAAAATCAGAATTCGACCTTCTCGCCCTTCAGACGACGCTGACGGAACTCAGCAACTGCGGTGAACAGAGCGTCGGAGGAGGAGTTGACTGCGGTTTCAACGGAGTCCTGAATAACACCGATGATGAAGCCGACACCAACGACCTGCATTGCGATATCGTTGCCGATGCCGAAGAGGGAGCAGGCCATGGGGATAAGGAGCAGGGAGCCGCCGGCAACACCGGATGCGCCGCATGCGCCGAGAGCTGCCATGACGGACAGCAGGATTGCGGTTGCGAAGTTGACCTCAATACCCATAGTATGTACAGCTGCCATGGTCATGGTGGTGATGGTAACTGCAGCGCCTGCCATGTTGACGGTTGCGCCGAGAGGAATGGATACGGAGTAGAACTCTCTGTCAAGACCGAGGCTCTCGCAGAGCTTCATGTTGACGGGAATGTTAGCAGCAGAGCTGCGGGTGAAGAATGCGGTGACGCCGCTTTCCTTCAGGCACTTGAATACCAGAGGATAGGGATTCTTGCGGGTGCAGATAAAGGTCATGATGGGGTTTACGACCAGAGCGGAAACCAGCATGCAGCCTACAAGGATGATGAGCAGAGTGCCGTACTCGGTGAAGATCTCCAGACCGCTGGTGGAAACTGCGGCAAAGACCAGGCCCATGATACCGAAGGGAGCGAAGCTGATTACGAAACGGACAGCGTCGGAAACAGCGTCGGCAGCGTCAGCGAGGAACTGCTTGGTGCTATCACCTGCTTTGCGGAGGAAGAGACCCAGAACAACTGCCCAGAACAGAATGCCGAGGTAGTTTGCGTTTGCCATGGAGGCAACGGGGTTGGCAACGATGTTGCCCAGGAGACCCTGGAAGATGGAGCCGATGCTGTCGGGAGCTTCCTGTGCAGCTGCTTCAACACCCTTAATGGTAATATCAACGGGGAAAACAAAGCTTGCGCAGACAGCGATAACAGCTGCCATGAAGGTGGAGATGAGGTACAGAACGACAACGGAGCCGAACTGGCCGCCCATCTTCTGACGGGACTGTGCAAGTGCGCTGGAAACCAGCACGAAAACGAGGATGGGTGCGATGGCCTTCAGAGCACCGACAAAGATGTCGCCGAAGATGCCGATCCATTCCTGCTTGGGACAGAGAAGAGCGAGTGCGGCACCGATGATGAGGCCGATGACAATGCGGAGTACGAGGCTTACGCTGTTGTACTTTGCGTAAATCTTTTTCATAAATACTTTCCTTTCGATTTGTTTCTAATTTATGAACAGAAAAGAGCATATCACCCGACAATTAAATTGTCAAGAAAATGTTAATCTCTGTTCTTATTAATTACAGTAGATAATAATTTACATACATTATTTATATATAAATATTGCATATTGCTGCTAGTAATGTTATAATTAATCGGATTAATATTGCGTAACTGTGTCTGAAAACAAAGAGGTGCATTTTTATGAACGTTGACAACGTAAATTCCATCAACGATATATGGGGAGCGGTGCTGGACATTATAGGTGAAAACCTTACTGCAACTGCCATGTCCACATGGTTTTCCGCCTGCGTTCCCGTTGAAATAAACGGCTCCGATTTTGTGATTTACACTCCGTCGGGCTTCAAGCGCAGCATCATTCTTTCCCGCTTTGCCGACACAATCAAGTCCGCCCTGTCGGATATTTTCTCAACGGAGTTCAATCTTGTTGTGCTTGCGGGTGAGGAGCTTACGGACTACAAAAACGGCAAGCTGGACAATGACCCGCTTCCCGAAATGGCGGGCTACACCTTTGACCGCTTTATAGTCGGCAACTCAAACCGCTTTGCCCATGCCGCCGCCGTTGCGGTTGCGGATAAGCCGGGCAACGTGTATAATCCTCTTTTCATCTACGGCAACTCGGGTCTCGGCAAAACCCACCTTCTGCTTGCGATAGGACAGGCCATTCATGAGAAAAATCCCGCGGCAAACATCGTTTACATCAAGGGTGACGAGTTTACAAACCAGCTGCTGAAGGCAATCAAGGAAGGCAGCGGCGAGGAATTCCGCATGAAGTACCGCAACGCCGACCTTTTCCTTGTGGACGATATTCAGTTCATCGCCGGCAAGCAGTCCACCCAGGAGGAATTCTTCCACACCTTCAACAATATCTATGAGGCAAATCATCAGATAGTAATTACCTCCGACCGTCCACCTATGGAGATGAGTCTTCTTGAGGACAGACTCCGCACCCGTTTTGAAGGCGGTCTGCTGGTGGATATTCAGCCGCCCGATATTGAAACAAGAATGGTCATCACCCGTACCAAAGCCGCACAGCTCGGTCTTGTGCTTGACGATGACGCGGTGAATTACATTGCGGAAACCATTACCTCCAACGTCCGTCAGATAGAAGGCGTGGTCAAGCGCCTCACGGCATACAAGGAAATACTTGACAGCACCATTGACACCGCCGCCGTAAAACGCGCAATCAAGGACGTTATCCGCATCGGCACCTTTATTCCCTCTCCCCAGCACATTATCCGTGAAACCGCACGCTACTACTCTCTCACCGAGGAGGACCTGCGCGGTCAGAACCGAAGCAAGAACACCGCCATGGCGCGTCAGATTTCCATGTATCTTATACGAACACTGACAAATCTTTCCCTTAAGGACATCGGTACCGAATACGAGGGCAGAAACCACACCACAGTTCTCGCCTCCATCAAAAAAATCGAGGAGCTCATTCAGTCCGATCCACAGATGGCAATCACCGTCCGCGATATCACAAGCAATATAAACGCCGTAATTGTATGAACAAAATTTAGTTGAAACTCTGTTGATTGTGTGTTGAAAGCTGTTCACGCAAAAAAGCGTCAAAAGCCTGTGTGTAAAACCTCAGAATTTCCGACATTTTTGTGAACACCGTTTTTTCAGCGTTATCAATGCTTTGCGGGACTTTTCAACAGTTTTTCGTACTACTACTGCTACTGCTACCAAAAATTATTTATTTATATATTAATCATTCGTTTTATAAATCGGGAGGAATTCAAAAATGAAATTCACATGCGAAAAATATCTTCTTCAGAGCGCAGTAAATATAAGCTCCAGAGCAACCGCAAGTAAAAGCCCCATTGAAGAGCTGGAGGGTCTTCTGCTCGAAGCAGGCGAATGCCTGCGCGTTACGGGCTATGACCTTAAGAAAGGCATTTATTCAAAAGTAGAAGCCGATGTAAAGGAACCCGGCTCCGTCGTTCTCAATGCAAAGCTTTTCGGTGAAATGGTTCGCCGTCTGCCCGACGGTCTTGTAACCGTTACCTCCGATGAAAAAAACTCCACCTCCGTCAAGTGCGGAAAGACCGAGTTCGTCTTTATGGGCATGGATTCCGAAAGATTTCCCGAGCTTCCCTCCGTTGAAGGACTTCAGAGCTATACCGTTTCCCAGGCTGTTCTTAAAAAGATGATAAACCAGAGCATCTTCGCCGTAAGCGACAATGACAGCCGTCCCGTATATACAGGCTCAATGTTTGAAATCAAGGACGGAGTTCTCACTCTCGTTTCCGTAGACGGCTTCCGTCTTGCTCTCCGTCGCGAAAAAATCGAAGGTGACGGCAACAACGAATTTATCGTTCCCGGCACCGCACTCAACGATATTGAAAGAATCTGCTCCAACGATGAAGAGGAGATGATTACAATTTCCGTGGGAGGAAGCCACATTTCCTTCACCATGGGAAATAACGTTGTGGTGACCCGCCGTCTTGAAGGTGACTTCCTCAATTACAGAAAGGCAGTTCCCGAAAACTTCAAGTACGAGGTCGGCGTAAACCGCAGCGAGCTTCAGCGCGCCGTTGACCGTGTTTCACTCATTGTTGACGACAAGACCAGAAACCCCGTGCGCATGACCTTCGGTGACGGTGTAATCGACTGCCTCTGCAATACTCCCATCGGCAAGGCCGAGGACGTATGTATATGCGAGGGTAACGGTGAGGAGCTTGAAATCGGCTTCAATGACCGTTATCTCATGGACGCTCTGAAGGCGGCACCCGCAGATGAGCTGAAAATCTGCCTCAACACTGCTTCCTCCCCCTGCGTAATTATTCCCGCTGACGAAAATGACAGCTTCAAGTTCATGATTCTCCCCATAAAGCTCAGAGCGTAAAAAATATGAATGTTATTGTCTGCTGTCTTATAATAGTTCCTCTTCTGGCCTTCCTTTTTGAGCTTACGCAGATGCTTAAGGCAAAAAGAGAGGCGGAAAACGGAGGAGTTTGTAAGAAAAATTCAACCACTTTTGAAGTAAACGGATATTTTGCAGTTCTTGCGGTTGCCGTTTTTTCAACCGTTATATATTCGGCGCTTGAAACCGTTATTGCTGTCAACAACTGCGGCTTTGACGCACCCGAAAAACTGAAAACCGCGTTTGTGATTGCCTTTGTCTGCAACGCCGTCATCTGCGTTTTCAAGGGAACGGTGTGCGAAAGAAGCATAAAAAAGGGCGTTCTTTATGATAGCGGAAGCGTTGTAAAATGCGTTCTCAAGGTAATGGCTCTTGACCTGCTTGCCGTTGCCGTGCTTGTTTATTTTATGCTTGCTATTGCGGGCGTTGTCTGAAAAAAACGGATTATTTAAGGGTAAAATATAAAGGAAAAGCCATGGAAAAAATTGCGATTAATACCGAATTTATCAAGCTTGATTCCCTGCTGAAATTTGCGGCCCTTGTGGGTACCGGCGGAGAAGCAAAGTTTGTAATTGCCGAGGGCATGGTTGAGGTAAACGGTGAGGTTTGCACACAGCGCGGCAAGAAAATCCGCGTCGGCGACAAAGTAAAATTTGCCGATGCAGAGCTGGAAATTGTAAGTGAATGAAAGTTAACAGAATAGCCCTCAACGGCTTTCGCAACTACGAATTTGAAACTGCGGATTTTTCCCCGGGCACAAACGTGATATACGGCGCAAACGCCCAGGGAAAAACAAATCTGCTTGAGGCGGTTTATATTCTCGCCTCCGGCAGAAGCTTCCGCACGAGGTTTGACAGGGAGCTCATGGGCTTCGGCAACGACTCCTGCGAAATTCTTGCGGATATTGAGAGCCATGAGCGTGAGCAGACCGTGCGGATCGTCATGAAAAACGGCGTCCGCAAGCAGATAAGCGTAAACGGTGTAAAGAAAACCGCCTCGGAATTAAGCGGAACGCTCACGGCGGTGCTCTTCTGCCCTGATGACCTGAACCTCATCAAAGAGGGCGCGGCGGCAAGAAGAAAGCTCATGGACAACGCCATAAGTCAGATTCGTCCGCGATACGCCGAGTATCTTTCACAATTCAATAAATTCTATGAGAGCAAGACTCGCATTCTCAGAGACTGGCGGGAAAAACCCTCGCTGCTGGACACACTCGATGAGTTTTCCGACGGCATGTGCCGAATGAGCGCACAGCTTATCCGCTACCGCGCTGCTTTCGCCTCGCGTCTTGCGGAGGAGGCGGCACCCATTCACGCGGAGTTTTCGGGACTGGGTGAAAAGCTGGGCATCGAATACACGACTGTCTCCACGGTGCGTGACCCTCTTGGCAGCGCAAAGGAGATTTACTACGACCTCTGCGAGCATCAGGAGAGCCACAGAAAAGCGGAGCTTGAAAGTCAGCAGTGCCTTTCGGGAGCCCATAAGGACGACCTCATAATCTCCATAAACGGTCAGAATGCCCGGAGCTTCGCAAGTCAGGGACAGACGAGAACGGCGGCACTTTCAATAAAGCTTGCGGAGCGGGAAATCTACCTTGACGAAACGGGCGAGTACCCCATTCTTCTGCTTGACGATGTGCTGTCGGAGCTTGACACGAAGCGTCAGGAGTTTGTGCTTAACCGCATCGGCGGAGGACAGACGCTCATCACCTGCTGTGAGGACGAGGGTATCTCAAACCGCACGGGCGGAAAGGTGCTTCACGTGGAGAAAGGACGTATAAGATGATGTATCTCCATCTGGGAAGCGGCGTTCTCGTTCCCGAAAAAAGCGTTGTGGGCGTGTTCGACCTTGACAATACAAGCCAGTCACATCTGACGCGGAAATATCTTGCCGCGGCGGAAAAAAGCGGACAGGTGATAAACGTTGCCGAGGACATTCCAAAGAGCTTTGTGGTGTGTCAGGATGAGGACGGCATGCGCGTTTATCTGAGCCAGATGGCAACCCAGACGCTTCTTAAACGAGCAAATGAAAATACCTTGTACTGAAACGTGCAAAATTTAATTTAAAACAGAGTAATTGTGTAAAGGCTCCCCTTGAGGGGAGCTGTCAGCGAAGCTGACTGAAGGGTGAACAAATGGATCATCCCAGAAATGAGGAAAACATTGAATATGCCAGAAAGCTTCGTCGTGAAATGACGAAGGAGGAACGGCATTTATGGTACGATTTTCTTTGCAAATATCCGATTCGTTTCAGACGGCAGGAAATTATCGAAAACTACATCGTTGATTTCTACTGTCACAAGGCAAAGCTTGCGGTTGAGCTTGACGGCTCACAGCATTATAAAGATAAAGAAAAAATATACGATGAAGAAAGAACAAAGCGTCTTTCCGAGTTCGGAATTGAAGTAATAAGATTCAGTAATTCAGATGTTCTCAAAAATTTTGAAGGTGTGTGTATGAGAATCGACGAAGCTGTCAGATTCAAAGTAAATCACCCTTCAGTCGCCTGCGGCGACAGCTCCCCTCAAGGGGAGCCATGAGAACACAAAAGGAGACAAAAAATGTCTGATATCAATGAGAAGATAACACAGGAATATGACGCATCGCAGATTCAGGTGCTTGAAGGCCTTGAGGCTGTGCGCAAGCGTCCCGGCATGTACATCGGCAGTACCTCCTCAAGCGGTCTGCACCACCTTGTCTATGAGATTGTGGATAACTCCATTGACGAGGCGCTGGCAGGCTACTGCGACCGCATTGAAGTTGTCATCGAGGAGGGTGATGTCATCTCCGTAAGCGACAACGGCCGAGGTATACCCGTTGACATTCAGGAGCAGACGGGCAAGAGCGCACTTGAGGTCGTTTTCACCGTTCTCCACGCAGGCGGCAAATTCGGCGGCGGCGGATACAAGGTATCCGGCGGTCTCCACGGCGTAGGCGCCTCCGTCGTCAATGCCATGAGCGAATGGCTTGAGGTTCACGTTCACAAGAACGGCAAGATATACGAGATGAAATTCTCCCGCGGCAACATTACGCAGGAAATGAAAATCATCGGCGACACCGACCGTACAGGCACCACCGTCCGCTTCAAGCCCGACCCCGAGATGTTCGACGACACCGTCTACGATTATGACGTTCTCCATACCCGTATGCGTGAGCAGGCCTTCCTCAACGGCGGACTGTTCATCTCCACCGAGGATAAGCGCCCGGGTAAAGAGCAGAAGGACGAGATGTGCTACGAGGGCGGCATCAGAGAGTACGTTTCCTACATCAATCAGAACAAGACTCCCCTGCACTCCGAGGTCATCTACATGAAGAGCACCCGCGAGGATTCCGAGGCGGAAATTGCCCTTCAGTACAGCGACAGCTACAACGAGGTAATCGTTTCATTCGCAAACAATATCCACACTCCCGAGGGCGGCATGCACGAAACGGGCTTCCGCACGGCACTTACCCGCGTGCTCAACGCCTACGGCATCAAAAACAACATTCTTAAAAATGACGACAAGCTCAGCGGCGAGGACTGCCGCGAGGGCATGAGCGCCATTATCTCCGTTAAGCTCACGGAGCCGCAGTTTGAGGGACAGACCAAGCAGAAGCTTGGCAACAGCGAAATGCGCACTCTGGTGGACTCCGTTGTGTCCGACAAGCTGGCGCAGTTCCTTGAGGAAAACCCCGCTGTCGGCAAGGCTATTCTCGACAAGGCAATGACCGCCTCCCGCGCAAGAGAGGCCGCGAGAAAAGCCCGCGAATCCGTCCGCAGAAAGACGGGACTTGAATCGGGACAGATGCCCGACAAGCTCCGCGACTGCAACGAGCGTGACCCTGCCCTGACCGAAATCTACATCGTCGAGGGTGACTCCGCAGGCGGCTCCGCAACCCAGGGACGTGACTCACGCTATCAGGCAATTCTTCCCCTCTGGGGCAAGATGCTGAACGTTGAAAAGGCCCGTGCCGACAAGGTCTACGGCAACGAAAAGCTGGCACCCGTCATCACCGCTTTAGGCGCGGGCATCGGCGACGAGTTTGACTTAAACAAGCTCCGCTATCACAAGATTGTCATCATGGCTGATGCCGACGTTGACGGTGCACATATCCGCACCCTCATGCTGACCTTCTTCTTCCGCTTCATGCGCCCGCTCATCGAGCAGGGCTATGTATATTCCGCCGTGCCTCCGCTTTACAAGCTCAGCCGCGGCAAGACCACCCGTGTCGCCTTCTCCGACGAGGAGCGCGACCGCATATCCGCGGAAATGCGCGGCGACAATCCCAACGCGAGAATTGAGATAAATCGCTTCAAGGGTCTCGGTGAAATGAACCCCCACGAGCTGTGGGAAACCACCATGAACCCCGAAACCAGAACGCTCCGCCGTATATGTCTTGAGGACGCGGTGAAGGCGGACGAGATTTTTACCGTTCTCATGGGCGAGCAGGTTGAACCCCGTAAGGCATTCATCGAAGAAAATGCCAAGTACGCGGTAAATCTGGACTTCTGATTTTTCACTCTACAGGCGGAACGGTTAAGACCGTTCCCTATACTGTTTCCGCAACGCTGTAGGGAACAGGCTTGCCTGTTCCGAATGCCGCAGCAAAAAACGCTGTCATTCTGAGGAGCTTGCGACGAAGAATCTCCTGCGGCGAGCAGCGTAATGAGGGGATTCTTCACTACGTTCAGAATGACAAATAATGTTGAAAGTACAGCTTATATTGATAAGGAAGAATTAATATGGCAAGCAAAAATAAAGACTACAAACCCGAGGATATAGCCTTTCCCGAGCAGCTTATTGTAGAATCCGAGCTGGTTAAGGAAATGAAATCCAGCTATATCGAATATGCAATGAGCGTCATCGTAGGCCGTGCCCTGCCTGACGTACGCGACGGTCTGAAGCCCGTACACCGCCGCATACTCTATGCCATGTACGAGGATAACCTCACCCACGACAAGCCCTTCAGAAAGTGCGCAACCGCCGTCGGTGACGTTCTGGGCCGCTATCATCCCCACGGCGACGCATCTGTTTACGATGCCCTCGTCCGTCTGGCGCAGGATTTCTCCATGCGCTATCCCCTCATCGACGGTCACGGCAACTTCGGCTCCGTTGACGGCGATCCCCCTGCAGCCTACCGATACACCGAGGCGCGCATGGCACGCATGAGCGACGAAATGCTCCGCGACATCGACAAGGAAACCGTTGACTATCTCCCCAACTTCGACGAAACCCGCAGGGAGCCCATTGTACTCCCCTCCCGCTTCCCCAACCTTCTGGTGAACGGCTCAAGCGGCATCGCCGTCGGCATGGCAACCAATATTCCGCCCCACAATCTTACCGAGGTCATCAACGCCTGCGTCTGCGTTCTGGACAATCCCGAGGCCAGCATGAACGAGCTTCTCGAGCACATCAGCGGCCCCGACTTCCCCACCAAGGGCATCATCATGGGACGCAGCGGAATCCGTCAGGCATACCTCACGGGACGCGGCAGAATCGTTGTCCGCGCACGCACCGAGTTTGAGGAATTTGCAAAGGACAGAATAAGAATAATCGTTACCGAGCTACCCTATCAGGTGAACAAGCGCCAGCTCATCGCCGCAATCGCGGAGCAGGTGCGCGAGAAGCGACTTGAGGGCATCTCCGACCTCCGCGACGAAACCGACCGCAACGGTATGCGCATCGTCATCGAGCTCAAGCGCGATGCAAATCCCCAGGTGGTGCTGAACAGACTTCTTGCCCAGACCCAGCTTCAGACATCCTTCTCCATAAACATGCTTGCGCTGGTCAACAACCAGACACAGCCCAAAATACTCAATCTCCGTCACATCATCGACGAGTACCTCAGCTTCCAGGAGGAGCTCATCGTCCGCAGAACGAAATTCGATCTGCGCAAGGCGGAGGAGCGCGCACATCTTCTTGAAGGTCTGCTGATTGCTCAGGACAATATCGACGAGGTTATCCGCATTATCCGCACAAGCTACGATGACGCAAGGGAAAACCTCATGGCACGCTTCGGTCTTGACGAGGTTCAGGCCCAGGCAATTCTCGATATGCGTCTTAAGGCGCTTCAGGGACTTGACCGCGAGAAGCTTGAAAACGAGTATAAGGAGCTTGAGGACAGAATTGCCTACTTCAAGAGCCTGCTTGAAGACCCCGAAAAGATTAAGGCAGTTCTCAAGGACGAGCTCATCGCAATCCGCGACAAATACGGAGATGAGAGAAAAACCGAAATTCAGGACGTTGAGGACGAGATTGACATCGAGGACCTCATCGAAGAAGAGGACTGCGTATATACCCTCACCCACAACGGCTATATCAAGCGTCTGCCCTGCACCGAGTATAAGGCACAGGGACGCGGCGGCAAGGGCGTAAGGGCAATGACCACGCGGGAGGAGGACTATGTTGACACGGTATTCACCGCCTCCACCCACGACAACATTCTGTTCTTCACCTCAAAGGGCAAGGTATATTTCCGCAAGGGCTACCGCATTCCCGAGGCAGGCAGAAACGCCCGCGGCACGAACATTGTCAACATCATTCCCACGGAGCCAGGCGAGCGCGTCAGCGCCATGATTGCCGCAAGAGGCATCGAAGAGGACAACTACCTCATGTTCGTAACCCGCAACGGCACCGTAAAGCGCACTGCCCAGAACCAGTTCCGCAATATCCGCACAAGCGGTATCCGCGCCCTCTCTCTTGACGAGGACGACGAGCTTATGACCGTTCTGCCCACCGATGGTAAGTGCCGTATACTCATTGCAACCCACGAGGGCATGAGTATATGCTTCGACGAAAACGACGTTCGCGCCATGGGACGTGACGCTGTGGGCGTCCGCGGCATCAAGCTCCGCGAGGGCGACTTCGTTGTCGGCGCGGGCATAGCGGGCGAGGGCATGAGCCTTCTCACCATTACCCAGAACGGCTACGGCAAGCGCACCGACGTTGCCGAATACAGCCTGCAGGGCCGCGGCGGCATGGGACTCAAAAACTACAACATCACCGAAAAGACGGGTAAGATTGCCGACGTCAAGGTTGTATCCGGTGACGAGGACCTGCTCATCGTTTCCGACGACGGCACCATTATCCGCATGGACATCGGAAGCATCAATCTGCTGGGCAGAAGCACCCAGGGTGTCCGCGTAATGCGCCTGACAGGAGATGCGAAGGTCATCTCCATTGCCGTCACCGACAAGGACGAGGAAGAGGCGGAGGTTTCTCCCGCAGAGGAATAATTCAAGGAGGTTTCTGATAAATGGACGGCATAATAATATTCATAATTATCATTGCTCTTATCTATCTGAAAAACGCTGCCGACAGCAAGAAAAAGAATACCGCAGCCTCAAAAACGGAAACCAAAACCGGAGCAGCGCCTTCGGCACGTCCTGCACCTGCGCAGAGACCTGCTTATCAGCCGAAGGCACAGCCGGCACAAGAGAGAAATTACGTGCCCGCTCAGAGCGAGGAGCCGCAGAGAAAGTACTATGACTCCACCTGTATGCAGGCGGACACTCAGCATGACCACGACCGCCGCCTTGAACAGCTTAAGGACTTCCTCAAGGACGGAATTATCGGAAAAGAGGAGTATAATATTCTTCTTGCGAAGTATCAGGAGTATAATTAATTTATGGGCGGCCTGCGTGCCGCCCGTAAATTTAGGCGGAGAGAGCACATGAAAACAGTAACCATATATACCGACGGCGGCACCCGCTTCGCTGTGCCGCAGATAGATGTCCCCACTCGCTCGCCGATAAATCGGCACCCGCTCGGGGATGACAAGGCACCGTCGGCAGAGAGGATTTGCACATGAAAACAGTTACAATCTATACCGACGGTGCCTGCTCGGGCAATCCCGGGCCTGGCGGCTGGGGCAGTATCCTCATGTACAACGGTCACAGGAAGGAGCTGTCCGGCGGCGAAAGGGAAACCACCAACAACCGCATGGAGCTTACGGGCGTAATCTACGCCCTGAAGGCCCTCAAGGAGCCCTGCATCGTGGAATTGTACTCTGACTCGAAATATGTCGTTGACGCTTTGGAAAAGGGCTGGGCGCTGTCCTGGAGGGCAAAGGGCTGGAAAAAAGCCGACAAGAAGCCCGCGCTCAACACAGACTTGTGGGAGGAGCTGCTTAAGCTTGCGGAAATTCACGAGCTGCACTGCCACTGGGTAAAGGGTCACGCGGAAAACGAGTTCAACAACCGCTGCGACGAGCTTGCGGTTATGGAAAGAGAAAAATTTGTGTAACAGTGATTAGCGCAAGCTCATGGCCACCTTGTTAAAGGGGGCTGTCGCCGCAGGCGACTGGGGGATTCACTTAAAGCAATAGGCAATAGTGAAACGCGAAGAGGTAATAAATGTGCTTCGCACATCGCAGGGGCGATTCGTGAAGAGCCCTACGGCAAACTTTAAACTCCTGTCATTCTGAGGAGCGCAGCGACGAAGAATCTCATGCGGCAAGCGTAAGAATAAGGGGATTCTTCACTTCGTTCAGAATGACAGGGTGGTTTGAGGGGATTCTTTGCTCCGCTCAGAATGACACGATGACTTAAAATCATAAGCTTTGAAAAGAACTGATAATATGAAAGACTACACACAGTCACCGCTTAAAATTTTCATATCGTACATTAAGGACGAAAAACGGCTTTTCGCCATTGATATGCTCTGCGCTGTGACGGTTGCGGTCATCGACCTTGTGTTCCCCTACGTGTCGAAAAACGCCATGCAGACCTATCTGCCCCAAAGCCTTTACAGGACCTTTTTCACCGTCATGGGCATACTTGTGATTGCCTATCTGCTCAAGAGCCTGATGTACTACATCATCACCGTTGTAGGTCACAAAATGGGCGTGCGTATTGAGGCGAATATGCGCGAGGATTTGTTTACCCATGTGCAGAAGCTGTCCTTTAAATACTTCGACGAAAACCGCACGGGTACGACCATGAGCCGCCTCACCAGCGACCTTTTCGAGATAACGGAGCTTGCTCACCACGGACCTGAGAATGTTCTCATCTGCACGCTCACCATTGTGGGCGCAATCATTCTCATGTTCACAATACAGTGGCAGCTTACGTTGGTGCTGGTAATTCTCCTGCCGCTGTGTATATGGTTCACCCTGTCCCAGCGCCTTAAAATGCGCAACGCAAACATCGAGGTCAAGAAGAAAACGGGCGTTATTTTCTCCGCCATCGAAACCTCTGTGGGCGGCATACGTACCGCAAAGGCCTTTGCCAACGAAAAGGTTGAGCGGGAGCGCTTCAGAGAGGCAAACGATATGTACCGCACGGCGAAGGTTGACTACTATAACGCCATGGGACTTTTCCAGAGCGGCATGGAGTTCACCCTTTCCATTATGCCCGTTGCGATAATTGCCGTGGGCGGATTTCTGATTATGAAGGGACAGATGGACTATATCGTCCTCGTGACCTTCACCCTCTATGTTTCCACCTTCGTGACTCCCGTGCGCAAGCTTGCTCAGTTTGTGGAGCAGTATATGCAGGGCTCGGCGGGATTTTCACGTTTCCTTGAGCTAATGCGCACCGAGCCGCGCATTAAGGACAGCGAAAACGCGGAAGAGCTGAAAAACGCAAAGGGCGATATCGAGTTTAAAAACCTCAGCTTCAGCTACGATAAAATGCCCGTTCTGAAGAACATAAATCTTGAGGTGAAGCACGGTCAGAGCGTGGCGCTCATCGGCCCCTCCGGCGGCGGCAAAACCACAATGTGCCAGCTTCTCATGCGCTTTTACGAGATTAACGAGGGCGCAATCACCGTTGACGGCTTTGACGTGCGGAAGCTGACGCAGGAGTCGCTTCACAGGAGCATCGGCATGATTCAGCAGGACGTTTATATGTTCGCGGGAACGATACGCGACAATATCCGCTACGGACGCCCCGACGCCACCGATGAGGAGATAATCGAGGCTGCAAAGCGGGCGGAAATCCACAAGGAAATCATGGAAATGCCCGATGGCTACGACAGCTATATCGGCGAGCGCGGCGTAATGCTTTCGGGTGGTCAGAAGCAGAGGCTTTCAATAGCGAGAGTATTTCTCAAAAACCCGCCCATACTCATTCTTGACGAGGCAACAAGCGCCCTTGACACCGTCACGGAGCAGCGCATTCAGGCAAGTCTTGACCGTCTTTCCGAGGGCCGCACCAGCATCATAATCGCCCACCGGCTTTCCACCATACGCAACGCGGATTACATTGCCGTTGTGGAGCACGGCGAAATCGCCGAGCGCGGAAGTCACGAGGAATTATTGGCACAAAACGGGCTTTACGCAAAGCTCTACAATGCACAGAACAATGAAAGATAACACCGTAAAAAAACTTGTATATTCGGCACTGTTTGCGGCGCTCACCTGCGGAGCAACTATGCTGCGCTTCCCCGCGGGCATTGGCTATATCCACGCGGGTGATGCGGTTGTGCTTCTGGGAGCCTTTCTCCTCGGCTCCCGGTGGGGAGCGTTTGCGGCGGGACTCGGCTCCGCCATTGCGGATTTGCTTGCAGGCTACGCGCTGTATGCGCCCGCAACCTTTGTGATAAAGGCGCTGATGGCGATCACCGCAGCTTTTGTTCTGAAAAAATGCAGCAGACACAAGCCAGCGCGCAATGCGCTGCCGGCCGCGTTAATCGCGGAGCTTATCATGATTGCCGGCTACTTCTGCTATGACTGCTTCGTACTGAAATACGGCATGGCGGCCCTTGGCGATTTGCCGACAAATCTCATTCAGGCTGCCTTCGGTGCCGTCGGCGGTATCACCCTCTACGGAACGATTTCAAAATCCCCCAACATCAGAAATATTTAAAAAATCATTTGAAATAGTTCGAAAAACACAAAAAATGACGCCAGTTGGCGTCTTTTTTGTTGCATTTTGTTCGACAAGCTGTATAATAATACACGAACATTCTATATAATCAGGGGGAAAGAATATGAAGAAATTACTATGTCTTTTTCTGTGTGTTGTAATGGTTTTCGGCCTTTGCGCAACCGCATTCGCGAGTCCGTCTGAAGAGTATGAAACCATAACGGGCGAGTACAAATACCTGGCATCGCTCCACTTTCTGAGTGACACGGATCCCAGCTACCACTTTACCTACAGCGACGAATACTTTACCCATTCCGGTTATGAGTACAACCACGAGCTTGCAAAGATGACCATGGATATGGTACGCTCCCTGAGCGTTACCGTAGAGGGTGACTGGTCTGTTGCGAACAAGAATTTCATTGACCTCATGAGCAAGTGCGGCTTTGAAAACATTGGCGCAAACTACTACTCCACCCATGAGCCCACGGGTGACTCCATCGGCGTAAGCATTGGCGAAAAGAAGCTGGTTGACGACGGGAAGGAGTACACTCTGCTTGCTGTCGGCGTTCGTGGCCACGGCTACGGCAACGAGTGGGCCGGCAATCTTACACTCGGCTACAGCGGCGACCATCAGGGCTTTGCAGAGGCGCGCGACCAGGCTCTTGACTATGTGAAGGAGTACATCGCAGAAAAAAACATCACAGGCAATATTAAAATCTGGCTTACAGGCTACAGCCGCAGCGCAATCACCGCAAATATGATGGGCGGCAAAATCGACCAGGGCTTTGACTTCGGCGAGAACGTGCTTTTTGACCTCGATGACCTCTACTGTTACACCTTTGAGGCGCCTCAGGGTACTGCCGACAAAAACTGCCGCGATTCTGTTTACTGGAACATTCACAACATTGTCAATGTAAACGACATTGTTCCCGTCGTAAGTCTTTCCAAGTGGGGACACAGCCGCTTCGGTGTTGACTATTATCTGCCCTGCCGCCAGTTCGACGGAAACTACTACTATGCCCTCAAGCCTAAGGCAGACGCCATTATCGGCACCATGGACAACATGAATATCGGCGGAATCCCGTTTGACCTGATTGACGCCTTCCACTACATATCCCTTAACCCCGCAACCGCAATCGAGAAGAGCGGCATGACTCAGATGGAGTTCTTCGACGAAGCGATCGACGCAATAACAGCTTGCCTTGCGCCCACACGTGAGGAATATGTTGACAATCTCCAGGCTGACCTCAGAGAGATTTCCATGACGATTCTCGGAAGCAGGACAGACCATCTTGCCGAGGCCCTCTCAATCTTCGGACAGAAATTCACCGAGCTTGAAAATCTTGAGGCGCTGATTAACTCCCTGACAATCAAGGGCATGATTGCGGAGGGTACCCTTGTTGACGTCACCGTTGATCTTCTCATGGAGTCCCTTGTTGAAGCGGGTGCCGCAGGCTATGACGGCGACCAGCTCCGCGCAATGCTGGGCAACCTGGTTCCCAAGCTCCTCGTTATGCTGAAGGAATATCCCGACACCACACTTACTCTGATCGGAAATATTCTCAACATTCTCTGCGCACACTGCCCCGAAATCGGACGCGCATGGCTTGAAGTAACTCCTGCCAGCTTCTTTGAAGCACAGAGCCCCGTGGGCTTCTTCGAGGACGTTCCCACAAATGCGTATTACTATGAAGCGGTTAAATGGGCGTACAGCGAAGGCGTTGTCAGCGGCTTTTCCGCAACCACCTTTGCCCCCGATGCACCCTGCACAAGAGGTCAGGCGGCAACATTCCTGTGGCGTGCCGCAGGCAGTCCCGAGCCCACCTCTTCAACCTGCCCCTTCGTTGACGTTTCCTCCGACAGCCCCTATTACAAGGCGATAATCTGGGCAGCGGAAAAGGGCATCACCAATGGCAAAGATGCAAGCCACTTCTGCCCCAATGAGCAGTGCACCCGCGGACAGATTGTGACCTTTATCTACCGCTATGAAGGCTCACCCCGTATCCTCGCAATCTGCCCCTTTGTTGATGTGAGCTACTTCAGCCCCTACAATGATGCAATCGTCTGGGCAGCATACAGCGGTGTGGCTTACGGCAAGGACGCAATTCACTTCTGCCCCAACGACACCTGCACAAGAGCGCAGATAGTGTGCTTCCTCTACCGCGACATCGTGTGAAACAGCAAATAAAAAAGACACACCGTGAGGTGTGTCTTTTTTGTGCCTCGCAGAGTTTGACGCGAAGCGGCAAATAAATTTTAATTCGTTTTACGGAGCGATATGTGCGTGAACGCAAAACTCGATTGAGAGCCCAACGAAGTGGCTCTCAATCGACGAAATTCCATGGATTGTTCGGGTCGGGGTCCGTGGGGTCCCAGTTTCTGCAGTCCAGATTGCCGCCCACATTCTCCACAGAGGGTTTTCCCAGAGGACCGGGGTCTGCGTCGGAGTAAAACTCAACGGCGGTAATCTCTTCCTTGTTGTCGAAAATCCACTTCGCGTCAATCACCTGCAGCCGCACACAGCCCAGAGAGCAGGTGGTGCCGAGCTGGTCAAACTCCCAGTACTCCAACGATGCGCAGTTGCCCATTTCCAGATAGGGTACGGAGTGGAACAGGATGTTTCCCGTTATCTGCGTGCAGTAGTGGCCGAAAACATCACCGAAGAGCGCAAGCCACTCCCATTTTCCCTGCCATGTGAGGTCGTACACGCTGTTTTGCGGCGTTGCTCTGCCCGTGGAGCAGACCATGGCCTTGCAGGGAGTGAGCTCACCGTTTTCGCCGATGGAATAGACGGTGACGGTGTTGCATTCGGTATTGACCTTCAGATAAAACGGACCTTCGAAAACCTCCTCCGGAACGGGGGTTTCCTCGGGAGCGGAGCTTTCGACAGGTGCTGACGACTGCACGGGTGAACTGCTTTCGGCGGGCGTTTTTTCTGTTTCCGCCGTGCCGCAGGCGGCGAGGAATATCACCGTCAGCAGCAGTAGAATTACTAAGCTTTTTCTCATATCTTCAAAGGGTAAAAACAGCCGCAGGAGCGGCTGTTTTTTATGTATAAATTACTTGCTCTTCAGCTCTGCAAGGATTTCTGCAAGCAGCTCCTCGGTGGAGGGCTTTGCTTCCTCAACGACTTCCTCAACTGCCTCTTCGGCTTCCTTTTTCTTCATCTCGCCAAGCTTGTTGACAGCCTTGACAATGAGGAATACTGCAAAGGCGGTGATGATGAAGGTGATGATTGCGTTGATGACTGCGCCTACGCCGAAGCCGCAGGGAGCCCATTCTGCAAAGGTGCTGTCGGGAATCAGAAGGCCGATGATGGGGGTGAGAAGGTTTTCAACGATTGCGGTTACGATTGCGGTGAAAGCGCCGCCGATGACAACGCCGACTGCCATGTCAAGAACGTTGCCGCGCATTGCAAATGCTTTGAACTCTTCAAGAAACTTTTTCATTTTTTTTACTCACTTTCTTTTATTTTAATTTTAGTGCTTACTTTTTGGGAACGAGGACTTCGATGCCGCCCATGTAGGGACGGAGCACCTCGGGAATGGTTACGCTGCCGTCGGCCTGCAGATGATTTTCAAGGAATGCGATGAGCATACGGGGAGGAGCAACAACGGTGTTGTTGAGGGTGTGGGGCAGATACATTTTGCCGTCCTCGCCCTTTACACGCATCTTAAGTCTGCGGGACTGTGCGTCACCAAGATTGGAGCAGGAGCAGACCTCGAAGTACTTCTGCTGACGGGGAGACCATGCCTCGATGTCGCAGGACTTGACCTTAAGGTCGGCAAGGTCGCCGCTGCAGCACTCAAGCTGACGTACAGGAATGTCCATGTTTCTGAACAGCTCAACGCTGTAGCGCCACATCTTTTCGTACCAGTCCATGCTGTCCTCGGGCTTGCAGACAACTATCATCTCCTGCTTTTCAAACTGATGAATGCGGTAAACGCCGCGCTCCTCAATGCCGTGGGCGCCCTTTTCCTTGCGGAAGCAGGGGCTGTAGGAGGTGAGAGTCTGGGGCAGGCTTTCCTCGGGGATAATCTGGTCGATGAACTTGCCTATCATGGAGTGCTCGCTTGTGCCGATGAGGTAAAGGTCTTCGCCCTCGATCTTGTACATCATTGCGTCCATGTCGGTCTGGCTCATAACGCCCTCAACAACGTTGCCGTGAATCATGAAGGGAGGAATGCAGTAGATGAAGCCCTTGCCTATCATGAAGTCGCGGGCGTAGGCAAGAACTGCGGAGTGCAGACGTGCAATGTCGCCCATGAGGTAGTAGAAGCCGTTGCCGGAAACGCGGCCTGCAGAGTCCATATCAACGCCGCTGAAGCTTTCCATAATCTCGGTGTGGTAAGGAATGTCGTATTCGGGAATGACGGGCTCACCGAAGCGCTGAACCTCAACGTTTGCGCTGTCGTCGGGACCGATGGGAACGGAGGGGTCGATGATGTTGGGAATGGTCAGCATGATGGTGTGAATACGTGCGGCGTATTCCTCCTCAAGCTTTTCAAGCTCTGCAAGACGCTCTGCGTTTGCCTTTACCTGAGCCTTGACCTTTTCCGCCTCCTCAAGCTTGGAGGGGTCCTTCTTTGCCATGCCCATGAGCTTTCCGACTTCCTTGGAAAGACTGTTGCGGCTTGCGCGGAGCTCGCTTGCCTCGGTGATGGCGGCACGGTTGAGCTTGTCAAGCTCCAGCACCTCGTCAACGAGAGGAAGCTTTGCGTCCTGGAACTTCTTCTTAATGTTTTCCTTTACTATGTCAGGATTCTCTCTGATAAACTTAATATCAAGCATAAATATAACTCCTTGTTATAACGATATTACAATTAGTGTTTATTTTCAGCCCACGAGCTTCCCATTCGCATGAGATTTGAGATAAGCGCCTCTCTGTCGTCGCTGTCATAATACTCAAGGACGATTTTACCGCGCCGCTTTCCCTGCTCAATGCTGACCTTGCGCGCAAGGCTGCTGCTGAGCATATTTGAGGTTTCCGCGATGTAGTCCACAACGATTTCATCGCCTTCGTCCGCCTTTTTTTCGGGTGTGCGCAGTTTTTTAAGCGTTTTTGCCGCAAGCTGCTCGGTTTTTCTCACGGAAAGACCGTCTGAGATGACCTGCTGTGCCAGCTCATGCTGCAGCTCCGCACTTTCAATGGGAAGCAGCGCCCTTGCATGACCTGCGGAGAGCATGCCCTTTTCCACCATCTCCAGCACCTTTTCCCCGAGGGAAAGCAGACGCATGGAGTTTGTGATTGCGGGACGTGATTTGCCGACGCTCTTTGCTGCCTCGTCCTGTGTGAGACCGTACTCCTCTATGAGCGCCTTGTAGCCCATGGCTTCTTCAATGGGGTTTAAATCCTCTCGCTGAAGATTTTCCACCAGCGCAAGCTCGGCAACCCTGCGGTCGTCAGCTTCAATCACTCTTACGGGAACCTCCGCAAGACCTGCCATGCGCGATGCTCGCCAGCGGCGCTCGCCAGCGATTATCTGATAGTAACCGCTGTCAAGCTTTCGCACTGTTATTGGCTGAATGAGTCCGTACTGGGCAATTGAGTCCGCAAGCTCCTGCAAAGCGTTGTCGTCAAAGCGCGTTCTGGGCTGCTCTGCGCGCGGCTCTACCTTCGCAATTGGAAGATACAGCAGCTCGCCGGATTCCTCATCGGCAAGAAAATCCTCCCCGAAAAGCGCGCTCAAGCCTGTTCCGAGGCCTTTTTTGCTGTCTTTTGCCATGTTCAGCCTCCTTTTTTGTCCTTATTTTCTTTTTTCAGAAATTCCTCCGCCAATTTCATGTAAGCGCGGCTGCCCTTGCCTATGCGGTCATAGACAACGCCGGGTATTCCGTGGCTCGGTGCCTCGGATAGTCTTACGCTGCGTGGAATTACGGTTTCGTAAACCTTGTCGCCGAAGTATTGCTTAAGCTCGGCGGTTACCTGCTGAGTAAGATTTGTGCGTGTGTCGTACATGGTAAGCAGTATGCCCTGAATGTGCAGTGTGGGATTAAGTCGCTTGTTGCACATTCTGATGGTAGTCATGAGGTCCGCAATGCCTTCAAGGGCATAGTATTCGCACTGCATGGGAATAAGAATGCTGTCTGCGGCAACAAATGCGTTGAGTGTCAGTAGCTCAAGCGAGGGCGGACAGTCAATAAATATGTAGTCATAGTCGCTGTAGACGGTCTGAATTGCAATTTTCAGTATAAATTCACGGCTTTTCTTGTCTACAAGCTCAACAGATGCGCCCGAAAGGTCCTTGTTTGAGGGAATTACATCGCCGAAAATGGTTTTTCTGATGCAATCGAGCACAAAAGTTCCTTTTGTCAGCAAATCATAGCAATTGGGGCTTTCGGTTTTCCTCACGCCCATGCCTGATGTGCTGTTGCCCTGGGGATCACAGTCAATCAGCAGGACCTTTTTTCCCTTTGCGTGAAGCGCCGCGCAGAGATTGACGCAGGTTGTTGTTTTGCCAACGCCGCCCTTTTGATTGGCAACGGCAATGATTTTGGCCATAAACTCACCTCTTTGTTGTTATTAATTGTATTATAGCAAGCTTTTGTGTGTTTTTCAATGTTTCACGTGAAACAAATTTCGTTTTTTATCTGAACAGCATTTTTAACGGATATATTGTTTCACGTGAAACATCAGTCCACAAGCATATCAACGTCCTCAACGGTGAGACCGCTGTGCAGGGCCAGATTGATTCCGTAGGCAATCAGCTTTGAAACAGAGGAAACAAGCTCGTCAATATTTCTCGGAGTAACAAAAAGCCCCTTGGCCTCCGTCGAGTCGGTAAATGCGGCTGCATCAATGACGGTAGGCACGCCCATTGCAATAACCGGAACACCGAGAGCCTCAGCGTTGAGCTGAGCGCGGTTGTTGCCAACGCCTGAACCGGGAGATATTCCGCTGTCGCAAATCTGGACAGTTTTGCAGAGCCTGCTCAGCTCTGAAGACGCAAGAGCGTCAACAGCGATGACGCAGTCGGGCTTCACGGTATCGCAGATTGATTTGAGTGTGTCGGCGCTTTCAATTCCCGATGTGCCGAGAACGCCTGTGCGCAAAACGGCAACCGAGGAAAAAGCCGCAAAGGTTTCAGGTGCAGAAGAAATCAGATGGCGTGTAACAATAAGCGAATCGGCGGTTTTCGGTCCGATGGCATCGGGCGTTATTCTGCCGTTGCCGAGGCAGGCAATGAGAAAGCTTTCCGCTGATTGAACGGCTTCAAACTTTTCCAGAAGCTCGGAAATGGAGCTTGCCGCATCTGAAAAGGCATTTTCTCTGCGTTCAATAAATTTTTTAAGTTCGATTGTATAATATTTTCCTATAGGTTTACATAATATATCAGCTGCATCAGAGGTTGAGATGCTCATTTCCGTTACGGAAAAGCCGCGTGAGTCATATTTCTCCAGCGAAGCGCCCTTGATTTCTCCCAGCTCGCCGCTGTAAATTTCATGGGCATCGAGGGCAAGGTCTGTTCTGACGAATTTATTCTGCAAAATAATCGCTCCTTCACAAGATATAGTGGTAGTATTTCCGATTTGGCACAAAAAATTATTAGTGCAAAAAAATCTTTGAAAAATCAAGAAAAATCCTTGATTTTTGGAAATTTCGTTGCTATAATAACTATCCGCGAGCGTCTACTCGCATTCGTTATTGTTATCAGTCCCAACGGCAGTAACCATCAGATGATTAACCCTTCAGTCTGATAGCCGGCGTAAACCGGCGGTTTTCGCCGGAAAATCCCGTGAGGATTTTTGTTACTAAGTTATAAGGAGGTGCCACAATGCCCAACATTAAGTCCGCAATGAAGAGAGACGAGAAGTCCAAGGAGCTCCGCGCAAAGAACCGCGCTGACAAGACCGCACTCAAGACCGTCATGAAGAAGTTTGACGCAGCTGTTGAAGCCGGTGACAAGGCAGTTGCCGAGGAAAACTACAAGGCAGCAGTCAAGGCTGTTGACAAGGCAGCAGCAAAGGGCCTGCTTCACAAGAACAACGCAGCCCACAAGAAGTCTGCTATGACCGTCAAGCTCAACAAGATGGCATAATTGATTCAAGTATTAAGCACCTGAACATTAGTTCAGGTGCTTTTGCTTTTTGCGTCAGATTTTCTTTCGTATTTTCCCTATTACAAAGCATAGCGGCAGAAGCACAAGGCACACCGCGAGATTGAGCATGGGAACCACATACAGCGAATACTGCTGCATAACCGCGTCGTTTTTTGAAAGCGTAAAGGCCACGGCTGCTGCGATTGCTCCGCACAGAGCAATCAGCCAGCGGCCGTTTTTCATATCTGTAAGCGCCGCGGTCTCGGGAGGCCTGAAGTCAAAAACAAGCTGAAGGCACTTTACCGCAACGGTAAGCACGGTTGCAAAGACGATAAAATCGGGGATAACCCACAGCGCAACCACAAAAGCCTCAATGCGCTCAATGGTATTGAAAAGCGTGATGTCGCGGAGCATGGTGAAAAACGGGTGGGTAAGCTGTGCGGTCATGGTGTGGCCGAAGTTGCCGATGATTGCGGCAATGTCCGCCGTCAGCAGAAGCGTCACGGGCAGTATCCAGAGGGCATAGTGCTTTGTCCTCCCCTCCTCAAGCGCGCTTTTGTCCTCAAGAAAGGAGCAGTACATAAGTACCGCCGCGTAGATGTTGAAAACGGGGATTGCGCCCAGAAGAAGCGGTGTGATGTTGCCCTGCACCACGGGAAAAAGGTTTGCCGCGTCAATGGTAATCAGCCCGAAAAACAGAACGAGCACAAGCACCGCCGCAAGAATGGGCGAAAAAATTTTTGCGAAGCGCACAATGGCTTTTTTCGGGCCCAGCGCCGCAATAAAGCCCAGTATGAGCATGACAAAAACAAAGGGGATATGCGTTGCGGCAGGATAGATTGAGAAAACGAAGCGGTCGGCGCCCGAACGGAGAATAAAGCCGCAGTAGAAAAGAGCGTTTGCGGCGATGAGAACAAGCACGGCGCTGCCGAAAAAGCTTCCCGCGGCACGCTTAATCATTTCGCCCATGCCCTCTCCTGCGTGACGGTGCTTGAGAAAGGCGGAGAGGAACACTATATACATTATAATAAAAGGCAGAGCGATAAGCGGAGTAAGCCATGCTCCGCTCTGAGCCTCTGCGGCACTCTGCTTGGGGATAAGGCGCATCATGGGTGCAAGGGAAAAGACAAAGGCCAGCGCCGAAAGCTGACGGCGGTTGTACTGGTTCACGCTGAAACCTCCCTTTCGGCATCAAAGCTGCGGTCAATCTCCGCGCTGATATTTATAATAAAGTAGATATCGGGCAGTGCTTCCTGAAAATTCTGACCCATTCCGCGCATGGAAAGCGGACTGCGGGTTTCGAGAATGCTTCCAAGCTGGAGAAAATCGCAGCCCGTCAGCTTTGAAAGGCTTAGAACGTTTTCAAAGCGTAGCTTAATATCCTCCTCCAGCGCACCGCGCACATCGTCGAGCTTAAGTCCCTCGCCGCGCTCAAAAAGCGCGGTGTGAAGCTCTGCGTCAATGCGCAGAGCGCGAAGACTTCCGTTTTCCATTACGGGCTCGATTTTGCACTCGCAGTCATCAAGCTGAAGCGCGGCGCTGCCGTTCTCGGTGCTGACGGTAAGACGGCAGGGGCCTGCTTCGTTTTGCAGAAGGCCCACCGCAAGTGAATCGTGGTAGGAAATCTGACCTATCATTTTTTTGTCCTTTATTATGGCGTAGCCGTCGGGCAGCGCGGTAAGCTCGTCCTCTGAGCCGTAGAGGGAGTCCTTCGCCTTTACGCACTTTACGGCACATATCAAGGCGGAGCCGTTGCGGTCAAGCTGAGCCGTGACCTCGCCTGCGGTGAAAATGCGCAGGTCGCCTCTTTTTTTAACGTTACGCTCAAGGGATTTCAGCACGTCGGTGGCATCGTACTCCTCGTTGCCCGAGCCCAGCACAAGCTCCGAGGCGCTGCCGCGTGACACGATGAAAAGCGGCGTGTCCATGCGCATCTGGGTTGAGCGTCCGATGAAATCAAGGTAGTGGGAAAGTCCGGATTTTGCCGCGTTTTCGCCTATGGCGATGTAGCTTGTGTGGGCATAGAAAATTTCCTCCGCGGCGCTGTAATCCTGCATCTTCTGCTCCGCGAGGGTAATGCTTCCCGCATCGGCAGCCATGCGTGTGATTTTATCCCCGCCGCCCGTTGAAACGGAAACGGTGAAGCCCTTGTCGGAACGGTCAAAGCCCATGGTCTGCACCACCATGAGCTGTTCGGTTTCGCGGTAGTTTGAATATATGCTGCCGCTGCTGCAGCCCGATAAAAGCGAAAGGCACAGCAGGGGCACAATGCATTTAAATATACGTTTCAAAGCTGTTTCCTCCTGTCAGGCGGCTGAAGCTCTTCCTCGCGGAACTTGTCCTTGGGCTTGGGCTTTCGCAGAAATGTGCGGGCAAGGCTTCGCGGTCTGCCGTCGGATATGGGCGCGGTGTAGTTGATGCCGAAGTTGTCCATGGCACACAGCCGCCACACCATGAGGCACATGAGCGCGGCAACTCCGAAAAGTCCCGCAAGCACCGCCGCAAGCACGAAAAGAAAACGCCATATCCGCAGAGCTGCGCCCATGTCCTGACTGGGCTGGGCGTAGCCCGATATGCCCGCAAGGGCAACGACGATTACGGCAATGGGCGAAATCACCTTGGCCTCCACAGCGGACTGACCCACGATGAGCGCACCGATGATTGAGGTGGTGGCTGCAATTGGGTCGGGAAGCCGCAGACTTGCCTCCTGCAAAAGCTCAAAGGCGATGAGCATTCCGAGAATTTCAAGGGCGGTGGAAAAGGGAACATTCTGCTTAGATTGGATAATGGACATGAGGAGCTTTGTGGGAATCATCTCCTGGTGGTACATGGCAACCGCCACATAAAAGGCGGGCAAGGCCACCGCAAGCACCAGGGCAATCCAGCGGATTACGCTTAGTACCGAAGCAATGGAAAAGTGCAGGGAATCGTCCTGGGGAACGCGGAGAAATTCCGCAAAGGTGGCGGGAATGAGAAAGGCAACGGGAAGCCCGTCAACAATAAGCCCTACCCTGCCGTTGAGGAGCTGCCGAGCAAAACGGTCGGGACGTTCCGTGTGAATAAGCTGGGGAAAGGCGGAGCGCGGGTGGTCAACAATGTATTCTTCAAGGTTTCCCGTAGCCAGAACACCGTCCACGTCAATGGCGTCAAGGCGCTTCTGAAGCTCGGCGATGTGGGCGGGATTTGCCACTCCGTCTACATATATAATTACAGCACGCGTTTCGCTCTTTCTGCCGATGAGGGTGTTCTGAATCTTCAGGGCGGGATTGCAGATGCGTGAGCGCACAAGCGCGGTGTTAATGCGCAGGCGCTCCGTGAAGCTGTCCTTTGAGCCCTTGAGGGATTTCTCCATCTGGGGCTCGGAAATGCTGCGCACGTTCTGGGTGCGTACCTCAAAGGAAACAGCCTCGCCGCTGCCGTCAAAGATTACGGCAACGCAGCCTTGGGTAATGTCCGTCACAAGCTTGTCGGTTTCGGTGCGGTGCATGGCCTGACCGCTGAATACCGCACCGTCCATAATACGCTCAGCTGTGAGATTGAACCCCGTGCGGAGAATGTCGGTCAGCGGACGCAGGATTTCCTCGCTTACCGCGGTGCCGTCAACGGTTCCGTCAAGCCAGCAGACAAAAAGTTTTTTGTCAGGAGCGAGTCCCGGAGAAATGCTGCGGGTTTGAAAGTCGGCGCAATTGGCAAATATATTTTTGAGCGTTTCGGAGCTTATGGGCTCGGGAAAACGCGGCTCACGCAATTTGTGCGGCCCATCGTCAGAATTTTTCTGACGGGAAAAAAGGTTAAAATCAGACATATTGTTATTATGTACGATATGTTCCACAATATTTAGGGTTGGCAAAATTTGCAGTAAAAAAGTTAGAAAAAATACGAAAATAAGTGTTGACAAAGGCGGTTTTGCGTGCTATTCTAACAAAGCGCCTCAAGAGAGGGGCGAAAACAGAATAAAGCGGTCGAAAAACTTTTTAAAAAACTTGAAAAAAGTTGTTGACAAAGTGGTTTGATTGTGCTATTCTAGTAAAGCTGACCGCTCAACAGAGCGGCAAGCAATGTACCTTGAAAATTAGATAATGTAAGAACAAAGCTTATGCTAAAATAAGCACCAGAAAAGGGTTCTTTAAAGTCAGAAATGACTATAAAAATTTCTTTGAGAGCTAGAAAGCAATCATAAATTGATTTGAACTGCGAAAG